>NC_013223.1:1316666-1645833 GCF_000024325.1 Desulfohalobium retbaense DSM 5692 | reverse complement strand
TAATTCGGATATTGGCTTGGTGGGGGATGAAGAGGTCGATATCCTTGGCCGAAAGACCGGCGCGGGCCAGGACCTGGTTGGTGATGGAGGCCATGCTGCGCACGGCGTGGCGGAAGACCTCACTGCCTTGCATCTGGACAAAAAAGGATTCGTCCACGCTCTCCCCAAGGGCGACAGGGGCCCCAGAACCACCGCCGCGGACGACCAGCAGATCACCGAGGCTGCCGTCTGCACCCAAAAGGACATCATCCAATGCGGCTATTGCATTGTCCTGGTTGCCGAGAACAGCCGCCCCGGCCGCATCGCCGAACAGGACGCAGGTCGAGCGATCGGTGAAATTGGTCCGGGAGGTGATGACTTCACTGCCCACGACCAGGATCTTGGCTTCCGGGTGGATGGCCAGGAAGGCCCGGGCTGTTTCCAGGGAATAGAGAAATCCCGAACAGGCCGCGGCCAAATCCATGGCCATGGCCTGCGAGGCTCCGAGCTTGTGCTGCAAAACGCAGGCGGCGCTGGGCACGTAGGCGTCCGGAGTAAACGTGGCGACAAAAATATGGGTCAGGGAATCGGGAGTCAGGCCAGCCTGTTCCAAGGCCTGCCGGGCGGCGGGAAGGGCCAGATCGGAGCAGGCTTCGTCCGGGGCGGCGACGTGGCGTTCTTTAATCCCGGTTCGGGTGGTGATCCAGTCGTCCGAGGTGTCGACCATCTTTTCGAGGTCGGCATTGGTGAGCGTTCTGGAAGGAGCGTAATGACCGAAGCCGAGAATTTTCGGAGTGTGAGCGGACATAAATGGCAAAGAACCTCGCGCCGTCAAAGCGGTGAGTTGCGGCGGTGCTTGGAGTGCTGCGCCCGGTTGCGGCCGGACGCGACCTCATCCTGTACAGCCATATGCTGGGTTGGGCAGAGGCGGAGCAGGGTGTGTGGCGGCCGCCAGAGGCGGACACAAAAACTCGAAACTACGAAGAGGAGGCCTTGGGCAACTCCTGGGACGCAGCGGCTTCAGAAGCCTCACCATTGCCTCGCCCATAGAGGGAAAGTTCCTTGTTTCTGGTCAATCCCTGGACTAGGTGTTCATTGGCATTGTTGTCGACAAACGTGCCAGCCATGGCTACGGCGCTGGAAATGGACTTGGCGTTCGACGCCCCGTGGCAAACAAGGGCGATCCCGTTGAGCCCAAGTAGCGGGGCACCGCCGTATTCGGCATAGTCGACCCGTTTAGCGAATCGGCGGAAGCCGTCTCTGGCCAGGAGGCATCCCAACTTGGCCATGACGCCCGTGGTCAATTCCCGTTTGAGAATGCGCGACAACGAGTGGGCCAGCCCTTCGCTGATTTTCAGGGCCACATTGCCCACAAAGCCGTCGCACACGGCCACATCGATGTCTCCACCGAAAATGTCCCGGCCTTCAATATTGCCGACAAAATTCAGGGAAGACCGGCTGAGCATGGTGTAGGCATCGCGCACCAGGGCGTTGCCTTTTCCTTCCTCCTCGCCAATGCTCAAAATCCCCACCCGGGGGCTTTCAATCTGCAGGACATCCTTGGCCAGGACATCGGCCATGAGCCCGAATTGAAAGAGGTGCCGCGCTTTGCAGTCCACGTTGGCGCCAACGTCGATCAGTACCAGCGGGTTTTTCTCTGTCGGCAGGATGGACGCCAGCGCTGGGCGTTCAATGCCTTTGATCCGGCCCAGGGTAAACATCCCGCAAGCAAGACTGGCCCCTGAGTTGCCAGCGCTGACAACCCCGTCGGCCCGCCCTTTTTTGACCTGCAAAAACGCTTTCTGGATGGACGTGTCCTGCTTGCGGCGCAATTGGGAGGGCTTGTCCGACATGGCAACCACTTCCCGTGCGTCGACAACATCCACCTCCACGCCAGTGGTGTCGGCTTGGTCCAGGTGGGGACGGATCTCTTCCTCCCGTCCCACAAAGACCAAGGACAGCGCATTGGCTTTCGCGGCATTCAAAGCGCCGGGAACGACCACCTGGGGGCCGAAGTCGCCCCCCATGGCGTCGACGGCTATGCAGGGCCGGCTAGGCTTGTTCATCCCCGGCAGTCCTTGTGTACTGCTTGCCCCGGTAGGTGCCGCAGCTGCTGCAGACGCGGTGCGGCAGCGCGGGCTCGCCGCATTCGCAATAGATGACAGTGGGTTTCGGGACCCGATGGTGGGAGCGGCGCATACCTTTTTTGGAACGAGAGGTTTTCTTTTTCGGCAGGGCCATAGGTCACCTCGATAGTGTGGTTCGTGTTTGACAAGAGAAAAGCAGACAGGGGTCCCCCTGCCTGAACTAATGGACTTTGAGCTTGCGAAAGACAGCCATCCGGGGGTCGCCCTCTTCTGAGGCGCAATCACAGGAATTGGTGTTCAGATTCGCGCCGCAATGCGGGCACAGACCAAGGCACTCCGCTGCGCACAGGACCTTGTCCGGCACAGCGAGTTGGAGTTCTTCCCAGAGGATGCCGGCCACGTCGAGTTCAAGGATTTCGTCGTTCTCGCGCAGGAATCCTGGCGTCAAGGCCTCCAGATCGTCGGCCTCTTCGTCGGGCAATTGCTCGAAGAGTTCGAAATCGCGATGAACAGGCACCCGGGCAGGTTCGGCACACCGGTGGCAGGCCATCTCCAGTTCGCCCTTGAGGGAGCCCCGGATGTAGCAGCCGTCCTTTTGGGGCAACAGGAAAACCGACGCGCGCAACGGTTCGACGATGCGCCAAGGCAACCCGAATTCCTGGAGTGGCTCCGACCAGATCGACTGCTCGGTAAAAGTAAATTCCCGGCCATCGGCCGGGAGATTGGTTATTGTCACCCAATGTGTTGTTGACATAATTGCCTCGCGAACAGCGATATGTAGTCAGGAACAGGAAGACTTGTCAAGATGCTCCCCTTGCCAAGCCGGAAAAAAACGAGTACAGCTACCACCTTTGACCAGACGGAGCAATGGCGCTTTGCCGTCCGGACGCCCCTGACCCCGGGCGGTAGCGTGCGTCATCAGGTATTCCAATAGAGCAGACCAGGCCCCTGGAATCGAAACGGGGCGTGGACATGAAGGAGGACGTCGATGAGCAAGGAATGTTATTTTTGCGGCAAAAAGCCCCAGGTCGGCAATAATGTCAGCCACGCGAACAACAAGACCAAGCGTCGGTTCATGCCCAACTTGCAGCGTGTGCGGACCCAATTGTCCTCAGGGCAGGTCAAGAAAGTGACCGCCTGCACGCGCTGCTTGCGCAGCGGTGCGGTGACCAAGCCCCGCATCTAAGCGGCGCCGCGTCGGTTCGCCGCCCGGCAACGGGGCGTGTAATGTTCCCCGGCCATTGTTCAATGGCCGGGGATTTTTTTGCTCTGCGCAACAGTCGCAGGAAAGGAGTGAAACCGGCTCCCCGAGGCCGAGCAAACATGGTTTTGCGGGTTACGCTGCCACTGCCTGAAAACGGCGCAAAACTCGATCTTTGCCCAGCACCTCCATCATTTCAAACAGGCCTGGACTGGCCTTCCGCCCGGTCAGTGCGACCCGAATCGGCTGGGCCAGGGCCTTGAATTTCAGATCCGTTTCTTCGAGATACTCCCGGACTACCGACTCCAAACCGCTCTGGGAGAAGTCCTGAAGGGCCTCGAAACGGGAAGCCAATGCGTGGAGATGGGCCTTGGCTTCGTCGGTGATGAATTTTTCGACCAGGCCCGGATCCCGGGGGAGAGCATCGTCATCGATGACAAAAACGGCGGCCATGTCCGCCATTTCGCGCATGGTTTTGGCTCGCGGCTGCAGAAGGGGAATGATCTGTTCCAGGTATTCGGCCGCCCCCTGGGGCAGATTGTCCTCGGCCAGCGCCGTATTCAGCGCCTGGACCAGCTCGGCCGGGCGGCGGTGTTTGATGTGTTGGGCGTTGACCCATTCCAGCTTCTCGGTATCGAAGACGCAGGCCGACTTGCCGAGATTGTCCGGGGTGAAGAGCTGGATCAATTCCTCGACCTCGAAAATTTCCTGGTCCCCGTGCGACCAGCCCAAGCGCGCCAGATAATTGACTACGGCTTCCGGCAGATATCCCTGGTCCCTGTATTCCAGGACCGAAGCGGCCCCGTGGCGTTTGCTCAACTTCTTCTTGTCCGGCCCGAGGATCATCGGAACGTGGCCGAAGACCGGCAGGGGATAGCCCAAGGCTTCGTAGAGCAGGACCTGTTTGGGGGTGTTGCTCATGTGGTCGTCGCCGCGAAGAATATGGGTGATACCCATGCTGGCGTCATCGACCACCACGGCGAGCTGGTACGTGGGACTGCCGTCGGCGCGTCGGATGATGAAGTCGTCCAGTTCAGAGTTGTCTACGGCGTTGGCGCCCCGGACCGCATCCATATACGAAGTGCTGCCGCCCAGAGGCGCTTTGAAACGCACGACCCTGTCCGGGCCGGGACCGAGATTTTTTTCGCGGCACCGCCCGTCGTATTTGGGCTTGTCGCCTCTGGCGCGCGCCTGTTCGCGCATGGCCTCGACTTCATCCGGGGTACATTGACAATAATACGCCTTGTCCTCGGCGAGGAGGCGCTCGATGTGTTCCTGGTACAGGGCGGTGCGCTGGCTCTGGTAGTACGGCCCCTCGTCCCAGTCCAGACCGAGCCAACGCATACCTTCGAGGATCCCCTCAGTCATTTCGTCTGTCGAGCGTGCGGCATCGGTATCTTCAATACGCAGGACAAAACGGCCGCCGAAATGCCGGGCCAGAAGCCAATTAAAAAGAGCGGTACGGGCCCCCCCGATATGCAGATGCCCGGTGGGGCTTGGGGGGAAACGGGTGATGATCGGTTCCATAGAGCTGGGTTCTCCTCGGATGGTTGTCGCTTCTCTCGTCTTTGTCGCACAAGGGGATTCTGGTGGTGGCCTCCCCGGTCAAGCGAAGCCCGTCCGGACTGTGGGTTCGGCCTTTTTGGGGCCGCAGGGAGCTTCGCAAGCCTCAAAAGAAAAGGCGGGCTGGGGCCCGCCTTTTGGCGAAAATGCGGCTGTCATGCCCGGGCCGATACTGCCCGAACCGGCCTTACAGGCCGTTGGAACTCTCCCAATGGGAGCAAAGCTACAATTCGTTCAACCCCGTACGGACGAATACGTCCGCAGCGATCTTGAGCGTTTTTCGCCGTCCCTTGGGATCTTTGAACGACCTGCAGTATACGATTTTTTTTTAACAGTCAGCTCAGCGGCGTCGCTAAACGGATTCCACCCCTTTTATTTCCGGGACTTCCTTTAAAAGAACGCGCTCGACGCCGTTTTTAAGGGTCATCTGGGACATAGGGCATCCTTTGCAAGCGCCTTGCAAACGGACTCGGACGATGTTGTTGTCAGTAATTTCAACAAGTTCGATGTCGCCCCCATCGGCCTGGAGGACGGGGCGGACCTTATCCAGAGCAGCTTCTATTTTTTCACGCATACGCTCTCCCAGACCGGCGTCCCAATCTCGGGACCGCGGTCCAATCCACGGGCTGTGAAGAAGGGGATTCTCGCGACAGGGCCCACAACCTGGCGTGAGAACGAACGAGGGTTACTCGTCGCTGCTGGCATGTTGCAGGGCCTGAAGGACTTTTTCCGGGGGTCTGCGTTCGGGGACAAAATCATGGGGGATCCGTCCATCATTCCATTCTTTGGACACGTACAACCCGCAGTAACAACTGCCATAGTCCGCCACATCCGGTTCCCGGTAGACACAGGGACACAGGATATCCTTGTCCAATTCCTTGTTGCCGGAAGCCAGACGGCAAGGACAGGCCATGTAGCCGTAGCGCTCCTTGTTGATCAGCAGGCTCTGCAAAAGATCCATGACCATGTCTGTGTCGTTGTTGAAGTAATACCCTTTGGGTTCCTGCAAGGCACGCAGCTTGGTGTATAACTCTTCAACGTTCATGAGTGATTCTCCAGGGCCTGCTCGATGTCTTCCTTTTTGTATCCAACGATGATCGTGTCTCCAATGACCAGGGTCGGGAACGAAAGGTTGGGATTGAGCTTTTTGATTTCCCGGATGGTATCGTTGCGCTCGTCGCCGCTGAGCCGATCGACATAGATGCAGTCGTAGTTCACATTGCATTCGTCCAAAAATTCTTTGGTGTGTTTGCAATGTACGCAGGTGCTCAGGGCGTACAGCGTGATATCTGCCATGTCCGCCTCCTTGGACATCGGGTTCGAAACAAACAGGGCCGCAGAGAACGCAGGGTTAAAGAATAGGTGTTTTCCCGGCCCTTGACAAGAGCGGGCAGGTGGGGCGCTTGAGAGCGCTCTTAAGCGCCCTGGTCCCATTCCAGAAACCGTATTTTTCCCCAGCATTTCTGAATTCGGGGATTTACTCGGGAAACCATTTTGGAAACCGGTGGCGCAGTATCCGCTGGACCTCGTTGAAAATGGTCTCTGGATCCGGCTCGGCGTCAACGACCTGGAAGCGGTTTTTGTTCAGGGCCGCCCAGGTCAGGTACCCTTCACGGACCCGGGAATGGAAGGCCAGACTTTCAGCTTCGAAACGCCCTTCCTGTTCGGTCTTGTTGTCCTGAAAATTGCGGGCCATGGCCCGTTTCAGCCCCAACTCCACCGGCAGGTCGAAAAGCAGGGTCAGATCCGGCCAGACTCCCTGGACCGCGACGTCGTTGAGGGTGTGCAGGAGATTGGGGTCCAGTCCCCGGCCGTAGCCCTGATAGACCACTGTGGAGTCCGCAAAACGGTCCGAGAGAACCACAGCGCCTTTGTCCAGGGCGGGCTTGATCGTCTGGTGCACATGCTGGGCGCGGTCGGCAAGATAGAGAAAGAGTTCGCTTTCGCCGGTCAGGTCCCTGCTTTCCATACTCAACAAAATGGAGCGCAGATTCTGGCCAAGGCGACTGCCCCCGGGTTCCCGGGTGGTCTGCACCTCCCAACCATGGTTCTTGAGCCATTGGGCGAGAAGGGTCGATTGCGTGGATTTGCCGCAGCCTTCTATTCCTTCAAAGGTAATGAACATTGATCCTCCCTGGGGCGGTGTTGTGTCGCCATCGGAGCCGGTGTCGGTGTCCGTTTGAACAGTTGCCGCTGGAGCGCCCAGACTTTCGGTGTCCACCCCCCATCATGTTCGCCCAGGTCATTGAGCGCGGCGGACGCTGTTGTCAATTTGGAATCGAGGTTGTCTGCAAAGTGCAGGGCAAAGGCTTCCGGGGTTTTCGGTCGTTTCGGCGACCCGAACTCCAACTCCCCGTGGTGGCTGAGGATGGCGTGCTTGAGGTGCAGGGCCAATTCCGGATCCAGGCCTTTTTGGCGGCGCAGAAACGGCTCGAGACGTTCGAGCCCAAGATGGATATGCCCCAGGAGTTGGCCAGCATCACTGTAATCCCATGTCGCCAGCCCCTCAAGTTCCCAGGCCTTGCCGAAATCATGGAACAAGGCCGCGACAAAGAGCAATTCCTTGTCCAGATCCGGATAGAGCGCGGCGAATTGCAGACAGACGCGACAGACTTGTCGGGTGTGTTCCAGAAGGCCACCGCGATAGGCGTGGTGGACCGATTTGGCCGCGGGGGCCTGCAGGAGTCGTTGCCGGATTTCAGGATCCCGGAGCACGGAGCGGCAGAGGGCGCGCCACGGTTTGTGCTGCAATTCGTCTCTGCAGAGTTGTTCCAGATCCTCTAAAATGGTTTCCGGCGCTTCTGCTGTCCGGGGCACAAATGCCGACCAGTCCAATGTCTCCCCTTCAGGATCGATTTCCTCAAACCGAGTGATATTGAGCTGGAATTTTTCGCGAAAGAGTTCGACTTTGGCCTGGACATGAAGAAATTGCCCTGGAGCCAGGCCGTTGGCCTGTTGGCTCAACGGCGCCCATATCTTGGCCGACACCTTCCCGGTTGCGTCCTGGAGGACGAGATCCCAATAGGGCTGGCCGTTGCGTGTTTCCGCGCTTCGGGCTTCGGCAATAAGGAACAGATCTTCAATGGCCGAGCCCTGTTGCAGATCGGAAACAAACAGGTTCTTTGACTGCATATGTGTTGCCAATCTCATGTTGATGGGGTAAAGATTTAAGCCACTTTTGCACTGGGAAACCGATCGCGAATGGGTATGAAGTATGCCGAAAAAGCCGAAAAAAGGGAACACCAAAGTCTGGGTCTATCCGGACTGGTGTAAAGGATGCGGGTTGTGTGTGGCCTTTTGCCCCGGCAAAGTGCTTGAGCTCAACGAACAGGGCAAGGCCGAAGTGGTCCATCCGGAAGAGTGTATCAACTGCGGGTTTTGCGAGCTGCACTGCCCGGATTTTGCCATCGTGGTTACCCCGAAGGAGGGCGCGGAGCAGGAAACGGCGCCCCAGGCACATGAGGGGCAGACGTCTGCCGCACCGGATTGTTAAAAAGACTGTCTCTCGCAGCCTGTTCAAAAAAACACGGGCCGGCGGCGCAAGGTCGAGGCCGCAACAGGTCTGTCCGTCTGCGAGAGGGTGAACCTTGGACCGTTTTGTCGCCATTTGGCAACTTGCAACGGCCTGTCAAGCGAGACATCGTGAGCGACTATGAGCCCGAAGAAAAAAGCCACTCGTGAATTGTTTGCCCTCGGCAACGAGGCCGTGGTGGAGGGGGCCCTTCTGGCCGGATGTTCCTATTTTGCCGGCTACCCTATCACCCCCTCGACCGAGATTGCCGAATTGATGTCCACCCGTCTTCCCGCTACCGAGGACGGGGTTTTTTTGCAGATGGAAGACGAGATCGCCAGCCTGGGAGCGGTCATCGGTGCTTCCTTGGCCGGTCGCAAGGCCATGACTGCCACCTCCGGGCCAGGCTTTTCCCTGATGCAGGAACATCTGGGATACGCTTGTATGACCGAGGTCCCCCTGGTCCTGGTCAATGTCATGCGTGGGGGCCCGAGCACGGGACTCCCGACCAGTCCGGCCCAGGGCGATGTCCAGCAGGCGCGGTGGGGCACTCACGGCGACCACCCGATTATCGTCCTCTCGGCCAGCAATGTGCAGCAATGTCTGGACATGACTGTACGGGCCTTCAATTTTGCCGAGAAATATCGCACCCCGGTGGTGCTTTTGCTCGATGAAGTCACTGCGCACACCCGGGAAAAGGTCCGGGTCCCCTCGTCGTCAGAATGCGAGGTCCTGTCGCGCATCACGCCCTCCATGCCCCCAGAATGGTATGTCCCCTACGAGGATTCCATGCGCGGAGTGCCGCCGATGCCGCCGCTGGGCAGCGGGTACCGCTTCCATGTCACGGGGCTGACCCATGATGAAAACGGCTACCCGACCTCGAAAACGGACGAAGTCGACGACCTGGTCAAACGTCTGCACCGCAAGATTGATCAATTCTTTTATGATATCCAGGTGGTGCATGAAGAGCAGTGCGAGGACGCCGAGGTTGCGGTGATCACCTATGGATGCGTGGCGCGCTCGGCCCATCTGGCTGTGCAACAGGCCCGGGAAAAAGGGTATAAAGTCGGCTTGCTCGAACTCAACACCTTATTCCCCTTTGCCCGCTCGGCTGTGGAGCGGCTCACCCGGCAATGCCGGGCGCTGGTGGTTCCGGAAATGAATATGGGCCAAATCTCCCGAGAGGTGAAACGGGTCAACAACGGCCGGGCGCAAATCCTGACGCTCAACCGCGTTGACGGGCAAATCGTTACGCCTGGAGAACTGCTCAAAACTGTTATCAAGGCATGATGGTCGCGAGGAAATACGGCACAACACGGCCTGCGGGAAGGATTGGTTTCTGAATTGATGCCCAGCGCCCAAACCGGCGCACTCGTTGCGGCCAGCGGGGCGCATTGCAGAGACGACGTATGTGTTCAACAGGCGCTCGCGGTTTTTGGGGCTGTGGGCACCACTTGGTAATCGGTTCACGGATCTAGAAACTGCAGTCTGAAGGGAACAAGCGAGAGCCGACATGTCTGAAGTCACGCAATTGATCCACCATTATCTGCGCCATTCGAAAAAATTCCCCCATGTCTTTTGTCCGGGTTGCGGACACGGCATTGTCCTTGGGTCTTTGATCCGTTCTGTGCACGCCTTGTCCCTGTCCAAGGACGATGTGGTGCTGGTTGCGGGGATCGGGTGTTCGGGGCGTATGGCGGTTTATGTCGATTTCAACACCCTGCACACCACCCACGGCAGGGCATTGACATTTGCCACCGGCATCAAGACGGCCAATCCCAAACTCAAGGTGATTGTCGTCATGGGCGATGGAGACGCCCTGTCTATCGGGGGCAATCATCTCATCCACGCCGCCCGCAGGAATGTGGGGATCACCGCTCTTATCCTGAACAACAACATCTACGGCATGACCGGGGGGCAGAGTTCCCCGACAAGCCCGGACGGCTGCCGGACCACCACTGCGCCGCACGGTCAGCTCGAAGCCCCGTTCGATACGGTCGATCTGCTGCGGGGTGCAGGCGCCAATTTCGTGGCCCGCGGCACGGTCATGCACGCCAAGATGCTGGACAAACTCATTACCACGGCTCTCGACAGGCCCGGGTTCAATGTGGTGGAGGTCCTGACTCCGTGTCACACCCAGTATGGCCGCAAAAACGAATTCAAAACCGCTGTGGACATGTACCGGGATTTGAAAAAGCGCTCCATTTCACTGGACGGATATTCCAATCTGTCTGAAGAGGAGCGACCCAACCGGGTGCCGATCGGAATCTTTGAGCAGCGTGATAACCGCGGCCTGGAAGAACATTACGAGCAGATGCGCCAGCAATTGCAGGGAGGGCAGCAGTGAAATCGCCGATGCAGCTCAACCGATTCGAAATCCGGCTTTCCGGCACTGGCGGGCAGGGGGTTTTGACCCTGGGGCGCATATTGGGTCACGGCTTGGCCATCGAACACGGCTACTACGTGACTCAGACGCAGAGTTACGGCCCGGAGGCCCGGGGCGGGGCGTCCCGCGCCGATCTGGTGGTCAATTCGCAGCCCATCAATTATCCCAAACCGGAACAACTCGATTTCCTGGTCGCCTTGAGCCAGGAAGCGTGCAACCGGTATTTTCAGCGGTTGAAGCCCACCGGTCGGCTGTTTGTGGACACCACCCTGGTCACCCAGACCCCCTCGAATCAATTCTGGGGGTTGCCGTGTACCGAGATCGCCCGGGAGAAAATCGGGTTGGTCCAGGCCACGAATATTGTCGCCCTGGGCGCATTGACCCATGTGTTGCCGTTTGCTCGCCCCGCGGCCATGAAACGGAGCCTGGAAGCCAACCTCCCGGCCAAAATCCTGGAACTCAATCTCAAAGCCTTTACTGCGGGCTATAATCAGGCCCGTAAGGATATCCCCGACGGACCGACACAATGGACATTCTCTTAACCAACGACGACGGTATTCAGGCCTATGGCCTGCGGGCCCTGTACCGGGCGCTGCGATCGGCCGGGCACTCGGTGACCGTCGTCGCGCCCTTGACCCAGCAATCGGCTGTAGGGCACGCCGTGACCCTGAGCATGCCGCTGCGGGTCAAGAGCGTTCGCGAGGATGGTTTTGCCGGATATGGAATCAGCGGGACCCCCGTGGATGCGGTCAAGATCGCTTTGAGTACCTTGCTCGAGACCCCGCCCGAGGTGATCGTATCCGGGATCAATGCCGGAGCAAATGTGGGGGTGGACATCCTCTACTCGGGGACCGTATCCGCAGCGACAGAGGGTGCTCTGGCCGGACTGCCGGCTCTTGCGGTCTCGGTGGACCATTTCCATCCCGAGGATCTCCGGGACCAGGCCCGGTGGACCGCCTCGTTTATTGACGGTACCCAATGGGAACGATTGCCGCGACGGCGCGTTCTCAACCTCAATTTTCCCGCCTGCCCCCTGGACCAGAGCCTGGGGCTCCGGGTTTGCCCCCAGACCCAGGCCGTCTATCAGGACGAGTACATCCGGCGCCACGACCCGCGTGACAGCGAGTATTTCTGGTTGACCGGACAAATCCCGCCCGAACGTGTCCAACCGGGAACGGACCGTGCCCTGCTCAGTGAGGGGTGCGTGACCTTGACCCCGTTGTGTTTTGATTTTACCGACGCCGCGTTGTTGGAGCAGACCCGGGCCCTGGCGGGGGCGTGGGAAAGCGGCGATCGTTCAGTCTGATTCAACACGAACAGCATTGCCGGTCCTCTGCCCCAAAAAGGCATTTCTCCGACATGCTCAGAGGTCCTCGCCCCGCAGCCTGGGAGCGTGATCACGGACCTGTGCTTCAGCCCGCGGCTTGCGCGCCGCAACATGTCGCTCGTGGGGGACATTGGGGAATCGGGTACGGCGGAAGTGCGCTGCGTCACGGTTTGGTCACGCAGGCTTGCCTTTCGCGGTTTTTCCGTGTTGGAGAGGAGTGGAGAGGTCATCTGGCCGGAGTCGTCCGACCGGAAATGTGGACTCGGAAAGCAAGGAGGAGGTTGTATGCCACTTGTATCACCCAAAGAGATGTTCGCCAAAGCCTATGCCGGTGGCTACGCCATTGGCGCTTTTAACGTCAATAACATGGAGATTATCCAGGGCATTATCAGCGCGGCCGAAACGGAACGCTCGCCCCTTATTCTCCAGGTCTCGGCTGGCGCCCGTCGCTACGCCGGGCAGACCTATATTCTGAAGCTCGTCGAGGCGGCTTTGGAAGAAAGCGATTTGCCGATCTGTCTGCATCTGGACCACGGTCAGGATTTTGATATCTGCAAGAAAGTTATCGATGGCGGATTTACCTCGGTCATGATCGATGGCTCGCACCTGCCGTTTGAGGAGAATATTGCCCTGACCAAGGAAGTGGTCGAATACGCCCATCCCCGTGGTGTCTGGGTCGAAGCCGAACTCGGCCAATTGGCTGGCGTCGAGGACGACGTCCAGGCTGAAGAAAATGTCTATACCAATCCGGATGAGGCTGTTGAATTTGTTGAACGCACCGGCTGCGACTCCCTGGCCATCGCCATCGGCACGAGTCACGGAGCCTATAAGTTCAGCGGCCAGCCCCGGCTGGATCTTGAACGCCTGGAAACCATCACCACCAAGTTGCCCGAATTTCCTCTGGTCCTGCACGGCGCTTCCACGGTCCTGCCGGAATTGGTGGATATGGCCAATTCCTATGGCGGTCAGATCGCCGGGGCCAAGGGAGTTCCGGAAGATCTTTTGCGTCAGGCCGCCAAGTCCGGCGTGTGCAAGATCAATATCGACACCGACATCCGTTTGGCCATGACAGCCAATATTCGCAAGTTCCTGGCCGAAAATCCGGCGGAATTCGATCCCCGGAAATACCTCAAACCAGCGCGCCAGGCGGTACAGGACATGGTCCAGCACAAGATCGAAACGGTTCTCGGGTCGTCCAATACGTTATAGCCCAAAGAGGCGGTTCCTTCTGGACTTCACAGACGCTTTCACCGGGCCGTCAAGCGGCTGGACCGGCCTGGGGCGCTAGGGTGTGAACGGGAGGGACGCGACCTCCAATTGAAGACAGCAAGAGAAAGGAGAAAAGGGATATGGCCGTTCGTGTCGCACTCAACGGATTCGGGCGTATTGGCCGATATATGGCCCGGTTGTTGTCCGCAAACACTGACCTGGAACTGGTGGCGGTCAACGCCCGAGCGGATAATGCTACCCTGGCCCATCTTCTCAAATACGATTCCGTCCACCGGACCTTTGCGGGGACAGTCGAGGCCAATGAGCAAGGGTTTCTTTTGGAAGGCCAGCAGGTCACAGTGGCCCGAAACAAACCGGGGGAATGGACCTGGGGCGAACTCGGGGTGGATATTGTTCTGGAGACCACAGGCAAATTCACGGACCGTGAGAGCTGCGAAAAGCATCTGGCCTGCGGCGCGAAACGGGTTGTGGTCAGCGCCCCGGCCAAACAACCGGACGTGATGGTTGTTATGGGGGTTAACGACAGCGATCTGGGCCCTGAGCACAAGATCGTCTCCAACGCGTCCTGCACGACCAATTGTCTGGCTCCGGCGGCCAAAGTCCTGCACGATAATTTTGGTCTTGAACGCGGCCTGATGACCACGGTGCACTCGTATACCATGAGCCAGCGCATTTTGGACGGGTCGCACAAGGACTTGCGCCGGGCCCGTGCCGCGGCTATGTCCATGCTTCCGACGACCACCGGGGCGGCCAGAGCGGTGACGAAAGTTATCCCCTCGCTGGAGGGCAAGCTCGACGGCATGGCCATCCGGGTCCCGACCCCGAACGTTTCGCTGGTCGATTTGAGCGCCGATCTGGGCAGGGCCACCTCCGCTGAAGAAATCAACGCGGCGATGAAAGCCGCCTCTGAAGGGCCAATGCAAGGGATTCTCGGCTATAGTGAGGAACCGCTTGTTTCGGTGGACTATACCGGATCGACTTACGGCGGTGTCCTTGACGCGTTGACGACAAGTGTCATGGACGGCACCCTGGCCAAGATCATCGTCTGGTACGACAATGAATCGGGGTTTTCCAATCAGCTGCTGCGTCTGACACAGCGGGTCGCCTCGTTGCTTGGCTGAGTTCTGTTTTTTCCCCAGACAACAATCCCCGCGCCGCCTGATCAGGCGGCGCGGGGATTGTTGTCTGGGGAGGGTTTGTGTAGTGTTTAACTGGAACGAATCTTCCCTGCCTGGCAGGTTTTTCGACCGCTTGGCGGGTTTTTCGCAGGCAGCCTGAGGAACCTGGTCAAGTCTGACCTGTCTTGTGTTTTGCCTTTTCAAGGATGTGATCGCGATTATGACTGATTTTACCCACCTGCATTGCCATACCGAATACAGCCTGCTCGACGGGGCCATCCGTATCGGCGATCTCTGCCAACAGGCGGTGGACTTCGGATTCTCCAGCGTTGCCATCAGCGACCACGGCAACCTCTTCGGAGCTCTGGATTTTTATCTCACGGCCAAAAAATTCGGGGTCAAGCCGATTATCGGTTGCGAGGTCTACGTGGCCCCGGGAGACCGGCGTACCAAACACACGGACAAGGACATTCGCTCCGGGTACCATCTGGTTTTGCTGGCCCAGAATCTGACCGGCTACTACAATCTCGTGCGTCTGGTCAGCCGGGGGTGGCTGGAGGGATTCCATTACAAGCCCCGGGTGGACAAGGAACTTTTGTCGCAGTGGAACGAAGGGTTGATCGCCCTGTCCGCTTGTCTCAAGGGAGAAGTCCCGTATGGTCTGCGCCACGAGGGCATGAGCCGCGGCAAGGCCCTGGCGGAGGAGTACAGTGCCCTGTTTCCGGGGCGGTTCTATCTTGAACTGCAGGCCAATGGCATTCCGGAACAGGTGACGCTCAATGAGCAGCTCCTGGAGTTGGCCGAGACGACCAAACTGCCGCTGGTGGCCACCAATGACTGCCACTATCTGAGCTACAACGATGTCGAGGCCCACGACATCCTGCTGTGCATCCAGACCAACGCCCAGTACTATGCCAAGGATCGGATGCGCTTTGATACCCAGGAGTTGTATTATCGGCCTCCGGAGGAAATGGAGCAGGCCTTTGCCCATTGTCCCCAAGCTCTGGAGAATGTCGGTGCGATTGCCCGCAACTGCAATGTGGAACTCGACCTGGGGCAGAACTATTTTCCGGTCTACGATGTGCCGCAAGGGCGGACTCTGGAAGAGGAATTTATACGTCTCGTCCGGGAAGGATTACGGACTCGCCTGGCCAAATTGCCGTACACAGTCGACGAAGAGGTCTATTGGCAGCGGCTGGACACTGAACTCGACGTCATCTGCGCCAAAGGATTCCCGGCCTATTTCCTGATTGTGCAGGATTTTATCAATTGGGCCAAAGAGCAGGGCATCCCGGTTGGTCCCGGCCGGGGGTCGGCCGCCGGGAGTCTGGTGGCCTATTGTTTGGGGATCACCAACCTGGATCCTTTGCGGTACAATCTCCTGTTCGAGCGGTTCCTCAATGTGGAGCGCGCGAGCATGCCGGATATCGATGTCGACTTCTGCTACAACCGCCGTGAAGAAGTCATTCGGTATGTCACTGCGAAATACGGTAAAGAGAGTGTGGCGCAGATCACGACCTTCGGGACGATGAAGGCCAAGGCGGTGGTTCGTGATGTGGGCCGGGCTCTGGGACTCAGTTTTGCCGAAACGGACAAAATCGCCAAGCTGGTCCCAGACGACCTGAAGATGACCATCGACAAGGCCTTGGAACAGGAACCGGACCTCGCGGCCCTGGCTGAAAACGACGAGACCGTGGCCAAACTCATCGACGTCTCGCGGCGCCTGGAGGGGCTTGCCCGGCACGCTTCGACCCATGCCGCCGGAATCGTTATTTCTGACAGCCACCCCCTGGAAGACCATTTGCCCCTGTACCTCGGGAAAAAGGGCGAAGTGGTGACCCAGTTCGACATGAAAAAGGTCGAAAAAGTCGGTCTGATCAAGTTTGATTTTTTGGGGTTGAAGACCCTGACCGTGATCGCTGACACGCTCCATCTCGCGCAGCAGGCGGGAAAATCCGTTCCGGACATTGACACGTTGCCTTTGGAGGATGAGGCCACCTTTGCGCTGTTGTGCCGAACGGAGACCGACGGGGTCTTTCAACTGGAAAGCTCCGGGATGCGCAATGTGATCAAGGACCTGCAACCGACGTCCTTTGAGGATATCATTGCCTTGTTGGCCCTGTACCGGCCTGGACCGCTGGAAAGCGGGATGGTCACCGATTTCATTCGCCGCAAGCACGGCGAAATCCCGGTCGAGTATCCCCATCCGCTTCTGGAGCCCATTCTGGAAGCGACGTACGGGGTTATCCTCTACCAGGAACAGGTCATGCGCATCGCCTCGGACATGGCCAATTATTCCCTGGGCGACGGGGATATCCTGCGCCGGGCCATGGGGAAAAAGGATCCCTCGGTCATGGCCGAGCAGCGGACCAAGTTCGTCAACGGGGCCAAGGAAAACGAGATCGACGAGGCGACGGCGACCTATATTTTCGATCTCATGGAGAAATTCGCCGGCTACGGCTTCAATAAATCGCACTCGGCCGCCTATGCTCTGGTTTCCTACCAGACCGCCTACCTCAAGGCCCACTATCCCGTAGAGTTCATGGCCGCGCTGATCACCTCGGAGGTGAGCAACACCGACAAGGTCATTGCCCACATCAACGCCTGCCGGGAAATGGGCATTGAAGTGCTGCCCCCGGATGTGAATCACAGTGAGCGGCATTTCACGGTCGAAAACGAGAAGCTCCGTTTCGGCCTCTCCGGGGTCAAGAATGTCGGCGGTGGGGCCATCGAGGCTCTTGTGGCCGAGCGCCGCCGTAACGGTCCCTACGCAAGTCTGCTCGATTTCTGTAAACGCGTCGGCTCGCGCAAGGTCACCAAACGGGTCCTGGAAAGTCTGATCAAAAGCGGGGCAATGGACAGCCTCGGATGCAGCCGGGCTTCGCTTCTAGCGGCATTGGACAAGGTGGTTTCTACGGCCCAGCGTCAGAGTCGGGATAAATCGCGCGGCCAATTGTCGCTGATGGCCATGATGGGCGAAGAGGACAGTTGCGTGCTCAGCGGCATCGGGATGGATATCGAGGAGGCCCAGGTCGAGGAATGGGACGACGAAAAGCGGCTGCAATATGAAAAGGAAGCCCTCGGTTTTTTTCTCAGCGGCCACCCCTTGCTGCGTTTCCGGGAAGAACTCAAGCGGCAACGGTTGCTGAGTCTGCAAGACTGCGGCGAGCTTGGTGGCGACACCGAGGTGCGCACAGCAGTGCTGGTGACCGGGGTCAAGGAGCACGTGACCAAAAAGGGCGGACGGATGGCGTTTTGTCAGATCGAAGACCTGACCGGGACCGGGGAGATGACCATGTTTCCCGAGACCTATGCCAAGGTCCGCAACGGGCTCGACCTGGAACAGCCTTTGGTGGTCACGGCCAAGATCAGTTCCTACGAAGGCGGCGGCAACGGCGATGAAGGGGCCAAACAGATCAAACTTTTGGCCCAGGAGGTCGGCCTTTTGAACGACCAGGTCGGACGAGGGGACGAACCGGTCCGCGTGGATATCGAGGCCGCAGCCCTGCAAGGCCAATCGGCCCAGGAACTCAAACAGATCATCGGCCGTTATCCGGGGCGGGCTCCTGTCCACTTGGGGGTCTGTCTGGAACGCGCCGATTGTGTTTTGCAATTGGGGCCCAATTACCGAGTCGCCGCCAGCCCTGATTTTTGGCGTGAAATCCGCCGCTGGCAAAGCGCTCATCGTCCGGCATCCTAGTGCGAGTGCTGGGCTGCGGCGCTGCCCGGTCCCTGTGGCAACCATGACCATGATGTACTCAGGAGAAATGATGCATACCGACCAAGGTCTTTATCGCCTCCGCGTTCGGGGAGGGTTCAGTGCTTCCCACCAGCTTCTGCATTACGAGGGCAAGTGCGAACGGCTCCACGGCCACAATTTTCGCGTCGAGGCCGAAGTGGAAGGTCGTGAAGTCGACCCGGACACTGGCATGCTTTTGGACTTCAAGGTCCTGAAGAAACGTCTCAACGCTGTCCTTGACTATCTGGATCATCGTCATCTCAATGAGCTGACCCCGTTTGAGGGGCTGAGTCCCTCGTCAGAAAATATCGCCCGCTATATTTTCACTACGCTCCAAAAATCCATGGCCGAGCCCGGCGTCAGATTGCGGGAGGTCTCAGTGGCCGAAAATGAGGGCTCGGTTGCCGTGTACCGGGAGGAGTGATGCGCATTCTCGTCCAACGTGTCCGTGAGGCCAGGGTCGAGGTGAGCGGAACGATCGAAGCGCAGATCGGCGCCGGACTGCTTTTGTTCGTGGGATTCGGCAAACAGGACGATCCGGATTTTCTGGTCAGCCGGGGATGGCTCGCCCTGTGCGACAAGATTTGGGGATTGCGTGTCTTTCCGGATGCGCAGGGCCGTTTTGATCTGGACGTGGTCCAATACGGGGGCGGCGTTTTGGCTGTTCCCCAATTTACGCTGTACGCCAATTGCCGACGCGGTCGTCGTCCCTCCTTTGATGCGGCGGCCGGGGGCGAAGCGGCCCGCCAAATGTTCGATGGGGTGTGCCAGCGTTTGGAGCACCGGGGAGGAGTCCCGATCGGTCGGGGTGTTTTCGGGGCAGACATGGAGGTCGGTCTGACCAATTGGGGGCCGGTGACCTTGTGGCTGGACAGCCTCGATTTTCTTTGAGACCGTATAGCATGCTGGACCTACGGCCTTTGGGGGGCATTGTTCCGGTTGAACGAATGCAGCGAAGGGGCAAGAGTGGGGGCCGGGAGACTAAGGCGGGAGCATCCTGTGGTTATGGAATTCGGGGGCACCCGAAAGTTTCCATGAAGGAGCGGTGCGGCATGACAATTGAGTGGCGCTTGGCCGGATGGGCGACTCCGGAGCAGGCCCGGGAAATCGCCCGCAAGGCTATGGCCTTTCTGGCTCGATATCTTACCAGCTCCGATTTGTTGTATGAATTGGAGCTGGCACTGACCGAAGCTTGCGCGAATGTTGTTGTCCATGCTTATGCCGAAGACTTGATCGGTTCACTCGAACTCCGCATGCGCCTGGAACCTTTTTCCAGGGTTGAATTCGAGATCGCCAATTGGGGGGAACCGTATTGGGGGCTCATGGACTCGGTCCCGGACGCCTGCCATCCGGATGATGAATCCGGTCGGGGGCTGTATATTATGGCCAATCTTGTCGATAGCTACTCCTTTACTCGTGAGGGCGAAAAAAACATCCTGTGGATGGTCAAAAACATTGAGGATACACTATGGAAAAAACGGTTATCGAGCAGCGAAATGGAGTCTGCCAGGTCACCTATAGCGGAGAACTGACTCTGGAGGTGACCTCGCAGCTCAAGGAACGCATCGAGCAGGCACTCGAAAACGAACACTGCCAGGCCCTGGTCATGGACCTTTCAGAGACGGTTTTTCTCGATAGTTCCGGAATTGGTTTTCTGGTGTCCTTGAATAAGAAAATGCGGCAGCAGGATAACACGTTTTATCTCTACCGTCCTTCCTCCCAGGTGCGAAAGACCCTTTCGCTGGTCAAGCTCCTTGACTATTTCCATATTGCCGAATCAGAAGAGGAACTCCCGGAAGGGATCACTGTCTGAAAACTCCACGTTGCGGTTTTTTGCCAACTCGGGTTGAGGGCCGGGAGACAGGGAGAAAGCATGCTTGCCTCGAGTTTTTCAGTTATCCAGGATATAGCCGAGCACAGGATTCGCGAGGCCATCGATCAGGGGGAGATGGAGAATCTGCCGGGTCGGGGACGCCCCCTGGAACTCGACAACGACGAACATATTCCCCAAGAAATGCGCATGGCGTATAAAATTTTGAAAAATTCAGGGCATCTGCCCCAGGAAGTGGAGCAGGAAAAGCAGGTTCAGACCATGCTCGATCTGCTGGAACACTGCCAGGATGAACAGGAACGGTACCGTCAGATCCAAAAACTCAATGTCCTGATTACAAAGATCAATGAAACCAGGCGGGTCCCAATCCATTTGGAAAAGGACCAGCTCTACTATTCCAAAGTCGTCGAGCGTGTCCGCGTCCGCCGTCGCGAAGAATGAGCCGGGCGTGACACCCCCCTTGCAAAACGAGGTTGTGTTCGCGTTCGAAGCGATTCGCGGTATTGCCAGTGCCCTGGCCCCAGCATGCCCAGGTGCGCCGAGAAGCCAAACGGCAGATCAGGCGTCTAGCTGACCGCGGTGTGGACAACCGGGCCTCAGCGGTGTACAAGCCCGCCCCGCAGTGCCTTTCTTTCTCCTTCCCAGCCGCCCAGATAAAGATTTTCAGGATAGCCCGGGAACCGTTTTTCCGGCCCCGGGGCGAATGGTGTGGTGTCTGCACAACACACCATTGATTGCCAATTCGGCCAATCGACTCGGGGCTTGCCCAAGAGGCCGGCAGAAGGTGGGACTGGTTTCGGTAACCGGTTCCATATTTGTGTCCAGCGCTTGGAAAACGAATAGAGATGATCCCGGAACAGGTCTTCACGACAATGGCCAGGGATTTAGGGGAAAGGTTCTGCGTCCTCTTTGTAACCAGTTCAACCGCGAACGCGGGCCGCTCCTGAGCCCGTGTACCGAATAAGGAGACCGTCATGTCCTTGTCCATTGGAATAGTCGGGCTGCCCAATGTGGGCAAGTCCACGCTGTTCAATGCCCTGACCAAAGCCCAGAACGCCCAGTCGGCCAATTATCCCTTTTGCACGATTGAGCCGAACAAGGCGATCGTTCCCGTCCCGGATTCCCGGGTCTCGGCGCTGTCCGAACTGGTCAAACCGCAGAAAACTATCCAAGCCACGGTTGAGTTTATCGATATCGCCGGTCTGGTCAAAGGCGCCAGCCAGGGCGAAGGGCTCGGCAACCAGTTTCTGGCCAATATCCGTGAGTCCGACGCCATCATGCACGTCGTGCGCTGTTTTGATGATGAGGATGTGGCCCATGTTGACGGGAGTGTGGATCCGGTGCGCGACGCCGAAGTCATTGAAACGGAACTTATCCTCGCCGATGTCCAGAGCCTGGAACGCAAGCTCGACCGGGTCCGCAAGCAGGCCAAAAGCGGTGAGAAGCAGGCCCGGGCCTTGACGACCACGGGCGACGCCCTGTTGGAACACCTCAATGCCGGACATCCGGTGGTCACTTTCGCCGATAAAAATAACGAGGCCGCCCGCCAATTGATTAAGGAATTGGGGTTGTTGACTGCAAAGCCACTCTTGTATTGCGCCAATGTTCGCGAAGACGAACTCGACGGCAGTGCGACCCATTTTCAGGATCTGGAGGCTTACGCCCAGTCACGTCAGGCCCGGGTGATTCCTATTTGCGCGAAAATGGAAGAAGACCTCGCCGCCCTGGACGAAGAGGAGCAGGCCGAATTTCTTGCGTCCTATGGCGTTGAAGACAGTGGCATCAAAAGGGTCATTCAAACCGGGTACAATCTGTTGGGCCTCATCAGCTATTTTACGGCCGGTCCTAAAGAAGTTCGGGCCTGGACCATCTGCGACGGTTGGACGGCACCGCAGGCGGCGGGAGTGATCCATAGTGATTTTGAGCGCGGTTTTATCCGTGCCGAGGTGGTCGATTATGCAACGTATCTGGAGAAAGGCTCTGAGGCCAAATGCAAGGAAGCTGGAGTAATGCGTGTGGAAGGCAAGGAGTACGTTGTCCGGGACGGTGACGTGGTCCATTTCCTGTTTAATGTCTAGCAGGCCGTTGAAATCTTTCAATAGTAGCAAAACGGCAATATGTTCAGATTCTTCCATACGAATACATGCCCGGCGACCTTGAACTTTGTGTCACTGTGCCTCGGGATGTTTGAACGGCCTGCGGGAGAGGGCATTTTTCAACTGGCAGCGAGGCAGGGCGCGACCAGTTCGTGGACCGGTCGGTAAGACGAGACGGAGGGAGGGACCGTGCGCGGCCCTCCTTTTTTTGTTGTGGCTGCCTGGGGCGGCAAATTTTTCGGCATGAGTGCGATCTGGCCCGGTGGCGTCAGTTTCGGCTCATAGCGTCGGGCTCAGATAGTGCTGTATCCATGGAGGGTTGCCGCCAATGATCTGCAGGCAGGATCCGCAGGAAGGCTGGCAAGAAGTCGATCGAGAAGACCGCTTTCGCGGAGCCGGTGCCGGCTGGCGGCAAAGACCAGATGAGGCACCCAACTGGCCAGGAGCAGTTTGAAATCATTGACCCAGACCAAATGCCGGTAGTCGACTTGCGCTCCTGCCTGGACCTGGGCGACCAACTCAGAGGAATAGCGGGTCGGATCGGGTCTGAGGCCGAGGGTGATGGCGGGATCCTGCTCTAAGACGTCGCGTTCCAAATGGCCAAGGATAACGGCGAAGATATCCAGCTTGTCCGCATCGCGGACGATGGCGCACAGGCGGTGGTGCCAGGGAGTCAACCAGGCAGGGAGGTGCTTGCGGTTGTGCAGCAAGACGGCCAGTTCGATATCCCTGCTGACCGCAGGGGAAAACTCCGCTGTGTCCAAGGGCTGTTCTTCGCGCAGTGTCCGCAGGCCTAATCGGGCATGGTTGACGGAGTCTGGATCGCGGAAGGTCTTGTAGCGGCTGTATTGAGGAAAACGGCCACAGTCGTGCACCAGGGCAGCGGCCCGGACCGGCAGGCGCTGTTTTTCAGGAAGCCCCAACGCCTTGCACAGGGCTGAGGCTTCCTGAAAAACCCGCAGGCTGTGGGCGTATTTGAGGTCGATCTTTTCCTGATCCTCAGGGGCGGGCTGGCGGTGTGCGCCAGCCAGATCGCCAAGCCACTGCTGCAGTCGCTGCAGTTGAAGCGGTACAGGCGCGAAATGGGGCTCAGTCATCACGTGACCCTTCCTGCCCAGGGTCGCTGAGGTGTTCCTCCTCGGCCTCCCAGGCGCTTAGCCCCAAAGCCATAACGGCATCCTGGACGAGCCCGTCTACAGGTTTATCCGCCCGGAGGATATGGTTCATGACCTGGAAATACAGGGGTTCGCGTTCCTGGAACGTGACCCGCAATTCTTCTTCAGGCGGGGCGGTACCCAGAGCCGGCCGGTTCGTCTGTTGTGGGTCCTGCCTGAGCCGGTCTCCAAGCAAAGGCAGGTCTGCCATGAGATAGAAGACCTGGCCGTGCTGAGCAAGCAGGTCCCTGTTTTGGGGCAAAAGGACGATCCCGCCTCCGGTGGCGACAACCTGCCCGGCCTGTTGACAAACCGAGACCAGGACTTCATGCTCAATGCGCCTGAAGCCTTCCCATCCTTTCTCGGCCACAAGATCACTGATTGATGCGTTACTTCTGGCGACAACCTCTGCATCCGTGTCCACCAGCTGCAAGCCGAGACGTTCGGCCAGGGCTTGACCAAGAGTGGATTTGCCGCTGCCGCGCAATCCGACGAGAAAGATGTTTTCCTTCTGGGAATCGAAACGGGTCCGCGGCCGACGGTGGCTGTGGGTTGTGGTCGCGTCAGCCTCGGTGACAGAGAACTCACGGCGGATAAAGTGGTCGGTGGATGTCCGTTTGGGCATAATCGATTCTCCGGAGATCGAGAGGGTGTTGGGGGATGCACGCGGCTGGTGATGGAAACACGGCCGCGTATTGGCGTGTTTTTCCTGTTTTTGTCCAGTATGGCGCGACGGCTTGCCGGGTCACGACTGATTTCAAGACGGCAAAGCGGGCCGTGGTGCTCTGTGCAGCGGCAACTGTGCCGCGGCTCCTCTCATGCAATAACACAGCAAGTATAGGGCAATCCCGCCGACGAGGCAAACGCACAGTCGGCGGCACGATTTCTTTATCGTAGCAATAATGGTAGGACCCATGGATGATTCGGTATTGCGCTTGGTACAACAACGTCTGCAGTATACATTCCGCGACCAGCAACTCTTGCTTCTCGCCTTGACCCACAGTTCGTACGCCAATGAACACCCGCATATTCAGGAACACAATGAGCGATTGGAATTTCTAGGTGACGCGGTACTGGAACTCGCCATTTCGGAAGAGTTGTATCTACGATATCCCGAGGCCCCTGAGGGGTCGCTGACCAGTTTGCGGTCCAAGCTGGTCAGTGAACCTGCATTGGCGGCCTTGGGGCGGCAATTGGAGATCGCCCCGGCTCTGTTTTTGGGCAGGGGGGAGGAATCACAGGGCGGCCGGGAGCGGGACGCTATTTTGTGTGATGTGATGGAATCCATTTTTGGAGCCATTTTTCTGGACTCGGATTATGACCGGGCCAAGACCTGCATTCTCGAGCTCTACGTTGATAAATGGCCTTCAGCCCCGAGTCTCGGGCATGAACGGCTTCGTGATTTCAAGAGCCGGTTGCAAGAATGCACCCAACAATTGTTCAAGGACCGTCCGGTCTACCATCTGGTGGACAGTACCGGTCCGGAACACGCCAAGGTCTACCATGTCCGTGTCGATCTGCCCAATGGCAGTCAGGCGAGTGCGGCGGACAGCAGCGTCAAAAAAGCCGAACAGCAGGCGGCGCGCAAAGCCCTGGAAAGTCTCCAGGCGCTCGAGGCCAGGAAGTGAGCATCAACCACGCTGATGGGGGCTGGTGTTTGAAGCTGTTGTCCTTTTCTCTCCCCGCCCCTGGGGGTGCGAGGCCCTTGCTCTGGCCGTTGAAACTTTCGTATCCGCAGCAGTGGCGGGTCGTGTCCATCCTTCGATTTCGAACGCCTTTCTTGTCCGTCTTGGGTCGCCGCGCCGTGCGATAGGCCAACGATTCGCGGAGAAAGGTCCTTTGCACCCTGCAGCCAGTCCATCCAGGAGCATCCTGTGGCCCGATTTGGAATCATTCTTTTTCTTCTTTTACTGGTGGTGGGATTCGTCATCCGCCAATTGTCCCGCCAGGGGACCTCGCCGCGCTTCCGTTTCGTTGTTTTGGGGTTGGGAGGGCTGTTACTGGTTTTAGCCGGTCTGGGAGTTTACTCTACCTGGCGTCAGCCCCAATCCTCTTTGCCGCAGACGGAATTTGCCGCCCAGCGTTCTGAAATACTGGAAACCATCGAGCAACGTCTCGAGGCTGGAAAGTACGATGACGCCTATGATTTTGCCCGACGCTACCGCGATGTGCAGGACCCTGCTTTGGAAAAGCTTTTGCGCCGGGCCCATGAACAGACGCTTTTGGCTCGGATCGAATCTCTTCCGGAGACGCAGCCTGGGCGTATTGCCGAACTCTATGCGCAATTGACAGATATCGCTCCCGACAAGGGCTATGCGGATAAGGCGGCGCAATGGCGATTACAGGCGAAACGTCAGGAACAAAAGGCATTACAGGAGGCTCTGGCAGAACTTCCACCGGATCAGCACCCTGCCCGTTGGCTGGTGTATCGCCGCTTGAGCCAGCTGGCCCCAGAAGAAGCGGTTTTTGCCAAGCGCGAGGAGGAGATCGGACAAGCCCTGACCCATCTGGTCCAGGAAAGCCCCTGGAGCGATGCCTGCTCCTCCTCGGCCATTCGTGCCTGCCGGTTTAAAGGGTTTACGGCCTTTGATCCTGTGGCCAGCGAGCCTCTCGGTTCCATCATCGGTGTGGCCTGGAGGCCGAAAGGAGCGCTTATTGATGTCGAGTCCGGGCTGACCGCTCCTGAAAATGCCCACTATTATATTGTCTTGCCCCAGGCGGGGCCATTGGTTCTGGCCAAGACATCACAGACCGAAACCAAATTGCCCGAGCCGCTCCAACCCTGGCGTGACCGGCTCGTGCCTGACGACCGCTATCCTGTGGCCGAATAGCCCCGGCGGCGGGCAACTCGGCAACTCTGGTCCGCATCCCCCACAGTCCCGAATTGAGAGACTTCCCAACAGGGATTCCTAGGCAGAAAGGAGACAGCCATGCGCATCGCCGAGGACATGACCGCACTGGTCGGCAACACCCCTTTGGTCCGTTTGAACAAAGTGACTTCAGGCTGTCTGGGCACTGTGGCCGCGAAATTGGAATCGTTTAATCCGTGTTCCTCGGTCAAGGACCGTATCGGCGTCCATATGCTCCAAAAAGCCGTGTCCGAAGGGCATATCGGCCCTGATACGCTTATTATTGAGCCGACCTCAGGCAATACCGGCATTGGTCTGGCGTTTTTCTGCGCGGTGCAGGGGTACCGGTTGCTGTTGACCATGCCGGAGAACATGAGTGTCGAACGGCGAAAATTATTGGCCGGGATGGGGGCCGAACTTGTCTTGACCCCAGCCGCCGATGGAATTCCCGGTGCGGTTGCAGAAGCAGAGCGGATCGTGGCCCAGACGGCGGACAGTTTTATGCCCCAGCAATTCGCGAATCCGGCCAATCCGGAAATCCACTCCCTGACCACCGCCGAAGAGATCTGGGGGGATACGGACGGCCAAGTTGCTACTTTTTTGGCCGGTGTTGGCTCCGGGGGGACGATCACTGGTGTCGGCAGGGTGCTCAAACAACGTAACGCTGCCGTGCGGTGTGTTGGGGTCGAGCCAGCCGGGTCGCCGGTCCTCTCCGGTGGCCAGAAGGGCCCGCACAAGATCCAGGGTATTGGGGCCGGCTTTGTTCCTGAGGTCCTGGACAGGACAGTCATCGACGAGATCGTCCCGGTCTCCGATGCGGCCGCTTTGCAAATGGCCCGCCGTCTTATGCGCGAAGAGGGTATCCTCTGCGGCATCTCCTCAGGGGCGATTGTCCACGCCGCGGTGGAGATCGCCAAGCGTGCAGCGTCACGGGACACACTGCTGGTCTGCATTATTTGCGATACTGGCGAGCGGTATCTGAGCACTGAGCTGTTTGCGCAGGAAAATCAGGAATAAACAACGTGCACCGATTCGGGATTGGGCCCTTTGCCTGAAAAAGGAGTTTGGGCGTGTCCCGCAATCGTGTCGATACCATTTTTTGCCGGATTCAGAGGTAAAAAAAAGCGGTCCCGGAGACGGGACCGCTTTATATGGAAAGACAGCGAGGGCGGCAGCAGGCCGTTGGAATTCTCCCAATGGCAGCAAAGTTCCTATCCGTTCACACTCTTACCTGCGGATAAGTACGCTGCGACTTTGAACTTGTTGTCGCCGTTTCTTGGGATTGTTGAACGACCTGCGTTGTAGGGAGTTTTCAACAGTCAGAGAGCTTCGTTCGCCTATTTGCCGCCTTTCTTTTCCAGTTTGGCCCAGGTGTCGCGCAATGCGACGGTCTTGTTGAAGACCGGGGTGTCCGGAGTGCTGGACTGGTCCACGCAATAATACCCGTGGCGCAGAAATTGGAAATGGGTTTCCGGGGCGGCCTTTTCCAGCCCCGGTTCCAGGAGGCATGTGTCCAGAACCCGCAAGGATTCAGGATTGATGTCGTCCAGGAATTCCCTGCCTTCACCGGACCCGGGTACCGGCGCCGTAAACAGTCTGTCGTACAACCGGACCTGAGCCGGGACCGCCTGCTGGGCGTCGACCCAGTGCAGAGTGCCTTTGACCTTACGCCCGTCTTCAGACCAGCCCCCGCGGGTCTCTGGGTCGTAGGTACAATGGAGTTCGACCAGGTCGCCGGTCTTGTCATCGTACACCGCCTTGTCGCAGGTGATGTAGTAGGCGTGCTTGAGGCGGACTTCCCGTCCGGGGGCCAGGCGGAAATATTTCTTTGGCGGGTCTTCGCGAAAATCGGAGCGTTCGATGTAAATTTCCCGCGAAAAGGGCAGTTGGCGTGAGCCCGTACTCGGATCTTCTGGGTTGTTTTCCGCTTCCATGTGTTCGACCTGGTCCTCAGGATAATTGGTGATGACCACTTTGACCGGATCGAGGACCACCATAACCCGCGGAGCACGCTTGTTGAGATCTTCGCGCAAACAATGTTCCAAAAGGGCCATGTCGACCATGCTGTTGGCCTTGGCCACTCCGATACGTTCACAAAAGTCGCGGATAGAGCGCGGCGTAAATCCCCGGCGGCGCAGTCCGGAGATGGTCGGCATCCGCGGATCATCCCAGCCTTCGACGTATTCCTGTTCGACGAGTTGCAACAATTTCCGTTTGCTCATAACGGTATAATTGAGATTGAGCCGAGCGAATTCGATCTGCTGGGGGTGGTGGACGCCGAGTTGATCTAAAAACCAGTCATACAGTGGTCGGTGGTCTTCAAATTCCAAGGTGCAAACGGAGTGGGTGATGCCCTCAATGGAATCGGAAAGCCCGTGGGCGAAATCATAGGTGGGATAGATGTGCCACGTGTCACCCGTGCGGTGGTGGGCCTGGTTCATGATCCGGTAAATCACCGGGTCGCGCATGTTCAGGTTCGGGGAGGCCATATCGATTTTGGCCCGTAAAACATGCTCCCCTTCCGCAAATTCGCCTGCGGCCATGCGCTGGAAGAGATCGAGATTCTCCTGCACTGTGCGTGCCCGATACGGGCTTTCCTGGCCGGGCTCGGTCAAGGTACCTCGGTACTGGCGGATTTCCTCCGGACTGAGGCTGCAGACATAGGCCTTACCCATTTGGATCAAGGACAGCGCGAATTCGTAGAGGCGGTCAAAGTAGTCTGAGGCAAAGTAGAGGTGGTCCTGCCAGTCGAATCCGAGCCAGTGCACGTCCTGCTGGATGGAATCGATATAGCGCTGCTCTTCCTTGACCGGATTGGTGTCGTCAAAGCGAAGGTGGCAGGTGCCGTTAAAATCATAGGCCAGCCCGAAGTTGAGACAGATGGACTTTGCGTGGCCGATATGTAAATACCCGTTGGGTTCCGGAGGAAAACGGGTAACCACCTGTCCCTGATTTTTGCCGTTGTGTATGTCTTCTTCGACAATTTGACGGATGAAGTTGGTGCCGGTCTGAATGTCGGTATTGCCCATGCAATGTTCCTCCAAAAAATCAGGATGTTGGAATAGCGGTCAAACCTGGCCGATGTTTCGGGGCGCTGCGGTTGGCTGCTCCAGGCAGGTAGAACGATACCTGTCGGGCAGGACCTGAGAGAGCCCCCTCGCCGGCGCAGAATGGCGTTCGTCGAAGGCCCCAATATGTAGACATTTCCTTCGCATCGCGCAAGACACAGACAAAGAGGAGACCCGAGATGGCCTCACAGCCCATCGAACTCGATCACATCGTCCGGTCACTCAGCGCGTCCGGCGTCTGCCACAGGAATCAGGGGATGCCCCCGATGCCCTCGGTGCCGGTGCTTGAGGATGTGGTAGAGAAGCTTCGAAGTGTCCTGTATCCGGGATATTTCGGTCATGTGGATATCGCCCCGCCCCATTTGCCGTATTATATTGGCGCGACCCTGGAAGAGATATACCGGAGTCTGGTTGAACAGATCCGGCGTGGCTTTTGTTTTTTCTGTCCCAACGATGCCAACGGTCCCTGCCAGGAATGCGAGGCCCGTTCCCAGGATATGGCCGCCCAGTTTATTGAGAGCCTGCCTGAAATCCGGGATATGCTGGCCACAGATGTCCAGGCAGCGTATGAGGGCGATCCTGCAGCCACCAATCCAGGCGAAGCCATCTTTTGCTATCCCAGCATCAAAGCGGTAACGAATTACCGTATCGCCCACGCCCTGCACAGTCTCGGGGTCCATCTCATCCCGCGGATCATTACCGAGTTGGCCCACTCCCAGACCGGGATCGATATCCATCCCGGAGCGGAAATCGGGCAGCGGTTTTTTATCGATCACGGCACCGGAACCGTGATCGGAGAAACCTGCCGTATCGGGGATAATGTCCGTTTGTATCAAGGGGTGACCCTGGGGGCGAAATCCTTTCCCAAGGACGAATCGGGGAAATTGATCAAAGGCATTGCCCGCCACCCGATCGTGGAGGACAATGTCATTATCTATTCCGGGGCCACGATCCTTGGACGGGTAACGATCGGGCGTGAAGCGATTATCGGCGGGAATGTCTGGGTCACGGAGGATGTTGCCCCCCGGAGTAAGGTTATTCAGCCTCTGGACCACGGCTGAGGCGTTCGGCCAGGGCCAGGACCGCCTTGGCGTACGGGGTGCTGTGGTTGTAATGTTTGATGATCTGCAGCTTGTCTTCGCGGTCGAGATCGGGAGTCCAGCCGTGTTTTTGCAGATACAACGCGGCGCTGGCCAGGGCGTCGGGCAGACTGAAGAGGTCGACCCTGCCTGATTCGTCGAAATCCTGGCCGTAGGCGGCGGCACTGGATGGAATGAATTGGGGGATACCAAAGGCCCCAAAGGGAGAGCCGCGCAGTTTTAAAAGCTCGGCCCCGCTCTGCGGGCGCCAATCGAGCAGGGCTTTAAGTTCCTTGTAGGCCCATTGCCCTTGGCGTTTGGCCGCAGCATTCGCCTTGTCGTCCATGCCACCGCGGGCAAGGCTGGCTAAGGCATTTACCGTTCTGGTCTGCCCGGTGTAGTTTCCAAGGCGGGTTTCCACCTCGAGTAGCGCGGTCAGGATTTCAGGGGCGACATTGTAGGTGGCCTCTATGCGCGCCAACAGAGAGCGGTGCGTGTCCAGGAAGGTGGCGGCGCGTTGTCTGCTCTCGTCTTGAAGGAATTGCTCGTAGTCGAGAGCCGCTTCAGAATGGGTGCTTTTTTTGGGAATAACCCATTCGAGAAATTCGGCCCGCGGGTCTGAAAAGATGGTTTGCAGTCGGGCCTGGTCGTAGCCGTCGGCCGCAAGGCGTTCGATAAGTGGCTGCCAGCCGGACTGGGCCTGAGCCGTTAAGGGCAGCGCCACCAGCACAAGAAAAAGAGCGAGCCGTGTTGCAAGAGGCATGTGTCTGCTCCTTGGTTCTGGGGCTGAGTGCATTCTGTGCGTGCCTCTGGCACTCAACGCAAAGTGCGCAGGAGGGCGGTACTGCCGGGGGCAGAAATTCAACGATTCTTGTTTTGACCCGGCCCTCAAGTCCAGTCTTTTGGCCCCTCGGATTCCGAATTGTCTCCGCTGCCTGGGGAACAGGCGTGGGCGCACAACCTGGACCGATTTCCGGGGCAATCCCTTTTGAGCACCCTAGTAAGGCTGCTGGAAACTGGCAAGCGTGTCGTGGTCATAAAATCTGGGGCAGAGAAAGCTGAAGCCCGAACGGAATCCCACAATGTCCAGGAGTTGAAAATTCGAGACCTCCCCCCGCATACCGTGCGTGAGCATCCACGAGCCAAACGTGTCATTTTGCGCGTGAAGTGTGGCGTTGTCCAAGTCACTGTTCCCAGAGGATTTCCTCGGCAGCGGGTCGGCGCGATCCTTGAGGCACACCATGCATGGCTGCAGCGTCACCTTGATGAGACCAACACACCCCAGGTCGAGGTGCCAGAACGGGTTGCCCTTCCGGCCCTTGGTCGGGAATTCCCGGTGGTCTGCTGTCCGGCCAAGCGACCGTATGTACAGGCGGTGGGAGACCATCTCCGCCTTGGGGTTTCAGATGCTCCCAGGCAAGAGTGTCTGCTTTTGTGCCGCTGGCTGCAGAATCTTGCCCAGTCCGTGCTCCCGGGCTGGTGCGCCCAGACCGCTCGCCGTTCCGGGTTATCGGATTACGCCAGAGTTCAGGTCCGGCGGCAAAAAACGCGGTGGGGCAGTTTTTCAATGAAAAAGACTATCAGCCTGAATTGCAAGCTGCTTTTTTTCCCGCCTGAGGTTGTGGAGTATGTGATGGTGCATGAACTTGCGCATTCGCGCCACAAGGGACATGGGTCGGCATTCCAGGCCTTGGTGCGCTCTTTAGTCCCCCACTGTTCTTCCAGCGAAGCAATCCTTCGCGTGCCAGGGCAGTGGGTTCCACAATGGGTGGAAGTGGAATAGGGATTGATTAACCAGTCAGCTCTTGGCCCTGTATTTGCATCTCTGGTCATGACATTTGTCCGAAGACAGGGGGGCACCCCCTTGAACGGCGCCATTGGAGGATTTTGGTCTGAAGGGGGCCAAAGGACTCCATCTGAAAATGTGGAGTGTGCCGTCGTGATGTCTTGAAATACGGACACTGGGAGACCTGTATGCCAAAACACACATCTGTCCACACCGAAACCGATCCCCGGTTTCTCCAGGCCGCAAAAGAGGCCTGGGCCTGTATTGTCCTCGCCGCTCTGAATTTTCTGTGGTGGTTTGCAACCGCTTATGGATTGGGGACCCAGCCTGTGGAACAGTACACCTGGATCTGGGGGCTGCCGGCCTGGTTTGTCTGGAGTTGCCTTTTGGGGCTGCCGCTGTTTGTGCTGTTTATTTTTGTCACCGTCCAGACCATATTCAAGGATGTCCCTCTGGACGCGCATCTCACCGAGCCGGATCAGGAGCGGTAGGAATGGAAGCAGTGAATGTGCAGGTCCTTGTGCCGCTGGCCATCTATCTGGGATTGATCTACGCCTTGGCGGTTTACAGCAATCGGGTCTTGTCCCGGGCCGGCAATTTTCTGGAGGAATATTTCATCGGCAGTCGCGGCATGGGTGGTTTTGTCCTGGCCATGACTCTAGTAGCTACCTACACCAGCGCTTCCAGTTTCGTTGGTGGCCCCGGTGTGGCCTACAAGATGGGATTGGGCTGGGTCTTTCTGGCCATGATCCAGGTGCCCACGGCTTGGCTGACCCTCGGTGTGCTGGGCAAGAAATTCGCGATCATCGCCCGCCGAGTCAACGCAGTGACCATCAGCGACATCCTCCGGGCCCGATATGAAAGCCGATGGGTGGTCGGACTGACTTCACTGGCTCTGGTTGTCTTCTTTATAGCCGCAATGGTGGCCCAATTCATCGGCGGGGCCCGTCTTTTTGAAGGTGCCACGGGCCTGTCCTACCATACGGGGCTGTTTATCTTTGCGGCCACCGTTATTCTGTATACCACAGTCGGTGGTTTCCGGGCCGTGGCGCTGACCGATGCCGTTCAGGGACTGGTGATGGTTTGTGGCATGGGCGCCCTTTTTTGGGGCCTGCTCCATGCGGGCGGCGGGATTGGCCCTATCGTCGAAAGCCTGCGGGAGACCGACCCTGCGCTGCTGACCCCCTTTGGCCCTGATGATTTTCTTTCCAAACCGTTTATCCTTTCGTTTTGGGTGCTTGTCGGCTTGGGAGTGATCGGTTTGCCCCATGCCGGGGTGCGCTGTTTTGGGTATCGCGACAGCCGGTCCATGCACACGGCCATCGTTTTGAGTACCGCCGTATTGGGGGCGGTCATGCTCGGTATGCATCTCTGCGGAGCACTGGGCCGGGCAGTGATTCCCGGCCTGGAGGTCGGAGATAAAATTTTGCCCCTTTTGAGCCTTGAAGTGCTGCCGCCAGTGGTGGCCGGGCTCTTTCTGGCTGGCCCGCTGGCCGCGATCATGTCCACGATCGATTCTCAACTCATTCTCGCTTCGGCTACGCTGATCAAGGATGTCTACATCCATTGTTTTCAACCGGATGCGGCCACAGACAGTGGGGCCAGAAAGCGCTTGCACCAGTTGAGTTTTTACACCACAGCGCTTATCGGCATTATCGTCTTCCTGGCGGCCTTACGTCCCCCGGACCTCATTGTCTGGCTCAATCTCTTTGCCTTCGGCGGCCTGCAGGCGGCATTTTTCTGGCCTCTGGTGCTGGGGTTGTATTGGCGTCGGGCCAATAGCGCCGGAGCTTTGGCATCCATTGTGGTCGGTGTCGGTTCCTATTTTGTCTTCAATATCGTTTGGGACCGCTTTTGGGGGATGCATGTCATTGTCCCGACCTTGGTCCTGGGGGGGCTGGCCTTTGTGGTGACCAGTCTGGGCACCAGTCCGCCCCGCAGGGTGGTCTTGGACGTGTTTTGGGGAAAATAGACCGGTTTATCGGTTTGTGTTGCTGTCTAAAAAGCCCCCGCCGACGCAGCAAGCGTCGGCGGGGGCTTTTTGTGGTGCGCCCGGCAGGGCGCACCCACTTGGAGGTGAAAGTCCTCTACAGGCCCGACAAGGGGAACTGTTAGCCGGACGGCAAGGGTGTCCACCGCGAGGTGGGATCTGAAGGAAGCCGCAGGCAAAACGCTGGCCTGACGAACAGGAATCGCATACGAGGCGGCCATGCCGGGTAAGGAGTCCATTATCTTCAAAGCCCTGTACTTGTACGGAAAGCATGGACGTATATGCGGCGGGCATAAGCGTGAAGGTGGGTGCGCATTACCCGGGGAGGTCTGTCCGCCTGCCATGTGCTACCGGCGTCGCGAGGCGTCGGGACGGGCGGGCAGAAGTCAGCCGAGGGCATAGTAGGTCCCCCGACCGGACTGAAGGCCCGAACATCTAACACGGGACGGGAGCCCGAAATTTCGATGACGAACGGAGCCGCAGAAGGACGGGCTGGGACGCCCGTCGCCACACCCGAGGGTAGGGGACGGAATCCCCGAGAGTACGGTAGTGGTGCGTCAAGCGTCACGGCAACGAAGGAGTACTCCCATCCGGAGCAGCAGAGTTTGATGGAAGCGGTGGTCGGACGCGAGAACATGCTTGCGGCCTACAAGCGTGTACGCGCCAACAAAGGCGTCCCCGGAGTCGACGGCATGAGCGTCAACGACGTATGGGGATATTGCACGCTCAACTGGGCCCGAATCAAAGAGGAGTTGCTGGACGGACGGTACGAGCCGCAGCCGGTGCTCGGGGTGCAAATCCCTAAACCCGGCGGCGGGGTGCGCCAACTGGGCATCCCGACGGCGCTGGACCGCCTGATACAGCAGGCGCTGCACCAGGTGCTCTCCCCCATTTTCAACCCTCACTTCTCCGGATCCAGCTACGGCTTCCGGCCCGGTCGAAGTGCGCATCAGGCCGTGCTCAAGGCACGGGAGCATGCTGCCGCCGGCAAACGGTGGGTCGTGGACATGGACCTGGAGAAGTTCTTCGACCGCGTGAACCACGACGTGCTCATGGCGCGCGTGGCCCGCAAGGTGAAGGACAAGCGGGTGCTCGCCCTCATCCGGCGTTACCTGCAAGCGGGGCTGATGCAGGGGGGAATTGCATCGAAACGAAAGGAGGGCACGCCGCAAGGCGGCCCCCTCTCGCCGCTCTTGTCCAACATCCTTCTGGATGACCTGGACAAGGAGCTTGAACGCAGAGGCCTACGCGTTCTGCCGATACGCCGACGACTGCAATATCTACGTGCAGACAAAACGGTCCGGCGAACGCGCAATGGCCTCGATCACCCGGTTTCTGACAGAGCGGTTGAAGTTGAGGGTCAACGCGGATAAGAGCGCGGTTGACCGGCCATGGAAAAGGAAATTCCTTGGGTACTCGATGACCTGGCATACGCAGCCGCGGCTCAAGGTTGCGCCCAGTGTGGTCAAACGCCTGAAACAGGCGGTACGGGAGGAATTTCGACGTGGGCGGGGGCGGTCGCTCAAGAAGACGATAGACACCCTTGCGCCGAAACTGCGAGGCTGGATGAACTACTTCAAGCTGGCGGAGGTAAAGGGAGTTTTTGAAGAACTGGACATGTGGATTCGCCGCAGATTGCGCAATATCCTGTGGCGGCATTGGAAACGACCCTACGCCCGAGCAAGGAACCTGATTCGCCGGGGACTGACTGAAGAGCGCGCCTGGAAATCCGCCATCAACGGCCGCGGGCCATGGTGGAACTCCGGCGCATCGCATATGAACCAGGCATTCCCCAAGAAATACTTTGATTCACTTGGACTCGTGTCACTGCAAGATCAACTTCGCAAAGCTCAAAGTGTCAGGTGAACCGCCGTGGTACGGAACCGTATGCCCGGTGGTGTGAGAGGACGGGGCCGCAAGGCCCCCTCCTACTCGATGCTGTTTGCCGAAGGGCAGAATAGGGGACCTAGATCAACGGATCGTTCGCCTGCAGAGCCCATATGCCGCAGGGGCAGGCCTGGGCACAAAAACCGCATCCGATGCATTTTTCCGGGTCAGCGACCATTTCAAAGTCCTCCCCGCTCAGTTGACGTCGATTAATAGCGGTCTGGGGGCAGATTTCGATGCACAGCCCGCAATCCCGGCAGGCGCCACAGGAGGCACATTCCGCCGCGCACTGGTCCAGGGATTCGAAGTCCGTGATCCGGGGGTCGAAATAGGCCAAGGTCATGCGAGAGTAATCGATGACCTCGGAGCCCGGCTGTTCGGGATCGAAATAGTCCAAAGCGAGATTGTCCTCGTAGGGCATTTCCGAGGTGTCTCCGAGAGGCCGCTGGCCGCGGAAGATGGCGTCCATGACCAGGGCTGTCCGCCGCCCTGCGCCAATGGCGTCGGTCAAAAGGCCGGGTTTCACTGTATCGCCGAGGGCAAAGACCTGAGCGTCCGAGGTCTGGTGGATCTCGTTGACCTTGATATACCCCCGTTCAGTGGCAATATCTTCGGGCAAAAAGTCCAGTTCGGGTTGGTCCCCGATAGACACGATAACCGTATCCGCGGGGATGACTTCTCCGTCCTGGAGTTCAACGCCTTCGGCGGTGATCGCCTTCGTGTAGCAGGGATAGCGAAAGCGGGCCCCGACACGTTCGGCTGCCCGGCGTTCCTCCCCAAAGGAAGCCGGTTCCTGGATATCAATGAGTAAAATGTCCTCGGCTCCAAAACGGGCGGCTTCAGTGGCCACGTCACAGCCGACATTGCCGGCGCCAATGATGACCACCCTGTTGCCGACCTGGGCTGTCTCCTGTTTGGCGGCTTGCAGAAAATCCAGAGCTGGCACCAGCCGTTCATTGCCCGGGATGGGCAGGGTGCGCGGCCGTTGCGCTCCGATGGCCAAGGCCACGAGATCGTGTTCCTCTTGGATGGCCGCGAAGGTTTCCCGACTCATTGCCTGTTCCAGGTGGACGTGGGGCAGGACAGAGGCGGCCCGTTCGAGTTCAGCCTGCAGGATGTCGGCGGGAATGCGTGATTGCGGGATGGCGGAGCGTATTTTGCCGCCAAGGTGCTTTTCCCGGTCAAAGATGACCGGTTCATGCCCGGTGAGAAGCAATTGCCAGCCCAAAGAGAGCCCCGCTGGCCCGCCCCCGATGATGGCGACCTTCTTACCGCTCGACTCCGGAAGCGCAGGAAGAGCCGCCTGTACACCGGCCTTGCCCAATTCCGTGATGTCCACGGCAGGGAGATTGCCCTGGAGCTTTGTACAGGCGTCCATGCACAAATGGGGGCAGAGATAGCCGCAGACCGTGGCCGGAAATGGGGTGTAGGACATTGCGAGGTCAATAGCCTCACTGATCTTGCCGGCCCGGACCAACTCCCACCGTTTCTGGACCGGAATGCCCGTGGGGCAGGAGGCCTGGCAGGGGGGAAGGTATTTGCGGTTTTCCCAGACCGGGACAAAGCGTCGCAAGTCCCCGTTGACGACAAGCGGGATCGGGGAGCGGTCGGCCAGACTCAAATCGCCTATCATGCCGCCCCGCCCGAGTTCCTGGTCCCAGACTTCATTATGAAACGCGGTCATGGAGCGCCGCTTACGGCCGATCTTTTCAAACGGTGAGCGGGCCACCAATAATTGCCATTCTTCACGTCGGGCCAGGGTCGGGTATAGTTCCGGGCGGCCGATGTCTGTGAGGTATTCCTGGAGATTAGTGCTCAGCCATTTCCAGTCGGCGTCATCGATGTCGACCTCTTTGGCGTCGGCGCGGCTGAAGCCTTCGTAGGGACCGCGAAAAAAGATCTTCCCGCCGACCATGCCCACGCAGGGGCGGTAGCCGAGGACGTTCTCCGGCTCAAACGGGTCAACACCGCAAACCACCGCTATCCCTCCGGCCATAAATTCAGCGAAATAGTCGCCGACTCCGCCGAGAACCCAGAGCTCGGGCGGGGCGAAACGGGGGTTGTGCTTGGTCATGGTCATGCCCCGGGCACCGATGGAACCGGCCACGGCCACCCGGCCCTGGGCCATGGCGTTGCAGATGCCGTTCCCGGCATGGCCCAGGACCGTGATCTGCGCGCCGGCGTTGAGCCAGCCAACATCGTCCGAAGCCGGGCCGTGGACAGTGATGGTCGTCCCTTCCGCCCCCATTGATCCGAGCCGCTGTCCGGCAGAGCCGTCGATATCGATGTGCACGGGCTCTTCTTGGCTGATCCAGAGGCGGCCACCAAGGCCGTGTTGTCCTTTGGCAGTAATCCTCAGCCGGCGGCCACCCTCCGCGACCGCCTTTTGGATGCGTTCTTCAATGATTCGTGATTCCAGGCGGATTCCGCTTTCTTCGCCCGCTATATGGACCTCTTGCATGGTCTCTTTCTCCGCTCGCTTGAGTCTGGCCCTCCCTTTTTGGCCGGAGGGCTCGAAAATCTGCGTCCTTATACCATGTACTTGATCTGCAGGCGCTGGGCTGCGTGGTAATCGCTGATGCCCAGGGCGTCAGACATGCCGATGGGCAGGGAGGTCGAGCGTCCCAGGGGGGCGACGATTTTGCGCATTTCCGTGTCGAAGCTGACGTAGAAGTCAACCACCCGTTCAGCGACCTTTTCCGGGTCCAGCCGGCGATACAAGCGGGGATCCTGCGAAGTGATCCCTTTGGGGCAAATCCCGATATTGCAGACGTTGCAGCGGTCGCTCTCGGAGCCAATGCAGCCGGCCGCGGCCTGCATGACGTATTTGCCGACCTGGACAGCGCTGGCACCGAGCATGATCAAGGCCGCGGCATTGGCAGCCAGATTGCCGTTCTTGCCGATGCCACCGCCGGCGATCAGCGGCAGTTCGTTTTGCTGGCCGAGCTTGACGAGATTGAGGTAGCAATCCCGGATGTTGGAGCTGATGGGATGGCCCATGTGATCCATGGAGATGTTGTAGGCGGCGCCAGTCCCACCGTCTTCGCCATCAATGGCCAGCCCAGCCGCATAGGGATTGCGGGTCAGGTTATTGAGCACGGCCAGGGCGGTCGATGACCCGGAGATCTTCGGGTAGACCGGGACGCGGAAGCCCCAGGCCATGGACATGGACTGGATCATTTTGGCCACGGCCTCTTCAATGGAGTATTTGGTCTGGTGCGTGGGCGGGCTGGGCAGACTGACCCGCGGCGGCACACCGCGAATGGCGGCGATGAGTTCATTGACCTTGTGCCACATGAGCAGGCCGCCGTCGCCGGGTTTGGCGCCCTGGCCGTATTTGATCTCCACGGCACAAGGGTCTTCTTTCATGTGCGGGATGGCGTGGATGATCTCGTCCCAGCCGAAATAGCCGCTGGCGATCTGGAGAATGACGTATTTGAGGAACCGCGAGCGCAAAAGGCGCGGCGGACACCCCCCTTCCCCGGTGCACATGCGCACCGGCATGCCCAATTCTTCATTGAGATAGGCGACTCCCATTTGGAGGCCTTCCCACATATTCGGGGACAAGGCGCCAAAGGACATGCCGCCGATCAACAGGGGGTAGATCTCGCGAACGGGTGGGGTCCAGCCATTTTCGCGATAGGCGTGTAAAGCTTTTTCTGGAGGTAAAACGCGTCCGATGAGCGTTCGCAGTTCAAATTCGTGGCGGCCGGCGTCCAGGGCGGGGTCCGTGAGCATGGAGATGCGCATGAATTTGATCTGGTCCAGCAGACTATCGCCGTTGTTGCGGCGCCCGCCGCGGGTCCGGGGACGCCCGCCCCTGTTGTTGTGCCACCGGAGTTTGTCGGTCTCATCACTGCGTACCGGTTTGATGGCGTCGTTGGGGCAAACCATAGAGCACATGGCGCATCCGATGCAGGCCTTAGCCGGATCGGTGTGCTGCCGAATACCGTAAAAAATGGAAAAGGAATTTTCCGGACGGCCGCACAGTCCCAGCGGGGTGGCGATTTCTCGTTTGCGAAAGACGCCGAGGTCAATGGCCTGGACAGGGCAGACCGAGGTGCAGCGGCCGCAGAGGGTGCATTTGTCCTTATTCCAGTCGATCTGCCAGGGCAGGTCTTTGAGGCTTAGTGTTGATGGGGTAATGGCTGTGTTTGCCGGCATATGGTAACCTCCTTGCGCTCAGGACCGACATAAGCGGTGTCGAGATGCATGGGCTGAAAATCTTTGGACTTGTCTCTGTCCGGGATGGCCGCGTCCAGGCCACAAAGTTCCGAAGAAAAGGCGTACAAACCGGGACGCCCCCCGACCACTCCAGGGCGCAGTTTTTTTGAATCCTGGGTCATGAACATGGTCTGGTCCGGCAGACAACCGATAACACAGTTTGGGCCGTCGATGATCAGGCGGCGGCATGCCTGTTTTAAACGGCGCAAAAACGGGGCGTCCGGATGTTCTTCCAGGTCCTGGTCTTTGAGGGGGGTGATGATATGTTTGTAGGCCTCAAGCCCCAGTCCCAATTGTTTTGTTGTGTAGTGCAGGATATGGGCGAAAACCTCTGAATCCGATTGGTATCCCTCGTAGCCAAGGATGCCCTGCGAGGCGAGATATTCGCGAATGGGAATAAAGGCGGTGTTTTCCCCATTTGTCATCGTGCACAGGCCCTGGATGAAAAACGGGTGGCAGGCGTAGAGGTTGATGGCGTAGTTGGTGTTTTGCCGGCCCTGGGCGAGCACGACCTGGGCCTTGAGTTCCTCGCTGTCGAGTTGCAGGTAGCGCCCAACATGCATCGGGTCCCCAATCTCCTTCATGACCACCGTATCGGGCCAGAAGCTAAAGACGGTGATATCTTCTTTTTCCAGGCCCATACGGCGCAGTTCCAAGCGGGTCTGCAGCATGTGGAGTTCCTGGTCCAAAGACTCCCATTCCTCCCAGCCCTCAGGGGGATGAAAGGTCTGGATGAGATAGGTATGCCGGGATGGCGTTCCAAGAGGGGCTTTGCCTTTGGGAGCGACCGGCAGACGAAATCCGGGGGTATAGCCGCGCGAGCGCATAAGAGTGTCCATGCGCGTAATCCCCTCGGCAGTGAAAATCCCGGAAAGGATAGGGCACCCGGCGTATTCGCCCAAGGGGCCGTTGAGGCCATTTAAATACAGACCAACACCGGAACCGTCGTGCCCCTCTCGCATGACGTCTAGGGCCTCGATAGCCCGCATAGGGGAGATCGGCTCTTGGCTGGTCAGAGAAAATAATCGGCACATGGCAGACTCCTGTGTTCGGTATCCGGCAGAGAAGCTCCAACCTGTCCGGAAGCGGTTGAGATAGCTGATACCTCTCCAGCGGGGTCCAGCAATGGTGGCTGAACACCTGTCACGGTGCGCAATAAACAGCTGGGTGTGGGAGGAAAAGACAAAGCCGGCCTTTTACGGTGTGGCTTTGCAGAGGAAAACAATCAGCAGCGGGGAAATTCCGACATGAAGAAAACGCTTTCCTAGGTAAAAGATATTGTAGTTTACATAAAAGTCGTAGCATTGTCACGCCCCCTCTTGATGAGGCGCAATTTGGAGCTGGCAAGGGGGGAGTGGAGGAGTCCGGCGAAGGGAGAAGGAGGCCACGTTGAAGGGTGATGTCCGTTTTGTAAGCTCCAGGAGCAGTGTCAGGAGTCCGTGATATTCAGGAACAGTCCTGGGTTGTGCAACGAAAACGGCAGGACAGCCGAGGAGGTTTTGCAACCAGACCAAGGTGCTGCCTTGTAGCGCAGGGATGACGAGGAGAAGGCGGGTAGGGTGTTTTTTACAAAATTGAATAGAGCGAAAACAGACACCCGAGAGAGGTCTTCACCTTTTTGGAGGTGCCTGGAACTGGCGCAGACCATGTTCGCGGTTCAGGCAGGGGGAGCTGTAAGGGTGTGCCGGTTGTCTTTTTTCCCGACCATGATTCGGTGGGGGACGCGAAATGGGGTTGAACGGGTCGCCACGAGCGGTTTTTTTACGAAATTGGATATCGGAGGAAGGGCAGAGTGCCTCCGCAACCCTGCCGGGATACAGATGGCGCTATGGGGAAAGGTCCCCGTCCTCTTGGAGGCGGTAAGGGCCAAAAGGGTTTTGTCACCGGGAGTGGAGAAAAAGAGAAGTTTCGACTTGACCGTTCGGGCGGGATTGGGCTATAGAAGAATCAAGTCCTCTAGAGGATCGGTTAGGCCTTACGTGTCCATCAACCCAAGGAGGGTAGCTCTGGAACCAAACCGGCCCAACCATAACGGCGATCAGAGTCGCCCCCATGAATCAGCTTTTTTCCAGGCTGATGGGTTCCCTGCACAAAGGGAACGCTCCCTACGGGGAGTATGTGCTCGTCCATATTGAAGAACACATACTGCGACGACGAGGAAACCTCCGTTAAGAAACGGTATTCTCTCCTGCCTTATCCAGGGCCGGCATTCATCGCCGGCCCTTTTTCGTTTGCCCTATTCAGGTACCCGTCTGATCTGGCCTCCCTTGTGCCCCCCATCTGAGCTGGCCGTTGACAATCAATCTCCCACGGGCAGTAAATCTGCAATACGTTCACTCTCTTCCGTGCGACGAAGTCCGCTGTGAGCTTGAAAGTTTCGGCCCCGTCGCTTGGGAGTGTTGAACGGCCTGCGCTATAAGGAATGTTTCAGCCGTCGGTTAGGGCGGCAAAATCATCTTCCCCGTCTTATTCCTGCCGGTAATGACACCCGATCGACTGTTTGTTCCGTAGCGCCGCGTTGGTGACCACGTAGGCGGCCTGACAGCCGTGGAAAAGATCGATCAATGGTTTGCTGATCGGTGTTTCGCGGTAAAAATCATGAATCCGTTTGTTCAGGGCCCGCAGGTCCTCAAAAGCGCGTTTGAGCCGCGGCGTGGTGCGGGTGATACCGACATAATTCCACATCGTGTTCCGGATGGTTGCCCAGTCCTGGGCGATCAGAGCGGGGTCTTCGTTGTGGTTGTAGCCCGGACAGACCCAGTCCGGGATGGAATCGGCCAAGCGCTGGTCCAGCGTGTTCTGGAACGGCCTCTTGTAGCCGATGTCGCGGGCTGCGCTCCAGCCCCACAGCAAAGCCTCGAGAAGAGAGGTGCTCGCCAGGCGATTGGCGCCGTGGACGCCGGTACAGGTACATTCGCCAGCGGCATAGAGCCGGGGCAGGGTGGTTTGACCGTGGATGTTGACCAGAACCCCGCCACAGGAATAGTGCGCCGCGGGCACGACAGGAATGGGGTCTTTGGTGATATCGATGCCCACAGACCGGCATTTGCGGTAGATGGTCGGAAAGCGTTCTTTCAGGTCCAGATCGACATGGTTGGCCGCGTCGAGAAAGACGCATTCCTCCCCCCGGGTCAGCATTTCATCGACAATGGCCCGGGTGACCACGTCGCGGGGTGCCAGGTCGCCGCGTTCGTCATACCATTGCATGAAGGGTTCCCCAGCTTCGTTGACCAGCCTGGCGCCTTCCCCGCGCACCGCTTCTGAAATAAGGAAGCGCCAATCGCCGCGCTGATATAGGGCTGTAGGGTGGAATTGAACGAATTCGGTGTTCATGGTCATGGCCCCGGCCCGGAAGGACATGGCCAGGCCAGAACCGATGGAGGCAGCGGTATTGGTGGTGTGCAGGAATATCTGTCCCAGTCCGCCGGTGGCCAGGACGGTGTGGTCGGCCAGGATGGTCTGCACTTCTCCGGTATGGCCGTTATACACATAGGCTCCGACCGCCTGATTATCCAGATGGTACTTGAATTCGAGCCGTTCGCTGTGGTGGTAGGAGGTCAGGAGATCAATGGCCGTGCGTTTGGTCAATACGGTGATGTGCGGCTCTCCCAGGACGGCCTCCTGGAGCCCCTGCATGATAGCCCGCCCGGTAAAGTCGGCGCAATACAGGATTCGGGCCTTGCTGTGGCCGCCTTCGCGCACGAGCCGGCAGACATCGCTTGAGTCGCGGTCAAAAGGGATCTTGATGCGCTCCAGGAGGAATTCTTTAACCACCTTCGGCCCACGGCGGCTGAGGTAGCGTACGGCCCGCCGGTAATTGTAATCCCAACCGGCTTTGAGGATGTCGCTCTCAAGGTAGGAAGGGTCGTCGTCCTCGGAACGGTAGACAATCCCGCCCTGGGCCAGAGCGGTATTTCCGTCATCCAGGCCACTGCCGGCCGTGAGGAGGGTGACCTCCTGACCCTGGTAGGCGAGTTGGAGAGCGGCTGTGCAGCCGGCGATCCCGGAACCGATGACCAGGGTCGAGACCCGAACGCGTTGGTTATCCATGCAAGCGCCTTTTTGGTGTTTATCGTCCCGGCCGACAAGCCTCCAGCATGCGTTCCAGCGCAAGGAGGGCCGGGGCTTGGATGCTCGGGTCCACGCTCATGATCGGCGCGTCCGGGAGGGTTTCGAGGAGTGAGGCGAGTTTTGATGCACTGGTCTTGCCCATGTTGGAGCAGGCACTTACGCGCAGGGGGTGGATGGACAGCGTTTCCCGGTATCGATCGCGAAGTCGATAGACCAGGTTGCATTCCGTACCGATATACAATGTGGAGCCTGCGGAGGCCTCTTGCACAGCACGGATGAGAAATGAGGTCGACCCCGCCCCGTCTGCGGCCTGCACCACCTCAGGGTGGCATTCCGGGTGGACCAGAATTCTGGCCTCAGGTTCGGATTCCCGGATAGCCTGGATATGGTCGAGGTGGAAGCGGGCGTGGACTGCACACAGTCCAGGCCACAGCAAGAGCGTCGCTTGTTCAATGGCCGAGTGGTCGAGCCGGGTGCCGCCGCCACGGATGTCGAGTTTGTGCCAATCTTGAGCGGAAAGCCCGAGTTGGCGGGCTGTATTGACGCCGAGATGCTGATCCGGGAGAAACAGGACCTGATCTCCCTGTTGCATGGCCCACTTGAGCATTGTTGGGGCGTTGGCGGAGGTGCAGACCGAGCCGCCATACTGCCCGCAGAGGGCTTTGATGGCCGCTGAGGAATTGACGTAAGCCAGGGGAATGACCCGGCGCCCCTCACGGTGAAGGTTCTCCAGGATGCGGGAGACCAGCGGAGCCGGGGCCATGTCAGCCATGACACAGGAGGCCGTGTGGTCCGGCATATAGACCTGTTGCTCCGGCTGGGCCAGGATAGAGGCGGTTTCGGCCATGAAATCCACGCCGCAAAAGACAATATGTTTGGCTCGCTGGTCGGGAATTTTCCGCGCCAGTTCCAAAGAGTCGCCAGCAATATCAGTGTGCTCGATGACCTCGTCATGCTGGTAATGGTGTCCGAGGATGACCAGGTCCTCGCCCCATTGCCGTTTGGCTGTACGGATGGACTCGGAGATGGATTGGGACATGGGATCTCTGCTTTAGCAGTCCGTTGTAAATCTTGCTGGGGCAATGCGGCACAACGTCAAATCATGAGCAGGAAGGCTCAATCTTGTGTCGTCTTTGAACGGTTATGCCCCGGCTTCTGGGGTGTTCAACGGTCTGCGGGGTAAAGAGTTTTCCTACAATTCTGAATTCGTGACCCGGCTTTAACATTGCCCCCGCCCTGGAAAAAAGAGCAAGTGCAGTGGTGAGTCGCGCATCGGCTTTGCCCGGATGCCCAGGTCGTGAGCATCGGCCCTGAACCGATTTTCGCAACGTTTTTTCACGGATTCAGGCGCATTTGCCTCACGTCGCCAGTCCGCAGTAGCCACAGAGAGTGGACAATCACGCATTACCCGTTTGGGATTCTGGGGCAAGCGGGTCGCAGCGCATACTCAGGTCCAGGGCTGGAGCGGAATGGGTCAGGCGCCCCACGGAAATGAAATCCGCGCCGCATTCAGCCAGGCGAGCGATAGTGGTTTCGTCAACACCGCCGCTGATCTCACTTTCTATAGTGGATGGAATGCGTTCCAGGGCCGCCTCCAGGGTCGGCAGATCCATGTTGTCCAGCATGATGCGTTCAACCTTGGCGGCAGCGGCCTCTTCCACCTCTGCAAGTGTCCGGCACTCCACTTCAATGGGCGGACACGGGGTGTACTGGGTGCGGACTCTGGCTACGGCCTGGGAGATACTGCCGGCTCTGTCTATGTGATTGTCCTTGAGCATGACCATTTCTTCGAGGTCCATGCGGTGGTTTGTGCCCCCTCCCACCAGGACAGCGTATTTCTCCAAATATCGGAGTCCGGGCAAGGTTTTCCGGGTATCCAGGAGGCGTGTCCGGCTGTCGCTGATGAGCCGGGCATAATGGGCGGTCAGCGTGGCTATACCTGAGAGGTGGCACACGAAGTTGAGGATGACCCGCTCAGCCTGCAGCAGGTGACGGGTCTGCCCTGTAAAACGGGCCACAACTGTCCCAGGCCAGAGCCACGTGCCGTCCGGCAGGCTAAAATCCAACTCCCAGCCCGGACCGTCGGTTGGTGCGCATTTGTCGAGCACTAACGGCACGAGCGGGATTCCCGCCAAAACCCCTTCCTGTTTGGCCACCACCTTCCCCTGGCTCACGTCAGAGACAGCAAAGACGGCTTCAGAGGTCAGGTCCCGTCCGTCTTCCTTGAGCGTGAGATCAAGATGGTGCTCCAAATACGCGAGCCGGTTCGAGGTAAAGAAAGTCTCGAATAAGGCCATGCTCTCAGGTCCTTGTTGGAGGAGATATCTGCAGGATTTCCCATACCTAGCCTTCGGTAACAACGAGGTCAAGATGCCGGGATTGCGAACGATTTCACAAATGACCGGCTTGGGTCATACCGCCCGGGTCATATCGGACCACGCGGTAGCAGTGGCTACCAATCGGGCCAGGCTCACAAACACCGATACCGGGTCTCGACGCTTCTGGCGTGGGCCTCAAGCCCTTCGAGGCGGGCCATTCGAGCGATCTTGGCCCCATGCTCCTGGATATAGGCGTCCGAAGTGGCGATGAGGCTTGTCTTCTTGGTGAAATTCTGGACCGAAAGGGCGGAACTGAATCGGGCCGTGCCAATGGTCGGCAGGACGTGGTTCGGTCCGGCGAAATAATCGCCAACAGGTTCCGGGGTGCTGTGACCGAGGAAAACCGCTCCGGCATGGTGGACTTGATCGATCCACTGCCAGGGTGATTCCAGGCAGAGTTCAAGGTGCTCCGGGGCAAGACGATTGGCGAGTTCCAGTCCGGTGGCCGTGTCCGGAACACGAATGCAGGCCCCCCAGTCCGAGAGCGACTGCCGGGCGATGGTATTGCGGGGCAATTCGGCGAGCTGGCGTTCCAATTCCTGTTGGGTGGTTTGCAGCAGGTCCTGCGAGTCGGTTATCAGAATACTCGACGCCAGGGGGTCGTGTTCGGCCTGGGAGAGCATGTCCGCGGCCAGCCGTTCGGCTGAAGCGCTTGCGTCCGCTACGATGGCGATTTCACTGGGACCGGCGACCATGTCGATGCCGATCTGGCCCTGCAACAGCCGTTTGGCTGTGGCCACAAAGATGTTTCCCGGTCCGGCAATGACGTCGACGCAGGGAAGGGTTTCGGTGCCGAAGGCCAAGGCGGCGACGGCCCAGGCACTGCCAACGGCGAAAACACGGTCTAAGCCGAGAATGCCCGCTGTACACAGGATATAGGGATTGACGGTCCCATCCACCCTTGGAGGGGTCACCAGGGAGATGTCCCCAACCCCGGCCACCTGGGCGGGAATGGCGTTCATGAGCAGACTGGACAAGAGCGGGGTATCGCCTCCCTGTCCGCCTGGAACGTAGAGCCCAGCCCGGTCCACAGGGCGAACGATCTGGCCCAGTATCGTGCCGCCGCTTTGGGGGGTGAACCAGGAGTTTTCCTGCTGTTTGGCGTGATAATCCCTGATGTTGGCCGCGGCCTCCTCAATAATCCGTTTGTCCTCGGCGGGAATTTCCTGTACAGCAGCCTCGATCTGTTCCTGGGGCACCGCCAGCATATGGGCTTGGAAATCCGGGCAATCGAAACGCTGGGTGTATTTGACCAAAGTGGCATCGCCGTGCTGTTGCACTTCTTGGAGTATCTCGCGCACCGGGCCCTCCACCGAGGTGTCGGGTTCAGTCCGCGGAGCGAGCCATGCACGAATGGCGGCCCAGTCCTGGGCAGAAGAGTAGGTCAGGCTTCGACAAGTCATATCGTCTTCCTTTGTTGGCAATCAGGTGTCCGGGGATGGCTGATCTTTACAGGAGGCCCGTTCCTCTAACCCTGCACGTTTGCTGCGCACTTCAGGGAAGCGGGGCCGTCTATGTAGTCCGCGTCGGAGCTGAAATCAATACGACACTTGCCCCAGTACTTTCAAAAATGGGGCTGTGACAGGAAGCCCTCCTTCTGAAACCGCAGCATTTGGTTTCCGTTTTTGCAGGGGGGGGGCAGACTTGTCAAAACATTCCCAAGCACAGCGCAGACGGCTGCACGTGCCACGAGTCGCTGGGGGCATTCTCTGGGGTGCCGGTTCAGCGCACCGGCCTGAACGATTTCAGGAAAGTTCGGTCACGCACCTTGTATTGAGCACGAAAAATCACGAGGACAGTCATGGAGTATTTACCCTATCTTGCCGCACCGATTGTTTGCGCCTTTATCGGGTGGTTGACCAACTATATCGCGGTGAAAATGCTGTTTTACCCCAAACAGCCTGTTTTCATTTTTGGGTGGAGGTTTCAGGGAGTCTTTCCCAAACGGCAGCAAGCGCTGGCCGAAAACATCGGCGAGATGGTGCAAAATGAACTCATCAGCCACGAGGATATCACTGCAATTATGCAGGACCCGGCGCTGCATGCCAAATTTCGGGAGACAATCGCCGTGTATGTGGACATGTTTCTCCAGGAGAAACTGACCGGCCTCAATCCTATGATCGGGATGGTGCTCAACGGGCAGATGCTGGAGAAGGTCAAGACCTTGCTTATTAATGAAATAGACGGACTTATTCCCGAGGTGATCGACAGTGCCGCCGAAGAACTTGAACACCGACTCGACTTTAAGGAACTTGTGCGCAGCAAGGTCGAGTCCTTTTCCATGGATAAACTGGAAGACATCCTGATGCGTATCATGCGCAACGAATTTCAGTTCATCGAGTTGGTTGGGGCTGTGTTGGGATTTGTGATCGGGACCTTCCAGGCCGGGCTGTTTTATTTTTTGTAGGCGACAGTGCTCAAAATTTCGCAACGATCGCTGCATTCACGAGGCGTTGCCTTCGATGCCGCCACTCTGGGGATGACACCCCGTTTGTTTGCGGATTGGGACACGAAGTCGCTTTGGGCGCCGCTGTCTCCAGATATCCAAGCTTCCGCCCGGAGATGAGCAGGGGCTGGGGCGAAGTGGTGCATCGTCTCCCCCCTGGAAATGGCAGAGCCGGCCGTTGCCAATCTCCCAATGGCGGAAAAGTTGCTAAAAATTCATGCCTTTGTGCAGGGAGATATTCGCTGCGAGCTTGAACTTTTTGCCGCCGTTTCTTGGGATTTTTGCACGACCTGCGGTATACGGAATTTTTCAACAGTCAGATAGACCTCGCGTCTCATCCGGTTTTGTCCTTCCTGTCTTTTTCTGCTCCGACTCCGCCCATTGACAACCCCTCTGTGGAGGCTACTTTTTGTCTACTGACGTCCAGGTTTTGCACGCCGGGTGGATTCCTGTCCGTTTGGACTACAAAGGGTGAAGGCGGCCATTGCCTAGCGTAAGCGCAAAATGCATGCCGCCGTTGTCCTTCATTCTTGACCCGAGCACCTTCTGACCCCGGACCCTGCACCAGGGACGGGAGCTACAAAGAGGTCCTATGGCCCTTGAATCGGAACGCAAATATGGTGTGGACGATCTGCGCGCTGTGCGACGGCTCCTTGAAACGAAGGAGCAAGCGATACTGCTTGGCGAGTATTTTGAGTCGAACCGGATCTTTGACTGGCCAGACAGAGCGTTATTGCAGCAGCGCAAATTACTGCGACTGCGACAGGGGGGACGCACTGTCCTGTGCCTCAAAAGCCCCCCGGCAGGAGAGCATCCTGAGGATCTCAAGGTATGGCAGGAAAATCAGACAGAAGTGGGATCCGTGCACGAGACGGCGGCCGTATTGGGGCAATTGGGTTTGCGCGTCGTGCTCGAATATGAGAAAATCCGTTCAAAATGGAGATGGGGCGCCTGCGAGGTCTGCCTGGACCGGGTTCCTTTCGGGCGGTTCGTGGAAATCGAAGGAGACGAGCCTGAATTGACGCAGGTGGCTGCGGCCTTGGAACTTGACCCTCGGCGGGCAACCACAGCCACGTACCACGAACTCAATCCAGCCGCTGGCACGAAAGACAGCCCCGAGAGATATGTCTCTTTTGTCTTTTCGGAACCGGAGCGTTCGGCTTTGAGACAGTCTTGCCAAAACGGCAATGTGGAGTCCTGTTTATGAGTATGGAGAACGATCCTCGTATCGTACCGGAAAAAGGTGAAGAAACAGCCGTTAAAGAGCCTTCTCGATATAAGGTCCTTCTGCACAACGACGATTATACAACAATGGAATTCGTAGTCCAGGTGCTTATGGACATTTTCAATAAATCTGAAGCGGAAGCGACTCAGATAATGCTCAATGTACACAAAAACGGTGTTGGTGTTTGTGGAATTTATACAGCCGAAGTTGCAGAGACTAAAGTAGCCATGGTCAGCCAGATGGCACGTAAGCACGGCTATCCTCTGAAGTGTACAATGGAAGAGGTGTAACAATGCTCAGTAAGGAACTTGAGAGAATATTCGCGTCGGCAGTTCACGAAGTAAAAAGGCGTCAGCATGAGTTCCTGACGCTCGAACATATATTGTATGCATATGTCCAAGATACGAACGGGAAGGCCTTTTTGCACCATTGCGGGGCGAATCTCAAAGAATTGAAGACTGAACTTGAGCAGTTCTTTGTGAACCACCTCGAGGTCTATCCGAGTGGACAATCCAGAGAAGTCATCCAGACCTTAAGCGTCCAGCGGGTTTTGCAACGCGCGATCATGCACATGCAATCCGCGGGCAAGGAAGCGGTTCAGGTCGGCGATCTTCTGGCCTCGCTTCTCGAGGAAGAGGAGTCCTACGCAGCCTACTATTTGCGCCATCAGGGCGTCGAGCGATTGGATGTACTCGAATACCTCTCCCACGGCCAGGAACACCAGACTGCTGAGGAAAGCGCCGAGAGCAAGGGCAGTTCAGCCCTGGACCAGTATGCGGTGGATCTGATCCAGCGCGCCAGGGACGGCATGATCGACCCCTTGATCGGTCGCGAAGGAGAGCTGCAGCGGACCGTGCAAGTGCTGGCCCGGCGGCGGAAAAACAACCCCATTTATGTCGGGGATCCCGGCGTGGGCAAGACCGCCTTGGCCGAGGGGCTGGCTCGGAACATCGTGAATAAAGAGGTGCCGGAGTCGTTTCAGGACGCGCGCCTCTTCAGCCTCGATATGGGGGCCTTGTTGGCCGGCAGTAAATACCGCGGCGATTTTGAGGCGCGTTTGAAGGCTGTGATCAAGGAATTGACCCAGATGGACAAGGCCATCTTGTTCATCGATGAGATCCACACCATTGTTGGGGCCGGCGCTACCAGCGGCGGCAGCATGGATGCCTCCAATATCCTCAAGCCGGTCTTGGCCTCCGGGGAGTTGCGGTGTATTGGATCGACCACATATGAAGAGTACAAAAACCATTTTGAAAAAGACCGCGCCCTGTCCAGGCGATTTCAGAAGATTGAGGTCCCGGAGCCGTCCGAAGCCGACTCGATCGCGATCCTTCAAGGGTTGCGTCCCTATTACGAACGGCACCACGGTATCCAGTACACGACCGCAGCCATCCGGGCCGCCGTGGAACTGACCTCACGGTATGTTTCAGACAAATATCTTCCGGACAAGGCCATAGATGTTGTCGATGAGGCCGGCGCTTTGTTCCGTCTGGAGACGGGGAAGAAGCGGCGCAAGCGTGTGACCCCGAAGGATATCGAGAAAGTTGTGGCCAGTGTCGCCAAGGTCCCGATCAAAAGTGTCAGCCATTCGGACAAGGAGCGGTTGGCGCACCTCGACTCTGAACTCAAAGGGGTCGTCTTTGGTCAAGACAAGGCGGTTTCGGTCATCGGCCAGTCGATCAAGCGTTCCCGGGCCGGATTGCGGGAAGCTGGAAAGCCGGTGGGCAATTTCCTGCTGGTCGGCCCCACGGGTGTGGGCAAGACCGAATTGGCCAAGCAGCTGTCCAACGTGCTGGGCATTCACTTTATGCGCTTTGACATGAGTGAATACATGGAAAAGCACGCGGTGGCCCGGCTTATCGGGGCGCCCCCTGGCTATGTGGGCTTTGATCAGGGCGGTTTGTTGACCGACGCGGTGCGCAAGCATCCCCATTGCGTCCTGCTTTTGGACGAGGTCGAAAAAGCGCATCCGGACCTGTTTAATATCTTGCTTCAGGTCATGGATTACGCGACATTGACGGACAATAACGGCCGTAAGGCGGATTTTCGTCACGTCGTTTTGCTTATGACCTCGAATGCCGGGGCCCGGGAAATGAGCAGCAAGAGCATCGGTTTTGGCCAGGAATCGGCCGGCGAAAAGACCAACAAAGGGGTCCGGGCTGCAGAACAATTGTTCAGCCCCGAATTCCGTAACCGCCTGGATGCCATTGTCCCCTTTGCTCCGCTGAGTCAGGCGCTGATGGAACAGATCGTGGACAAATTCATTGCCGAACTCAATGCCCAACTCGCTGAGAAACGAGTTCATATCCATCTCCAACCCAAGGCGAAAGCGGTACTGGCCCGCAAAGGATATGATCCCGACTATGGCGCTAGGCCGCTTGGGCGCGTTCTCCAGGAAGAGATCAAGGACAAGCTTGCTGACGCCATGCTGTTCGGTAAGCTGCAGGACGGGGGAGAAGTCGTTGTTGGGACACGCAAATCCGGAACAGAGGATCAACTGAGTTTGCGTTTCCAGTCGCGCGATTCCAAGAGCTAAGCAGAGGCTCGTATTCTGGGACTGCGTGGCTCACGCTTCGCCAGTCCCTTGATACCGGATGCGTTTCTTCGGCTTGAGAGAGTTTCCCAGTGAATGGACCAGCCGCCTGCCTGCCGTTTGAGGGACAGGTGGCGCAGGCCGCCCCGAACCGCTTGTTTGGGGCGGCCTTTTTTGTGCAGCTTCTGAATTCAATCGGGCACCGATTAGCCCTGGATTCCGATGTATATCTCGACAAAGGATAGTGTGTATGCCCGTGTTCCAATTGTACGACGCGCCCGTCTTTCCGCACCCTGATCTGGCGGAGGAGGATGGGCTGCTTGCTCTTGGGGGCGATTTGAGCGTGCCGCGCCTTTTGCAGGCTTACGCCTGGACCGTTTTTCCTTGGTACAGCGAAGAGACACCGTTGTTGTGGTGGTCGCCAGACCCCAGACTGGTGCTGTTTTGCGATGAGTTCCACATGCCTCGAAGTCTGCGACGAACGTTGAATAAGGGAGAGTTTCGCCTGAGTGTGGATCAAAGCTTTGAGCAGATCATCCAGGGGTGTGCCAGGGCCAAACGACCGGAAGGAGAAGGCACTTGGCTGACCCCGGAGATGATTGACGCCTATAGTGAACTTCACAGACAGGGGCACGCCCATTGTGTAGCGACCTGGCAGGGGGAAGAACTGGTCGGCGGAATTTACGGGGTCGCTCTGGGGCGGATCTTTTACGGGGAATCCATGTTCTATAGTGTGCCAAACGCCTCCAAGGCCGCTTTGGTCGCCTTGGTCCAGGTCCTGCGGGAGCGGGGCTTTACGGCTATGGATTGTCAGCAAACCACCGCGCACATGCTCCGTTTCGGCGCCCGAGAGATTCCCCGGGGGCAGCTGTTGCATCTTGTGCAAAAGGGGCTTGAGGAAACCAGAGTGCAGGGTTCTCCCTGGGGAGGAGAAGGGCTGTTGCGCTGGGTTCCCTCCAGGCGACAATTTCGACCGGAGGAAGGCTGGAGGGAGAGGTAATGGCGGTCAAGCGCATTGGAAGTTGTTTTTCGTCTCACGCCGCTTTTGAGAGAACGCGTTCAGGCAGCAAAGACAGGGGCTGTAATGACAAAGAAAATTGAGTGTTGCAACTTTCCCTGGTTTGTGTCGTGATTCAGGTTGTTGCGAGCTTGTTGCGCAGGCGGCAGACGCTGCAGATTTCTGCCGAGGTGGGAGCTCCACAGCGGATACAGGGGGCGATGGGGGGGTGCTTGGGAGCATGGTCTTGGAAAGAGTTTTTAGCCCGGCGGAGAAATTCCTGGTAGAAAAAGAGCTTGCGACCGGGTTGCTCGGTTTCCAGATCATTGAGAAGTTTTTTGTACAACGTAAATGAGGCCCCCTGGCTATACGGGCAGGGGGCTTTGACGTGCTCGATGCCTTTGAGAAAACAGAAGGCGGCTGTTTCAAATTCAGAATGGCGGTACAGTGGTTTGACTTTGCGAGCAAAACCATTGTCCGCAGGCAGAAGGGGACCCTGGGTGGCCAGATAATCGGTCTTCCATCCCAGGGTGTTGGCGAAAAGCCGGCTGACCTCATCGTCCAGGTTATGGCCTGTGGCCAGCACATTGAAGCCGTGTTCTACAGCATAGGTATTGAAAAAATGGCGCTTGATTTTGCCGCAAAAGGAGCAGACCGGTTGATCGATCCGCTCTGCGAGATCGGGAATGGCTACGCCGGCCTCTTCGGTGGAGACGATGTGCAGCGGGATGGCCTGTTGATCGCAAAAGGCAGCAATGGCGGTCTTGGCACGGTCCGAGGAGTCAGGAATGCCCAGATCGACGTGGAGGCCGTGGACATTGTAGCCAAGGTCACGGAGTTGCCACAAAAGGGCCAGCGAATCTTTGCCCCCGCTCACAGCCACAAGAATCCGGTCTTCAGGAGTGAACAGACGTTCTTCCTTGATGGCGCGTTTGACCTGGCGCTGAAAGAACTGCAAGAAACACGGTTCGCAGAATCCGGTGTGGTGGCTGGGCAAGGCCACGACTGCAGGTTCTTTACACCGTTTGCATTTCATGGGGTTATCCTCTGGAGGTCACATGGCTGACGGTGATGTGGTCCCCGGGCTGGAGTTTGCGGTCTGGAGTCAGCAATGTGTTGTTGCGGATGATCAGGGCATCGTTCACGCCCAATCCCAAACGATTTAACAATTGCTGGACAGTATTCAAGCTCGGGAATTGGCACGATTCGTTCTCCGGTTCGATCCAAACCGTTATGGGGTCCTGCTCGTATCGAGACGCAGCCTGGGAGCGGATTTCTGCTGACATAGTGCCTCCATCCTGGCTCAGCCGCTGGTAGCTGGGCGTTGCAATCCTGGGCCGACAAACGCGGGCAAGCGGAGCCCCCCGACCTCGGGGCAAGCGGACTTACCGTGATTCGCCGATCCTGACAAGGGGAGCAGAGGCGAGAGGGATCCTTGCAGCGCCAAATGTATTGCCATTTGTCACACGATTGTATAGGATTTGAGGAATATTCGACACAGAGTCGTTCTGCCGGGACGCTGTCCGCCGTTGGATCGGCAGGCATGAGCGTGTCCTCGGCGCGGTCGAGGTCTGGATTGGCGCAAACGAGCAACAGGAGAGGTTCTATGAAGAGGGTCCTATGTATTTTGAGTGTGCTGATTTTCAGCATACTCCTGGTCGGGAGTGTTCAGGCGAAGACGTTGCGCTTAGCCATGGACGCAGATCCCTATTCCTTGGATCCCCATGTGCAGCTGTCTGGCGGCATGCTCCAGTATTCCCATCTGGTCTTTGACCCGTTGGTGCGCTGGACCAAGGATATGGAATTCGAACCCCGCCTGGCCACGAGCTGGGAACGTATCGATGCGACCACCATGCGCTTCCACCTGCGCGAAGGGGTCACCTTCCATTCCGGCAACCCGTTTACGGCCAAGGATGTTGTCTGGACATTGAAACGCTTAAAGAAAAGCCCGGATTTCAAAGGCTTGTTTGAACCATTCGAGGGAGCCAAAGCGGTGGACCAATACACCGTGGATGTGGTGACCAAAAAACCTTATCCTTTGCTGTTGAACATGGCGACCTATATTTTCCCCATGGACAGCGAGTTCTACACCGGTGAGGACAAGAACGGCAATCCGAAGGACGCGATCAAGAAGATCGGCTACACCTTTGCCAACACCCACGAGTCCGGTACCGGGAAGTACAAGGTTGTTGAGCGGCAGCAGGGCGTCAAGGTCGTCTACGAGGCCTACGACAACTATTGGGACGAGGACAGCGGCAATGTCGACAAGATTATCCTCACGCCGATCAAAAAGGACTCCACCCGCGTGGCGGCCCTTCTTTCCGGCGACGTGGATTTCATCATGCCTGTGCCGCCGCAGGATTACGACCGGCTGGAAAAACGGGATGGCATCGATCTGGTGACCATGTCCGGTAGCCGGGTGATCACGTTCCAGCTGAACCAGGAACGCCGCCCTGAATTTGCGAACAAGAAAGTGCGCCAGGCCATTGTCCATGCCGTGAACAACGTCGGCATTGCCCAGAAGATCATGGAAGGCCGGGCCACTCCGGCCGCGCAGCAGGCCCCGGAAGGGTTTGCCAGCTACCAGCCTGAGCTGACGCCGCGCCACGATGTGGCCAAGGCCAAGGAACTCATGAAGGAAGCCGGCTATCCCGACGGCTTTGAGTGCTCCATGATTGCCCCGAACAATCGGTACGTCAAAGACGAAAAGATCGCTCAGGCTGTGGCGGCCATGCTCTCCAAGATCGGGATCAAGGCCAATCTGACCACCATGCCCAAGGCCCAGTACTGGAACAAGTTCGACGCCCAGGTGGCCGACATTCAAATGATCGGCTGGCACCCGGACACCGAGGATTCGGCCAATTACACCGAATTCCTGCTCATGTGCCCGAACAAGGAAACCGGATACGGCCAATACAACAGCGGCAACTACTGCAACAAGGAAGTCGATCAGTTCATTCTGGACGCCCAGACCGAGACCGATCAGGAGAAGCGGACCGCCATGCTGAAGAAGGTGGAGCGGATCCTCTATGAAGATGCTGCGTTCGTGCCCTTGCACTGGCAGCACCTCTCCTGGGCCGGCAAGGACAATCTGAAGATCGAGCCCATCGTGAATAAGCAGAATTTCCCATATTTCGGGGACCTGGTTATCCAGTAAGAAAAGCTTGATCGAAGCGCCGAGTATCGGGTAGGGCGGGCCACAGTGGTCCGCCCTCCTTTTTGAGGCCGCCCCGTTCGGGCTCACCGCAGGACCGGGGGAACTGTAGCGGCGGAGTTGGTCCTGAAGTTCCAAAATGCTGTGGATTTTCAGGAGGAGCTTGGCCGGTGCCACGGCCCGTGCTGTTCATCATGCAGAAGACGGGGCAGGATCGGGCTGATCTCATCGTCGTTCAACACTAAGAAGGTGGATGTCTATGTTTGCCTTTATCGTCAGGCGAATCGCCCAGGCATTGCTGGTCATGTTTATTATCAGCATCGTAGGATTCGCCATCAAGCACAATGTCGGCGACCCGGTGCGCATGATAACCGGAATTTCTACTTCCGAGGCCGAACGTGAAGCCTTGCGGGAAGAAATGGGGCTCAAGGATCCGGTGCTGGTGCAGTACGGCCGGTTTTTGAAAAATGCTCTGCACGGAGATCTCGGTACCTCCTATTTCTACCAGCGTCCTGCCACGAGTGTTATTTTGGAGAAGGCCCCTGCGACTATTGAACTTGTGCTGGCCAGTAGTTTAATCATTATTCTTTTTTCCGTGCCCTTGGGGATATACGCTGCGATTTATCCAAAACGTATTTTTTCACGATGTATTATGGGAGGGAGTATCGTCGGTGTCTCTCTCCCAGTCTTTTTGACGGCCATCGTATTAATCTACATTTTTTCTGTTGAACTGGGTTGGTTGCCCTCATTTGGCCGGGGAGACACAGTTAATATCGGCGGCTGGGAAACCGGCCTGCTGACATGGGATGGAATCAAGCATCTTATTCTTCCGGCAGTCTCGCTTTCCTCAATCATGTTGCCCTTATTTATTCGTTTAATCCGTTCCGAGATGATGGAAGTTCTGGAATCGGAATATATTAAATTTGCATGGGCTAAAGGGTTGAAAAAATATAGAATATGGTTTGTGCATGCCTTCAAGAATACGCTGCTGCCGGTCATTACAGTCGGCGGAGTCCAGCTCGGCATTACCATTGCCTTTACTATTCTGACGGAGACGGTCTTTCAATGGCAAGGTCTGGGCTTCTTGTTTATGGAAGCCGTGGAAAGAAGTGATACGTCACTGCTGGTTGCCTATCTTGTCTTTGTTGGTCTCGTGATGGTCGTTGTGAACACGTTAGTGGATATCATTTATGGATGGGTCAATCCCCAAGTACGTTTGGCGGGGGCAAAATGAAGACGAAGAGTACTTGGCAACGGTTTAAGGATTCCTACATCCTGTACAGTTTTTTTCGGGATCCGGTGGCGATTATCAGTTGTGTCATTTTGGTGACACTGACAATCGTCGCTTTTACTGCCCCGGTTTCCGCCCCGTATGATCCGTATGATACGTCGAGCATAAGCATCCTCGATGCCGAATTGCCGCCGGTATGGATGGACGGCGGCGATACCAATTTCCTTCTGGGGACCGACGATCAAGGCCGCGATCTGCTTTCAACCATGATCTACGGCATGCGCGTCTCGATTATCATCGGTCTGTGCGCGGTGGCCCTCCAGGCCGTGCTCGGGGTCATAATTGGACTTGTGGCCGGCTATTTCGGGGGGAAGCTGGATTCGTTTTTTATGCGCTTGGCTGACGTGCAACTCTCGTTTTCCTACCTCATGGTCGCTATTTTCGTCAGTGCGGTCCTGCAGGCCGCCATCGGAGTGGGGCGGTTTGAAGAGATAGCGGTCCCGTTTTTGATTGTTGTCATCGGGCTGGCCCAATGGCCGCAATACGCCCGGACCGTTCGGGCCTCGGTGCTGGCGGAAAAGAAAAAAGAATATGTCGAGGCCTCCCGGGTCATCGGGTTGCGCTCCAACAGGATCATGTGGCGCCATATTCTGCCCAACTGTCTTTCGCCGATCTTTGTCTTGTCCACCATTCAAGTCGCGAATGCGATCATGAGCGAAGCCGCACTCTCGTTTCTCGGGTTGGGCATGCCGCCGCATAAACCGTCGCTGGGCTCGTTGATCAATATTGGCTTTGAATACATGCTCAGCGGATCGTGGTGGATCACCGCCTTTCCCGGATTCTTGCTGGTGGTTTTGATTCTGGTCATCAACCTGCTCGGTGACTGGTTGCGCGATGTCCTCAACCCCAAGCTGTATAAGGGATAGCCATGACCAAATTACTCGAAGTCAACGATCTTGTCGTCAACTTCGCGTTGCGCTTTGGCGATCTGACGGCCCTGAACGGCATCAGTTTCGATGTCGATTCCGGAGAGCGGTTGGGGCTCGTTGGTGAAAGCGGCGCCGGGAAATCTGTGGCGGGGTTTTCGATTATTAACCTGATCAGCAAACCTGGGTACATCGCCTCAGGGGCAGTGCTCTTCGAAGGCCGGGATATCAGTGCATTGTCTACGGAGCAGATGCGCCATATTCGCGGCAATCGCATCAGCATGATTTTTCAGGACCCGATGATGACCCTCAATCCGGTGCTGACGATCGGAACCCAGATGGTGGAGACCCTCAAAGCACACCGGCCAAAGATTTCCAGGCAGGAAGCGGAACGGATTGCCCTGGAAAAGTTGAGTCAGGTCTATATCCCGTCTCCGGAAAAACGGTTGCAGCAATACCCCCATGAGTTTTCAGGAGGGATGCGGCAGCGCATTGTCATTGCCATTTCTCTGCTGACAGACCCGGCTTTGATCATTGCCGACGAACCGACGACAGCTCTGGATGTGACCATTCAGGCCGAAATCATGGACCTGTTGATGGAGTTGTGTACGACGCAGAAGATGGGGTTGATCCTGATCACCCACGATCTCGGGGTCGTTTCGCAGACGACGCAGAAAATTGCGGTTATGTATGCCGGGAAGATCGTGGAGTCCGGTCCGACACATGATGTGGTCGCGGCTCCTAAGCACCCCTATACCCAGGGACTGATCAGCGCCTTGCCCCAGGGGCTGCACGGTGGGAAACGGTTGAACCAGATACCAGGCTCCATGCCGAATTTGACCTCTATTCCGCCGGGATGTTCCTTTCACCCCCGCTGCACACACGCTATGGATATATGCATCCAGCACACGCCGGAACTGCAAACAGATGAAACCGGTAGCCGCCAAGTGGCATGCCATTTGTACGGATAGGAATTGACTATGCGAGAAAAATTCACGGTTTCCTTGGATAAAGTCCTGCGCGTGGAATCTTTGGTCAAGCACTTCGATATTTCCGGAGGGCTTCTGGACCAGTTGCAATGGGAAAACGGCCGGCTCCGGCGCCAGTACACCACGGTCAAGGCGCTCAATGATGTCGACTTTTCGATTTTTCCCGGAGAAACATTCAGTGTGGTCGGTGAAAGCGGATGTGGAAAATCGACCTTGGGCCGGGCAGTGCTGGGACTGCACGGACCCAATAGTGGGAAAGTATTCTACCGCGGAGAACGGATCGATCACTTGACGCCAAAGCAGATGTTGCCCTACCGGCAGAAAATGCAAATGGTCTTTCAGGATCCCTACGCTTCACTTAATCCCCGAATGACGGTGCAGCAGATCCTCGAAGAGCCGGTCGTCTTTCACAATCCCGGGATGCGGCCCAATGAGGTCAAGGATAAAGTCGCCGCAATCATGCAGCAGGTCGGGGTCGATCCAGCCTGGTCGTATCGGTATCCCCACGAATTTTCCGGCGGTCAGCGCCAACGTATCAGCATCGCCCGTGCGTTGATGGTTGATCCAGAATTTGTCGTCGCCGACGAACCGATTTCAGCCCTGGATGTCTCTATCCAGGCCCAGATCCTGAATTTGTTGATGGACGCCCAGGAACAGCACGGTCTGACATACCTGTTCATCACCCATGACCTTTCGGTCGTGGAGCATTTCAGCACCCGGGTGGCTGTCATGTATCTGGGGACGATTTGCGAGCTGGCGCGGACTGAGGATCTTTTTTCCCATCCCCGGCACCCCTATACCCAAGCCCTGCTCAGCGCCATTCCGCGTCTGGGACGCGTCGGGTCTTCCCATATCAAACTCAAGGGCGAAGTGCCGACGCCGATCCACTTGCCTTCTGGTTGCGTTTTTCACGGGCGGTGTCCTCACATGCGTCCAGTCTGTCAGGAGGAAATTCCGCGCCTTATTGATCTTGAAAACGGGACCCGGATTGCCTGCCACGGGGTGGAGCAGGGCTGGGTGTAAACGGAGTTTGCCCCCAACTCATTGATATTTTTCGCTGCCGCGGCACAACCCGGCCCGATATACGGGAGCACAAAGGATACATGGCTAGCGTGTATCCTTTGTCTTTCTCCCCGCAACGCCAGAGAATCAGGGACAGAGTCCAGTACGGAGTTTTTCCGGCGCGTCAGTCAGCTTGCGCGCCCAGGTAGCGATTTCCTCTTCACTCAGGTCCACCCCCCATTGGCCGACCATGCGGTCAAGGGTTTCTCGCCAGTAGGACTCCGACTCATCGAGGTTTTCGCAGACCTCCTCAATGTCATGACACGAGGCGCATTGGGTCTCCACTTCCGTTATCCATTCCGATTGGCTCAAGGCTGGAATTGCCGTCCAGACTAAGAGGAAACTTGTCAACAGAGGTAAAAGCAGGCGCCAGGTCATGAAACCTCCTTGGTTGGTCGATTATGAAAGGGGACGTCGACTGAAGTGTATCCGGCAGGAGTCCGTTTCTCAACTGGTTTCGAACGGGCAAACTGCGACTGTTTTCAGAGCCAATGCCGTTGCGGATCTCTCCTGGAATCTGTAGGAATTTGAAGAAATGGCTCGGGCCCTGTCCTGCTGAAGACTCGAGAGGGAAATGCGCAGAAGAGAGTCTACCCTGGACACTGGAGACCTTTTTCGGCCCCCCCCAAAGGGTGTTCAGGCCAAGGGCAAATAGCCGGCTCGTTTTTTTAGAGGAGAGGATTGTGGATTCAGAGTGTATTTACGCATTGCCGGGAACTGACAGGATGGGAGTATGGGGATAGATATTTTTCCGCCACATTGGTTGGAAATCGTGGTCAAAATCTTTTTGGCCGCTTTTGTCGGAGCGGTTATCGGGTTTGAGCGAGAAAAACACGGACAGGCAGCTGGCTTTCGGACCAACACTCTAGTCTGTCTCTCGGCGTGTCTGCTGATGTTGTTGTCCGTGCATATCGCCCAGATGTACGCCCATTTGAGTTCCGATTCCGTGGTCCGGATCGATCCGGGACGAATCGCTTCGTACGCCATCGCTGGCATGGGGTTTCTGGGCGCCGGCGCCATTATCAAGGGGAAAGGCGCGGTGCGGGGGCTGACCACGGCAGCCAGCTTGTGGATGGTCACCGCCCTGGGGCTGGCCATTGGGGCTGGTTTTATTTTTCCCGCCCTTATCGCTTTGGGCGTGAGCCTGCCGGTCCTGTACAGTTTGAATTTCTTCAAGTTCACGGTCTGTCACGATGAATATACAATCCTCATTATTTCCTGCAGCAATAAAGAGAGCGATCCTCTGCCCGCTTTACGGGCGACACTGAATAAGTATCCGGACATCCGGATTCTTTTTGTAAATTTTAAAGAGGACGTGCAGCTGAAACAGACCGAGTACCGGCTACGGCTGTTGAGCACGGACTGCGTCCCGTGGGGCCATGTTTTTCGGGAATTGCGGCAGTTGCCTATGGTTTTGAGCATCGGGTGGCAGGAAAGCGACGTCCCCTGAACTGCCCGGTGAACATTGCCCAACCGGTCACCAAGGCGGCAGGCTGGCTAGGCGGAGGCGTGTTTTGGGGCCTCAGCATCCATGGCCGGAGAATCGGGCCCAGAGGCCGAATGGCAAAAAAAGCACCGGCCGTATCGAACACTTTGTTCGATACGGCCGGTGCTTTTTTTGTTTTCCCTGGACCCAATAGCGATATGGTTAAAACAGAAATTCCGGGGCAATCGTCGAAGATTCCTGCTGCCCGGAACGGGCGCGTATCCCGTCGAGCCGGTCTTGGGCGGCTTCTTTCTGGCTCTCCCGATCGGCCCGTTTGATGACTTCCTGGAGGAGATTGCCGGCAGGGACGAATTGCTTGTTTTGCTCGTAGATCAGCGCGGCGCGGTACATGGCGGTGACCGCCCAGATATTCTGGCCGGGATACGCGTACGCCACGCGCAGATATGCGGTGAGCGCCTGGTCCATTTTCTTTTGGTATTGGAAGCCTTCAGCCATCCAGAACAAGGTTTCGGCTTGGAGTTTGACGGAAAGCTTGTTTTTTTGCTCCCAAAGGGTCGTCAACTGAGACTGAGCCCAATTCCAGCGATTTTTCCGCTGAGCGAGCAGCGCCAGTTTGAGATGTTTTTCTGGAGCGAGACGACCGGGAGCCATTTCCAATAAGGTCGCATAGGAGTCCAGGGCCTCTTCTTCCCGGCCCAGTTCCATTTCCAATCCAGCCCGGGCCTCCCAATAGGGAATGCGTTGGGAGGTGGCGAGATGATCCGGGGAGAGCCGGGACAGATAACGCCAGGCCCGGTGCGGATTTTTGGCCGTATGGGCTTTGCGGGCCAAGTCCAGGGCAGCTTCTTGTCCGGCCCGGGTCCGGGGAAAGAGCAAAGCCAACCGTTGGGCCCTTCCTGGAGAAGAGGCCTCGGCCTGGGCCCATTGCAGGGCATTGACGGCGTAGACAAGCCCGCGATCCAGGGGCCACTGCGTGGCCGCGGCTTCAAGCTGGTCCGTGGCCTTGAGGCGGATCCAGAAGGGGGCTTGAAAAAGTGGGGCGGGATTTTGCCCGCCGGCGTTGGCCAGAACTGCCAGAAGCTGGCCTTGACCGGCCCGTTCGGGCTGGTCCGAAAAAACCGTTTCGGATTCAGGCAGGTCGGCCAGGAGCGCTGCGGCGCGGAGGGGGACAGGCAGATTGGCGTGGTTCAAGGTCTTCCAGTGGCGTTTGGCGGCTTCCTCAGCGTCGGCGACCAGGGCGTAGCCCAGGGCGTGGCTGTGGAGCGTCTGGACGAGGGAGTCTGAGAGCAGACTGGATCCCAATTCCTGTTCGAGGCGTTGCAGGGCTTTCTCTGGAGGACTTTGGGTCAAACTCGTATGAAATGGCGTCCAAAACGATTCCTCGGGATTGGACAGACGCGTGTCTGCGGTCGGGAGCGAAGTAAGGGCGGGGCCGTACAATTGCCAGAAGCTGGCCGTTTGAGGGTGTTGCATTTGATCGGTCAGGGAAGTGGTTTTCTCTGGAGCGTTATTGTGAAAGGCGGCAATGACCTGCTCCCAAAATTGACGAACCGGTAGGGTAGAGATGGCCTGGACCCCTTCCCGGGCAAGGTCTGGACGAGTCAGAGCAACAGCGGCCAGAGCCTTGGTGATAGTGTCCCGGTCCGCTCCAGGCACAGTGGTGCTGGGAAAGGAGCGGCCATTGAGGGAAAATGTGTTCCTGGCTTCCCAATCGGAATCGGGCCAAGCTGAAGTGAGGTCTTTCCAGAAAGCGCTTTCCGGCCACACCTGTTGTCCCTGACTGGCCGCCTGGAGCAGCAATTGTTTTTGCCCGGAATTGGCCAGCGGACGAGCACCGTTAAAATGGTCCCAGAACCACAATCTCCAAGTGTCCTGCCAGAAGGCGCGCATATTGTGTTCGGCTGTGAAGCGGGATTGCAGTGTCGCAGTGTCCCAATGGTCCCCGGCCTGGCTGTATTCCAATAGAGCTTGGATCCACTTTTGCTCCATCCGGGAGGCCTGAGCCAGAAGCCAGAGTCGTTGTCCTTCCAGCGAGGCGGTGTCAAAACTCCCGTAAGACTGCAATAGTGAACGGGCTTGTTCGGGTTGGCCACGTTGCAGGGCTAACCGGACCCGTTTGAAAAAGGTTTCCGGGGTCGGGCTCTGCTTGGCCAATTCCTGGCTCAAAACATCGTATGCCGCGTGTTCCTGCAACCATTGGGCAAAGGAAGAATCCCCGCTTTGCTGAGCCCATCCGGGCAGGGGGAGCGCGAGACAGAACACAAAGAGCAGGGGAACCCATCGCATCCAACCAGGACCGAAAACGTGGCAGTGGTGTTGGTCCCCCCGAAATGCGCTACGGGCTTGGAAAAGAGGAAAAGAAGTCATGACCACTCCTGGGATAAGGCAGAACATGAAGAGATACCCTGATGTCATCAGGGATCGGGAACAAAGCCCTGGCTCGTGGCGGAAACGATAAGAGTTTGCCCCTGAAACTCGGGCCGCTTGTCCAGGCAGGACGTGCACAGCCGTGTCTGGCAGGTCCACGCGTAAGGGGCTTCGACGGTGCGAAACACTCCAGGCTGCGCCCTGGGACTGTTTTTGACCTGTTTCGTGGGATTTGTACACGCTTCACCCAGCTGGTCTTTTCCAGCTGTCGGCAACTCCAATATACAAGGAGGTTGGAGAGACAACAATATGTTCATTTTGTTTACTTTGTTGTCATGTTTTGTGTTAACTTAACACATGTTTCCCCATGTTATGCCGAGAAATGTTTCCCGGCTTCTTGATCGGTAGCCTCTTTCAGGAGGCGAAGTTCTGGGGGAATAGTGTCCAAACGAGATGGCCTGGAGCAGGCAACCGGGGCACTTGTGCGACAAAAGCGGAAGCTGCTATGCGCTCGATCCCAAGGCTCCAGCGCATTAGCTTTTTTAGAAATAAACATATATTTCGGTATGTTATCGAATCGTTTCCAATGTATATTCTGAGGTGGAAAGTAGGGCAAGGCTGTGTTGAGTTGACAGGTGTTGTGTTTACTTGTGCTTTGCAGGTAAACACAGGTAAGCAAGGATTGGTGTTTACTTCTGTTGTGTTCTGGGTGCCGATTGCCCCCTCGGTCCTCAAAGGGTTGAGCAGACAGGTTGGCGCACAAACAACGATACCGGCCCGTTTTTCTAACAGGAAATGGAGTCGGCCGTGCAATCGGTTCTTACAGAGGGTATGGGGTGCCTGTTTTTTACACGGTGGATTGCTGGTTTTCGTGAGCATCAGATTGGCCCCCCGAGGGTTTTGTGGACATGCGGATGGACAATATCGACGCTGTGTCCAACACAATTGGCGAGAACTGGAGCGATGATCTCAGGGACCTTAGAGGGAGGAGATGGAGGTATGCCGTTTGGGTTGTGCCAATTGCTTTGGGCACCCAAAAAGGGAGCCTGGGGGAAGTTGTCGATCAGGATATTTTTTAAAGTTTACATAATATACATTATGAGACAATTATATATCCGGCTGATATGTATTGTTTTTATTTTTAAAAGGCCTTTCCGTTTAAATGGTCTGGCCCTGGTCCTGTCGGGAGCTTGGCCTGGTTTCGCGTTCGACACATGCCGGAGTTTGCGGGCTTGGTGTGCAGTCTCGCCTCCGGGGGTATATCGTGGATTCGGTCCTGAGTTGTCCAACGTGCAGCTTCAAATACTCGCCTTTGCCAACCACTTCCACAATTTTGTTGGCGACACGGCTGATTGATCTGAACCCCGTTGAGCCCATTGGGTCCTTTTTTTTCGTGGGGGCTCCGGGACAGCACTTTTTGTGCTCCAAATTTGGCTTCAGATCCTTTTACATGGCCCTGGGTGGCCAGAATGTCGTTCCCCGCTTCTTCGTGGCCTCTAGGGGGAGTTGTGGGCTTTTCTGTTGCTTGTTCTCTGGGGACCTTTCGTCTCAGGGCATATCACGTCTTTTTCCTCAGGGGGGGGTTGCGTCTGATCTTGCACATCGCAAAAAGCGCCCGCCTTGGGTGACCAGGACGGGCGCTTTTGTGAGCAATTCGCTCAGCGGGTTATTCAAAATGCTTTAGGCCAGCGCTTCACGAAACCGCTTCATGGCTTCGACCACGTTTTCCCGGCTATTGAATGCTGAAATGCGGATATACCCCTCGCCGCATTGCCCGAATCCAGCCCCGGGGGTGCAGACCACACCAGCTTTATTCAGCAGGAGATCGAAAAATTCCCAGGAATCCATGTTGCCGCGGATCCAGATATATGGAGAATTCTCCCCTCCCACACACTCAAAGCCCTGCTCGGCCATGGCTTCGCGAACAAGGCGTGCGTTTTCAAGATAATACGCGATGCGTTCCTGGGTTTCGGCCTGTCCCTGTTTGGAGTAAACGGCTTCGGCAGCGCGCTGAACCGGATAGGCTACCCCGTTGAACTTGGTGGAATGGCGCCTGTTCCACAGGGCGTGCAGCGAATGGGCTTTACCACTGCTGTCGTAGCCCATGCACTCTTTGGGCACGACGGTGAAAGCGCACCGGGTACCGGTAAAACCGGCCGTTTTGGAAAAGCTCCTGAATTCGATGGCGACTTCCTTGGCCCCAGGAATCTCATAGATGGAACGCGGCAGTTCCGGATCCTGGATAAATGCTTCGTACGCTGCATCAAAGAGGATCAGCGCCTTGTGCTCCCGGGCATAATCGACCCATTTCTGGAGTTCGGCTTTGGTAATGGTCGCGCCTGTGGGATTGTTGGGGAAGCAAAGGTAGATTAAATCCACTGCTTTTTCAGGGATTTCAGGGATAAAATTATTGTCCGCCGTGCTTTCGAGATAGGTGATGCCTTCAAAGCGGCCATCCTTGAACTCGCCGGTGCGTCCGGCCATGACATTCGTGTCGCGGTAGACGGGGTAGACCGGATCGGGAATCGCGATGGAGATGTCTGTGGCCAGAATCTCCTGAATGTTGCCCGTGTCGCATTTGGCCCCGTCGCTGATGAAAATTTCGTCTGCGCTTATCTCAGCTCCACGGGCCTGGAAATCGTGCTTGGCGATGGTTTCACGCAAGAAGGCGTAGCCTTGTTCCGGGCCGTATCCGTGGAAGGAAGACTCCTCTCCCATTTCGTCCACAGCTTTGTGCATCGCTTCGATGCAGGCCTGGGGAAGAGGCTTGGTCACATCGCCGATGCCCAGTTTGATGATCGGCATGTCCGGGTTGGCCTCCTGAAAGGCCTGGATACGCTTGGCAATGTCGGCAAAAAGATAGGAGGCCTGCAATTTCAAGTAATTTTCATTGATTTGTATCATGTTTCTCCTCAATAGCGTTGACGGATACAATAGTGTCCCTCCTGGGACTAGCCTTCGCTTCTGGCGATGATCTAGTAGGAGGGACGGGAATTTTCAACAACAGCCCTGTGGTGAAATCCCCTGCTTCTGCCACTGAAGCGGGCTTTGCGGCGCCAGAAACCGTTTTTTGTGTTTATGTGGCGAATTTCTAACCCGCAGTGACGGTTGAAAGCCTTGACTCTTCGTCCTCGATTCGGAGCAGAAGCTAGGAGGTGCTAGAATCCAGCGTCTTCCAGTCCGCCAGAAATTTTTCCAGGCCCTGATCGGTCAGAGGATGGCCAGCCAATTTTTTGAGCACCGCCATAGGCAGTGTGACGATATCCGCCCCGAGCTGCGCCGCTTCCAGGACATGGTTGCTGTGACGGACACTTGCAACCAGTACCTCGGCCTGGAAATTGTAATTTTGAAATATCTCGAGTATCTGTGCAACGATATCCATGCCGTTGTGTCCGATATCATCGAGGCGGCCGACGAACGGACTGATATAGGAGGCGCCGGCCTTGGCCGCGAGCAGGGCTTGGGCTGGTGAAAAAACCAGTGTCACATTGGTCGGGATCTCCTGGGCGGCAAGGTCGCGCACCGCCTGCAACCCGGGCAGGGTCATGGGGATCTTGACCACGACGTTGGGGGCGATTTTGACCAAGTCCCTGGCCTCAGCGATCATGGCTTCGGTCTCCGTAGCAATGACCTCCAGGCTCACTGGGCCTTCAACCAGATCACAGATCTCGCGGGCCACAGCGCGCCAGTCGCCGCCCTCTTTCGCCAGCAGGGAAGGATTGGTGGTCACGCCGTCGATCAATCCCCATTGGTGGGCCTGGGCAATATCTCCCCGGTTGGCAGTATCGAGAAAGAAGCGCATAATTATTCCTTTTGTTGCGAATTTTTCTGGCGAAGAAATGCATCGCGGCATTCGTAGCTGCAAAAATAGTGGGTCTTCCCCCCTTCCTTGACCCGGATATCGGAGCCGGTCGGAACGTATGTCCCGCACACCGGGTCTTTGACCATCTCACCCGAGGTGGCCAGTTTTTCATCATTTTCCTGTTGCTTGGCTGCTTTTTGCTTGCTGTCACCCTGAATGAGTTTGAACAGTAAAAAACCGGCACCGATAAGAAAGAGAAGTTTGAACATGGGCACGCCTCGGATAGAGCAGTCAAAAAGTTAAAGTTGTACTTTAGGCTTTTGCCAGATCCTGTTACCTTTACGAATATATTCAATCCTTTCAAGGAGTTGATTGGCGCTTTCGTTGAGCTTCGGGACCATACGATCAGGAGCGATTTCCGCCAGCGGCACCAGAACGAAGGCCCGCTGGTGCAAATAGGGGTGGGGCACGGTGGCCTCTGCCGTGGTCGTAACCCATTGTCCCAAAAAGAGAAGGTCGAGATCAATGCAGCGCGGCCCCCACCGCTCTTCACGTACTCGACCGAGATGGTGTTCAATTTCCAGCAGGGTCTGGACAACAGATTGGGGCGTACTTCTCTCCGGGACCTCGAGCCAGGCGACTTGGTTGGCAAACCAGTTCTGCTCGCGGTACCCGACGGGTTCTGTCCAATAGACGGAGGACCAGGAGTGAGATCGCCAACCAGGAATGGTTTCGAGTTCTCGCCTGGCCCGGTTCAGGGCATCCAAGGGAGCGCCGAGATTGCTCCCCAGACCGATAAAGGCATCGAGAAGGTGTTCCGTCACTGGAGTTCGTCAATCGTATTTGTATTTACGCCTGTGGACCCATTTGGCATGCTCGAAGCGCTTGGCCAGCGTAAGGGGGTCGTTTCATATACCAAGCGGCGTGCCGCATTTTCCTGTGAAATGTACTCACATCGAGGGCAAAATTCAAATCCTGGATCCGTACGTCCGGGTTGGGCTACCCTGCTCTTGGTTTCCACTTTCTCGTACAGGTGCTGATGGGCGCCAATAGACTGGAAAAAGATGTCACCTGCTTCTCCTGATACGCGATCCACACACGCCTGGAAAGACGCCTATGTCGAACACCTGCTGGTGATCAAAGGTTTGGCGGATCCCAGTGTGGCTGCTTATGTCCAGGATATTGAGATGTTTATCCAATTTCTGGAACAGAAAGGTGAGAGTGTGGCCACCTGCGACGCTAACGCCTTTTTGTATTTTTTGCTCCACCTCAAGTCCCGGGGCTTGACCAACCGGACCATCGCCCGCCACCTTTCCAGTCTGCGGGGGTTTTTTCAATTTTTGCAGACCTCCAACCGCCGGGTCGACGATCCCACGGCCCATGTTGACGGGCCCAAGTTGACGCGGCAATTGCCGGAATTCCTCGATGTGCAGGAAATGCAGGGCCTGCTCGCTCAGCCCGACACCGGCACCAAACTCGGATTCCGGGACCGGACCATCCTGGAACTCTTGTACGCGGCCGGCTTGCGGGTCTCGGAGGTCATCCGCCTCCAGGCCCTGGACATCGATTCCCAAACCGGGGTTGTGCGTGTCTGGGGCAAGGGAGCCAAAGAGCGGCTCGTTCCTTTGCACCCCGCAGCACTCGACTATGTCCGCACCTATGTTCAGGCGTGGCGGCCCCAATTCGCCCCGCAGCACAAGGTTTTGTTCCTCAACCGCTCCGGGCGTTGCCTCTCCCGGCAGGCAGTGTGGAAAAACGTCAAGCGCTACGCTGTGGCCGCAGGCATTCGGCGCTCGATTTCGCCGCACACCATCCGCCATTCCTTCGCCACCCATCTTCTCGAGGGCGGCGCTGACTTGCGGACGGTGCAATTGCTGTTGGGCCATGCCGATATCAGCGCCACTGAGATCTACACCCATGTTCAAGCCGGCCGCCTGCGTGCGGCCCACCAGGATCACCATCCTCGAACCCGGATCAAGCCATGACCAAACAGTCGCCCCGTCAGGACCAGGCCTCCGACAAGTTGCAGGCCCCCACCGTGATTACCGGGCATACCAATGCGGATTTTGACTGCCTGGCCGCCATCGTCGCCGCCGGAAAATTGTATCCCGACGGCGTTTTGATTTTTCCAGGCAGCCAGGAAAAAAATCTCCGAGACTTCTTTATCCAGAGCGCGACCTATCTCTATAATTTCCACAGCCTGAAAGATATCGACCAATCCTCGGTCCAACGGCTAGTCCTGGTCGACACCCGGCAGAAGTCGCGGCTCAAGCATGTCCAATCTTTGTGGGAGCGCGAGGATATCGAGGTCCATGTCTATGACCACCATCCAGATACCGAGGAAGATGTCCCGGCCACCGAACAAACGGTCCTGAGTTGGGGCGCGACGACTTCCATTCTTATTGAGCGCCTGCGCAAGCGCAATATCAGGTTGACGCCGGATGAGGCGACCCTTCTGGGGCTTGGGCTGTACGAGGACACCGGCTGTTTCACCTTTTCTTCGACCACTTCCCATGATCTCAGTGCCGCGGCCTGGCTGCGGGATCAGGGCATGGATCCCAATTTTATCGCCGACATGGTCCAGCGTGAACTCAGCGCCGAACAGGTGGCCCTGCTTAATGAACTGTTGGATGGGGCGGTGACCCACGATATCAACGGTATCGAAGTCGTGGTCTCGCAAGTGACCACAGAAGAGTTTGTCGGGGATTTTGCCTTACTGGTCCATAAAATGATGGACATGCAAAATCTGCGGGTCTTTTTCGCCCTTGGACGCATGCAGGACCGGATCCATGTCGTGGCCAGGAGCCGAACGCCGGAAGTCAATGTGGGCCAGATCTGCGCCTCGTTCGGTGGCGGTGGCCACCCGTATGCCGCGTCGGCCACGGTTAAAGACCGGACCCTGGCCCAGGTCAAGGATGAGTTGTTCGGCCTTTTGTATTCCCACATCAATCCCCAGATCCAGATCCGTGACCTCATGTCCGCCCCGCCGATCACCGTGGACGATCAGGCCACCTTGCAGCACGCCTCAGAGGTCATGACCCGTTACGGCCTCAAGGCGGTTCCGGCCATGCGCCGGGGCACCCGGCAGTGCGCCGGTATTCTGGAGCACCAATTGGCCGATCGCGCTGTGGCGCACGGTCTGGGCCAGATGCCTGTCAGCGAATACATGGGGCGCGAATTTGCCTCGGTCAAACCAGACACGAGCCTGTACCCGGCCATGGAGATCATTCTGGGACAGCGCCAGCGCCTGGTGCCGGTGGTCGAAGACGACCAACTCGTCGGCGTGATCACCCGGACCGATCTGATCAACACCTTGATTGCCGAACCGGCCCGGATTCCGGAATCCATGCTTCCTGAGCGGCGCAGGGAGCGCAATATCCGCACCCTGCTGCACAACAGCCTGCCCCAGGAGGTGGTAGCCATGTTGACCCAGGCCGGGGATCTGGCTCGGGATCTCGGCTACCATGTTTATGCCGTGGGCGGCTTTGTCCGCGATATTCTGCTGCATCGCCGCAATCTCGACGTGGATCTCGTGGTCGAAGGCGACGGCATCTATTTCGCCCGTCGTCTGGCTCTCGACCTGGGCGGGCGTGTGCGGGCGCACAAAAAATTCAAAACCGCGGTCATTATCCTGCCCGATGGGCAGCGCATCGACGTGGCTACGGCCCGCCTGGAATACTACGAGCATCCTGCGGCTTTGCCCACTGTGGAATTGTCCACAGTCAAAATGGACCTCTCGCGGCGGGATTTCACCGTCAATGCCCTGGCCGTGCAATTGGATCCGGAACAGTTCGGCAGATTGGTCGATTTTTTCGGCGGGCAGAAAGATATCAAGGAAAAGACGATCCGGGTCATGCACTCGTTGAGTTTCGTCGAAGACCCGACCCGTATTCTGCGGGCGGTCCGCTTCGAGCAGCGTTTCCATTTCCAACTCGGCGGCCAGACCGAGCGGCTGATCAAAAATGCCCAGCGTCTGAACATGATGCACAAACTCTCAGGCAGCCGTGTTTTCGGGGAATTGCGACTGATTCTCAATGAAAGCAAACCATTGGCCTGCCTGCAACGGCTGGAATCGTTCAATATTCTGGAGTCAATCCATCCGCTTCTCAAGCTCGATGGAAACCGGCAGCGCATTTTGGAGGAGACCGAACGGGTGCTGGGGTGGTACCGGCTTTTGTACCTGGACCCGGAACCGCGACCCTGGCTGGTGTATTTTCTGGGACTTTGTTCTGGATATAACCAGTCCCAGGTCCACCTGCTGGCCCATCGGCTGGCGTTTCCTCAGAAACGGGAAAATTTTATCCAGCAACTGCGCCAAGATATTTCCCAATGCCGTGAACAGCTCGGTTCCTGGATGCAAAATCACGGACAGGTCAGCGATCTTTTCTTTCTGCTCGAGCCGCTGCCCCTTGAAGGGGTGCTGTATTTGATGGCTCGTGGGTACAAAGACCCGGTTCGCCGTCATCTCTCGCTGTACTTGACCCAATACCGGGGACAGGAGCCTGATATCACCGGCAAGGACCTGCAGCAGATGGGACTGCCCTCAGGCCCCTTGTACCGGACCATTTTGCAACGCGTTCTGGCGGCCAAACTTGACGGCAAAGCCCCAGATCGGCCGGCCCAGCTGGAAATGGCGGCCGGTCTCGCCCGGCAGCTTGACGACACTCCCAGCGAAGTCCGGACCCGTTGATTTTCCTGTGACGGACGTTTTTCGCTTTTCGTATGGAAGTTGGAACGAACGGGGCGAGACGGTGTTCATTACCCAGAAGGGGCAAGGGGCATCAACGAGCCGGAATCATCTTATGCCACCCGGGCAGGGGGTGAGAATGAAAATTGAACGTTTCCAGGGACAAAAAACTCGAGGCACAAGACAAAATCCGCCCTCAACTTGACCTGTCACAGACTTTCACGTACCAAAAAACAACTTTTTTCGCAGGATGTTTTATCCACGGCAGGTTTGTCTGCCATAAGGCACGAGGAGGACCACTGTGCTCAAAAAATTGCTCTTCACTGTCCTGGCCATTTGTCTTGGCGCTCAAATGGCTGTGGCCAAGGAGATTGTCTTCGCCGTGGACGCCACATGGCCACCGATGGAATTCGTAAACTCGGAAAAAGAGATTGTCGGGTATTCCATCGATTTCATGACCGCCGCGGCTGAAGAAGCCGGATTTACCCCTGTGTTCAAGAATGTTGCCTGGGACGGGATCTTCGCCGGATTGGCCGGTGGCAATTATGACGCCATCTGTTCGTCTGTGAGCATCACCGAGGAACGCAAAGAGGCTATGGATTTCAGCGAACCCTATTTCCAGGTCCAGCAGGCCCTTGTCGTTCCGAAAGACGTTGAGGCCAAAACACTTGAGGATCTTGAGGGCGAGCCTGTCGGCGCCCAGATCGGGACCACCGGCTATTTTACTATCAAGGACGACGGTGCCCCGGAACCCAAGTCGTACGATGAAATCGGCCTGGCCATGCAGGACCTGCTCAACGGCCGTTTGGCAGGCGTGGTCTGCGACGACCCGGTGGCCGCCAATTATGCCAAGCAAGAGGAAGGGTTCTCAGATGCCCTGAAGATCGCGGCCATTTTGGAATCCGACACCGAAGAGTATTACGGTATCGCTCTGAAAAAAGGCAATGAAGACCTGCTCAAGCTGATCAACAAAGGCATCCGGGCAGTCAAGGACAAGGGGCTGGACGCGGAATTGCGCGCCAAGTGGATCGAATAATTCCGATCGGTCTTTGACCCTGGAGCGCACAAGGCCGAGAGCACCTCGGCCTTGTGTCTTTCTTTTCTGGATCCTGAAGCCTGAGACAGAGCACCAATGGCAGAGCAAACCACTGACAAAAAGCCTTCCAATGTCCGCATCGACGTCTCCGATGGGGCCGCCATCCCCTCTTCCGGGGACAAGGGGCTCTTCACGGCGTGGCGGATCTCCTTTTTCGGCGCCATCGCCATCATCATCGCACTGTGCGTCTCCAAGCCCGATCCCTATCTCGATATTCTGAAGTTTGTTCCCGACGGCATTCTGGTCACCTTTGAAGTGACCATGCTGGCTATATTTCTTTCCCTGGTCGTCGGGTTGATCGCCGGATTGGGGCGCATATCCCGTATCCCTATTGTCAATCTGACCGCCTCGACCTATGTCGAAGTCGTCCGCGGCATCCCTCTTTTGGTCCAATTGTTCTATATCTACTACGCTCTGGGCAGTTTCATGCAGGTGCCGCCGTTTTTTGCGGCTATCATCGCCATGACTGTGTGCTATGGGGCGTATATGGGCGAAATTTTTCGGGCCGGTATCGAATCCATTGATTATGGGCAGACAGAAGCGGCCCGCTCGCTGGGCTTCAGCCGCGGGCAGACTATGTTCTATGTCATCATCCCCCAGGCCATGCGGACGATTCTGCCCCCGGTGGGCAATGAATTTATTGCCTTGTTGAAGGACACGTCCCTGGTGTCCATCATCGCGGTGTCAGACTTGTTGCGCCGGGGGCGCGAATTCGCGACAGAGTCCTTCGATTATTTTGAGACCTATACCATGGTCGCTCTCTTGTACCTGCTTATCACCCTGTTTTTATCCAAGATCGTCAGTATCATGGAAGCAAAGTTGACCCCCAATGACAAATAACGAACCCATCATCCACATCGATCACGTCACCAAGTACTTCGGGCAGTTCGCTGCATTGAAGGATATCTGCCTGGACATCGGCCGTCAGGAACGGGTGGTCATTATCGGCCCCAGCGGTTCCGGCAAGAGCACGCTGCTGCGAACTATCAACCGCTTGGAGCATATCAATGCCGGTCGCCTCCTGGTCGATGGCGTTGATGTCTCCGCCGCTGATGTGAACATCAACAAGGTGCGTATGGAATTGGGGATGGTTTTCCAGAATTTCAACCTCTTTCCGCACAAGAGCGTTCTGGGCAATCTGACCATGGGCCCCATCAAACTGAAGAATATCCCGCGGGAAGAGGCCGAGGCTACGGCCATGCGCTTGCTGGACAAGGTAGGGATCGGGGACAAGGCCCATGTCTATCCCCGCCAACTTTCCGGGGGACAGCAACAGCGGGTGGCCATCGCCCGGGCCCTGGCCATGAATCCTAAAATCATGCTCTTTGATGAACCGACTTCAGCCCTGGATCCGGAAATGATCGGGGAAGTGCTTGATGTCATGGTTGCCCTGGCCAAGGAAGGCATGACAATGGTCGTTGTCAGTCATGAAATGGGTTTTGCCCGTGAAGTGGCCGATCGTGTGGTGTTCATGGATGACGGCGAGATCCTCGAAGTCGGACCGCCGGAGCATTTTTTCCAGAATCCCGAACACCCTCGCACGAAACAGTTTTTGAGTCAGATCCTGTAATAGCCCGCCGCCGCCCTTTTCAGGACTGTTGCGGCATTCTTTTTCCCGTGGGCACGAAAGCTGCATGGCCCGCCTGCGTTGCTCCCCGGGCCACCGGGCTGAAGATGAGCCGCTTGCGGTGCGGCTAAACGTGTCGAATGGAGCTTTTTTGTATGCAGAACCTCTGGGCGCCTTGGCGTATAGAGTATATTCTCGGCCCGAAACCCGACGAGTGCGTGTTTTGCCTGCCCCGGACGAAAGACGAAGACGAGGAGCGTCTGGTGCTGTGCCGGGCTCGGCAATGCTTTGTGATCATGAACAAGTTTCCCTACAACAACGGGCACCTCATGGTCACGCCGTATCGCCATGTCTCCAGTCTGACGGATTTGTCAGCGGAGGAAAGTCACGAAGTGATGGATTACGTACAGCATTGCACGCGTATTCTCCAGGAAGCGTTCCAACCCGACGGCATCAATATCGGACTCAATGTCGGCGAGGCCGCAGGGGCGGGCATCGAAGAACACCTCCATTTCCATCTCGTTCCACGCTGGAACGGGGATCACTCTTTTATGGCGGTGTTCGGGGAGACAATGGTAATTCCGGAGCATCTCCGCTCCGTGTACAACCGGTTACAACCGTATTTTGATCCCATTTCCACCACCTAACAAGGAGCTCAGTGCATGCGCTACCTCAAACTGTTTGCGTTCATTATTTTCTTTGTTTTGGCCATGATATTTTTTGTCCAAAACACGGGCCCCCTCTCCTCGACCCTGGAGCTTAAATTCGAATTGCTCCAATGGAGTTGGCTGTCCAAGCCTCTGCCGTTTTATGTGGTGGTTCTGATTGCCTTTGCCGTCGGTGCCATTTTGTCCCTGCTGTATTTTCTGGTCGAGAAAATGCGCTTGAGCGGTGAGGTCAAAAAATATAAGAATAAGGTGCGCAGCCTGGAAAAAGAGCTGAACTCCTTGCGCAATATGCCTTTGGAAGAAAGTAATTACAGCACGGAAAGCGCCTCCTCCGCTGTTTCGGAGCCGACTCCGGCCACGGACAGCGCTGAGAAGAGCGCTGGCTCCGAAGAGAGCCAAGAAGAGACATCGTTCAAGTAACAAACGAACGTCCCCCTGTCGCCGGTGCCGGCAGGGGGACGACCGTAAAGGGGCTGTCCTGTGGGTTGGATACGTAACTGGTTTTCCTCTCGGAAACACGCTGTCTCCAAGCTGGCGTCACCGAAGGAAGGGGCTTCCCTCTCCTCGCAAGATACGCTGGCCGCCATAGCCGAACTCAGTGGCGCGGTCAGGAACAATCCTGATGCCGTTGAGATCTATTTGGCCTTGGGGAATCTCTTCCGCTCCCAGGGCGAAATTGAACGGGCGATCCACATTCGCAACACCCTGATCGCCCGTCCCCGCCTGGCTCCCCAACTCAAAAGCCGTGCCCTCTACGAACTCGGCCTGGATTACAAACGGGGCGGATTTTATGACCGCGCCCAGAATGCTCTGGCCCAGGCCAGGAAAATTGTCGGCGACGATCCGGCCATCTTGACCGAAATGGCCCGACTTGTAGCTGAGAGCGGCCATTATGAACAGGCCGCGCGGTATTATTCCCTTTTGGAAAAACCGCTTCAGGAAGCTCATTTTCAGACCCTTTTGGCCCAGGAGGCTTGGCGCAAGGGCGAACGGTCGGCGTCGCGCAAATGGCTTAACAAAGCCCTGCGAGTCTACCCCGCCTCTGTGGAGGCCTGGCTGGAAAAAGCCATCCACGCCTATGACCACGGCTACTGGAAGGAACTCGGTGACATCTGCCGCCAGGCCCTGGACTATATCGAATCCGGCCTCGGCTTTGTTCTTTTGGAGGGGTTGCTGCGCCACGCCCACCCCGATACGGATCTCCCTCCCCTTTTTCCGCAAGAAATGGCGGACCATATTCTGCCAGTGCTTGAAGATCAGGCCCAACCGGATCTGCTCCTGTATTATTACGGCGGGCGCTTGGCTCAGGGAACAGGCGACGTCGCCACCGCCCGGACCTGGTACGAAAAGAGTTTGCTTTTGGAGCCCCAATTCTGGCCTGCCCGTCTGGAATTGCTCGCCTTGTCTCGCACCGACCAGGACCTGACCGCTGATTTTGAGACCCAGCTGCGCTATCTTCTTGAGCGGGCTTGGCATGTGAAACGGTTCGTCTGTGGCCAATGTGGATTGAAGCGCGAAAGCCATTTTTTTGTCTGCCCCCGGTGTCAGAGCTGGCATTCGATCACCTTCCGAACGACATTGAACGAGTAGCCTGTATTTGACACCGCCGATGCAGACATCCTACCGATGGGCAGTGTATGTCCAGTTGGAACCGTTTTTGTCCCGAGACCTCGGGCATCCAGTATACAAATATAACGGGAGTGGCACAGGTCCGTGAGTAAGACCAAGCTGACCCCTATGCTCGAACAGTATTTGCGCATCAAGGAAGACTATCCTGATGCGCTCTTGTTTTTTCGAATGGGGGATTTTTACGAACTCTTTTTTGAAGACGCCGAGACTGCGGCCCGGGTCCTGCAGATCACCCTGACCTCCAGAAATCCGAATGCGGAAACCAAGGTCCCTATGGCCGGCGTGCCCCACCACGCCACGGAGGAATATCTCCGGCAGCTTCTGGAGCAAGGGTACAAGGTGGCCATCTGTGACCAGGTGGAGGACCCCCGCCAGGCCAAAGGGCTGGTTAAGCGCGAGGTGACCCGTGTTTTGACCCCTGGTACAGTGGTTGAGGATTCGACCCTGTCGGCCAAGACCAGTAATTATCTGGCGGCCGTGTGCTGGCATGGAGGCAGCAAGACCGGCGCTGCGGCGTGGATCGATTTTTCCACCGGACAATGGACGGGGGTGCAGTCCAAGCACCAGGTCCAATTGTGGCAATGGCTGATCAAGATCCAGCCGCAGGAGGTCCTGATGCCGGAGGGCACGGAACTCCCGGAGCAGGCCCAGGTGCTGCGCGACAAGATCCAATTCTGTCCGTATAACGGGTATTTTGAGCCGGGCCGGGCCCGTGAACGTCTCCTGCAGGCTCAAGATGTGGCCAGCCTGACTCCCTTGGATCTGGAGGATAAACCCGCCCTGGTCCAGGCGTGCGGTGCGCTGCTGGCCTATTTGCACACAACGCAGCGCTGCGAAGACCTTTCCCATCTCGGCCAGTTCCAACCAATCCAGCCCAACCGATTTCTCCAACTTGACGAGGTCACTGAGCGCAATCTCGAACTCTTTCAGCGTCTTGACGGCGGCAAGGGACCAGGGACGCTGTGGCACGCCCTGGACCGGACCCTGACCCCGATGGGCGGGCGACTTCTTCAGCAGCGGCTGCGCCAGCCGTGGCGTGACCTGCGAACCATCACCGCTCACCAGGGTGTTGTCGCCCTGTTGGTGGACGACGACGGATTGCGCCAGAGTCTGCGCGAGCGTCTTGACGCCGTTTATGATCTGGAACGGTTGACGACCCGTATTTTTCTCGGCCGGTGTACTCCCAAGGATTTCATTGCCCTGCGCAATAGCCTGAAAGCGTTGCCCGCCCTGCAGTCCCTGCTTGAAGAAGACCGCCAGTGGCCTGAGCTGCTTGGTCAGGAAAAGCGGGCCTGGGACAACCTCGATGATGTCCGGGAACTGCTGGAGAGGAGTCTCGTGGACGCTCCCCCTCTGGTGATCACCGAGGGCGGACTGTTTCGGCACGGTTTTGATCCGGAACTCGACGAATTGCTCGATTTGAGTGAGGATGGGGAAGGACGACTGCAGGAATTGTTGCACAAAGAGCAGCAGGCTTCCTCATTGCCCAAGCTGAAGTTGGGCTACAATCGCGTTTTCGGGTATTATTTCGAATTGAGCAAAGCCCATAAGGGGCCGGTACCCGACCACTTCATCCGGCGACAGACCCTGGTCAACGCCGAGCGGTACATCACCGAAGAACTCAAAACGATCGAGGATAAGGTTTTCAGTGCCGCAGAGAAGCGCAAGGGCCTGGAATATAATCTTTTCCAGAACTTGCGTGAGCAGGTTGCCGCGCACCGGGAACGGGTTATGGCTGTAGCCGGTATCCTGGCCCGCCTCGATTATTGGCAGGGATTGGCCCACGCCGCCCGGCAATGGGAGTGGAGCCAGCCTGAGCTGCATTCAGGGCTTGATCTGCGCATCATCGGCGGTCGCCATCCCGCAGTTGAAGCCACGCAGGGGCGAACCGATTATATTCCCAACGACGTTCGCATCGAGGGAGATGACCGCGTTTTGCTCATCACTGGACCGAATATGGCCGGGAAATCGACGGTCCTGCGCCAAACGGCCATTATCTGCATCCTGGCCCAGATCGGCTCCTTCGTTCCGGCTCGGGAGGGCTGGATCGGGCTGTGCGACCGCATTTTTACCCGTGTCGGGGCCTCGGACAATCTCGCTCAAGGACAATCGACCTTCATGGTCGAGATGACGGAAACGGCCCGCATTTTGCGCCAAGCCAGCCGAAACAGTCTGGTCATCCTTGATGAGATCGGACGCGGCACAAGCACCTTCGACGGATTGGCTTTGGCCTGGGCGGTCGTTGAGGATCTCGTCCAGCGTGGTCATGGCGGCGTGCGCACCCTCTTTGCCACCCACTACCATGAGTTGACCGACCTGGAGGGACAGCTTCCCGGGGTGCGCAATTACAATATCGCGGTCAAGGAATGGCGAGGGGATATCGTTTTTCTCCGCCGGCTTGTGCCTGGCCCGGCGGATCGCAGTTACGGCATCGAGGTCTCGCAATTGGCCGGTGTACCCCAGGGCGTCGTCAAGCGAGCCAAGGCTATCCTTGCGCAACTCGAGGAAAAAAGCCGGGGACTGCGCCATACCCCCGAGAAAGGCAGCCACCGGCAGCAATCCCTGCTCCCAGGCCTTTTCGACCCCCCAGAAAAGCCCCAGCCGGAGCCGACCGCGCCGCAGGACCAGGGGCCGCATCCCCTGGAAGAAGCTTTGCAGGAATTGGATCTCAACGGGATGACCCCGCTTGATGCCCTGAACCTCTTATCTCGATGGAAGCACGAATGGACACCTCCGCACGATTCTCAGGATACGCCTGGTACCTCCTCGTCATAAGCGTCAGCGTCTTCCTGCTCACAGGGTGTGGCCGCAAGGTCTGGCCCACGCCCCAGGCTGCCCAGGACACTTTTTCCTGGGATCAGGTCAATGGGACCGCTGACAAGGGGTGTCTGCGGATCACGGCTGTGTTGCAGGGGCAAAGCGCCAATCTGGCAGCGGTGAGCGTCGAACTCGAGGACAATCCTCAGGACGGTGCCTGCCTGAGTTGTCCATTCCAGCCGCAGGTCAGCCGGACCGTGGCCCTGGAGTCTCCCCAACTCCAACTGCAAGGCGACCGCCTGACGCTGACCATTTGCGATCTCAGCCCCCAGCGGACCTATCGCTGGCGTTTGCGGGGAACCAATATCTATTCCCGTCTGCCGGCTGCGGTGTCCGTGGTCCAGACGACGACCATCGCGCCTTGAGCCGGGAGTTTTTGCCCGGTTTGACCCGAAATCTTTGACGGATCACGCAATCCCAATCCTCTGAAGGAGGCAGCATGCACCATTTTGTATACAAAGACGGCCGCTTGCAGGCTGAAGAGTTCGATGTGGCCGAGTTGGCCGCCACCTACGGCACCCCCTTGTATATCTACTCTACGGCCACTTTGCGCCGCCATTACCACGCCTTTGATTCCGCCTTCGAGGGGTTGGACCATTTGACCTGCTTCTCAGCCAAGGCCAATTCCAACCTCAGTGTCCTGCGCCTGCTGGGCGACATGGGCGCCGGGGTGGATATCGTCTCTGGCGGAGAATTGTACCGGGCATTGAAGGCCGGGATCGCCCCGGAGAAAATCGTCTATTCCGGGGTCGGCAAACAGCGCCATGAAATCGAACAGGCCCTGGAAGCCGATATTTTGATGTTCAATTGCGAATCTGTCCCGGAATTGGAACTCATCAACGAGGTGGCCCAGGAGAAGGGGCTGGTGGCCCGGATCAGTCTGCGCATCAACCCGGATGTGGACCCCCAAACCCATCCCTACATTTCCACCGGTCTTAAGAAGAACAAATTCGGCCTCAACCTCGAGCAATCCGAAGAGGCTTATCGCTTGGCCCGGGATCTGCCTGGCGTGGACCCCATCGGTATGGATTGTCATATCGGCTCGCAGCTGACGAGCATCGAGCCGTTTCTGGAGGCCCTGGAGCGGCTGAAGCGTTTTTATGCCAAGCTGCAGGACATGGGGCTGGCCATTCGCTACCTGGATCTGGGCGGCGGCCTGGGCATCACCTACGACGAAGAGACGCCACCACACCCTCAGCAACTTGGCGAGGCCTTGGCCGAATCTCTGAAGGACCTGGATGTGACCCTTATTCTCGAGCCTGGTCGGGTCATTGCTGGCAATGCCGGCATCATGGTCAGCAAGGTCTTGTACACCAAGACTTCGGAGGCCAAACATTTTACCGTTGTTGACGCGGCCATGAACGATCTGGTCCGCCCTTCTCTCTACGGTGCCTACCACCGTCTGGCCGAAGTCACTCCCCAGAAGCGTCAGGAATTGCCGATGGACATTGTTGGTCCTATTTGTGAAACAGGGGATTTTCTGGCTCAGGACCGGACACTTCCGGAGCTGGCCCCCGGTGAGTGTATCGCCGCATTTTCCGCGGGCGCGTATGGCTTCACCATGGCCTCACAATACAATTCGCGCCCCCGGGCGGCCGAGATCCTGGTCGATGGCGATCAGGCCCGGATCGTTCGCCGCCGCGAAACCTATGAAGACTTGATCGCTTTGGAAACGGACGCCTTGACGGGAAAATGATTCCGCCGGAGGATGGTTGGGATGGTTTTTTCGCCGTTCCGGCCGGAATCGGGGCGCTCGCTGTAGCCCGGGGCGTGTAAACGACCAACAGGGAGAAATCGGTATGCCAGAGCGATTTGATGTGATTGTCCTCGGCACGGGCCCGGCCGGGGGCGTTGTCGCCAAAGAGTGCGTAGCGGCCGGTCTGTCCGTTGCCGCGATTGACAAGGGTGATTTTGGCGGCACCTGTCCCTTGCGGGGGTGCGAACCCAAAAAGGTCCTGGTGGACGCGGCAGATGCCGTGGCCCGCGCCTCCAACATGCAGGGCAACGGAGTCACCGGAAACTTCGGTTTGGAATGGCCGTCTCTGCACCGCTTCCAGCGCAGTTTTGTCGAGCCGATCCCGAAGGCCGTGCAACATTCGTTGCATAAAGCCGGGATAACCACTGTCCAGGGAGTACCGGTATTCACCGGGGCGAACACACTCAGTGTGGAAGGACGGCAATTCGAGGCCGAACACATTGTCATCGCCACCGGGGCCCAGCCCCGGCAATTGCCGGTACCCGGCAACGACTTGGCGTTGACCAGCGATGATTTTTTCCACCTCTCCTCACTGCCGTCCCGGCTCGTCTTTGTAGGCGGCGGCTTTATCAGTTTTGAATTCGCCCATGTTGCCGCCCTGGCTGGGGCCGAAGTGAGCATTGTCCACCGCAGTGAGCGGGTTTTACGCCCGTTTGACCCCGACTTGGTGGCTCGGGTCGAAGAAGCCTCGCGGCAGGCGGGAATCCGGATATATAAAGACACGCCCGTCCACTCCCTGAGCGAGGACGGCTCTGAGGTGGTCCTGACTGCGGGGCCGGAGGGCACACAGCGTTTTGTCGCGGACGCTGTCGTCAATGCCATCGGGCGGGTCCCTTCGATTGATGGGCTGGATTTAGAGAATGCCGGGATTGAGTGGAGCGAGCACGGCGTGCGGGTCAACGAATTCATGCAAAGTGTATCCAACCCCGCCATCTATGCGGCAGGAGATGTGGCAGAACCCGGCCAAGCCCTGACACCGGTGGCGGTCATGCACGCTGAAACCGTGGTTCACAATATCTTGAACGGCCCGAGCAAAACAGCCGACCATAGCGGTACTGCTGCTACGCTCTTTACGTATCCGCCCCTGGCCCGTGTGGGAATGCTCGAAAGCGAGGCCCGGGAAACCGATCCGGACTGTGTTGTCAAACACCGGCACAGCGAAAACTGGTCCGAGTACCAGCGTCTGGGTCAACAATACGCCGGCTACAAGATTGTCTTCAGTGGGGACCGGCAACGGGTGCTTGGGGCCCATCTTCTTGGCGACGGCGCCGAAGAGGTCGCCAATGTGTTTGCCCTGGCCGTGCGCAAAGGGCTTTCCGTGGCCTCTCTTCAGGATATGCTCTGGGCCTATCCCTCCTTTGGCTACACCCTGCGCCATATGCTGGGTTGAGAAACGGTCCGTGTGGCCTGAATACAAAAACGCCTCTGCTCCGCGGTACGGAGCAGAGGCGTTTCGCGTTGGCAGGGAAACATTTCCCCTATTGCCGGTGCGGCGGGGCCATGAATTCCGGACCCACCGGATCAGTGATGTGAGTGCGGAGAATGGTCTCGATATCTTCTTTGTCGTGCTCTTTGAGTGTCCAACCGAAGATTTCCGGGAGCGGTTCCATCTGTTCCGGCCGTCTGCCCCCCCACAAGGCGACATGGACACCCTGATCCAGGATCCAGCGCACAGCCAGGTGCAGGATCCGTTTGTCGTATTTTTCCTTGGCCCATTGGTCCAGGGCCGTAACAGCTTGCAGATATTGGCTGAAACGGGGGGATTGGAATTTGGGGTCCACTTTACGCAGGTCGTCGCCGGTGAAAGTTCGGTCCGCGCTCATGCGCCCGCTCAAAAGGCCCCGGCAGAGGGCGCCATAGGTGACCAGAGCGATTGTATTTTCTTGACAATACGGCAGGACATCGTCCTCGATCTTGCGTTCAAAGAGATTGTAGGGCGGCTGGCAATTGGTCAATTCCGCTTTTTGCCGGAAATCGTCCATCTGTTCAGGACTATAATTGCTGACTCCGACGGCGCGGATTTTGCCTTCGTCTTTGAGCTGTTGCATAACTGCAGCGGTTTCCTCGAAGGGAACCAGCTTGTCCGGCCAATGGATCTGGTAGAGATCAATGACGTCGGTTTGCAGCCGCTTCAGGGAATCCTCGACTTCCTGGCGGATGCGCTGGGGTGTCGAATTGCGGCGCACCGCGCCATCCTCGGTCCATTCCAGGGCGACTTTGGTGGCCAGAGCGACCTCCTGGCGCCGTCCGGAACGGCGCAGGGCCTCGCCGACAATTTCTTCGGAGCGTCCGAAACCGTAGACCGGGGCGGTGTCGATCATGGTGATGCCCTGGTCCAGGGCGGCTTCAATGGTCCGGATTGATTGTTCGACATCGGTTCCGCCCCACATCCATCCTCCGATGGCCCAGGTGCCCAGAGCGACCCGGCTCACAGTGAGATCTGAATTCGGGAGCGTGACGTATTCCATTACGGCCTCCTGTGTTGTTCGATGATCCGAACAAGGTTTGGCACTGCTTCACGAAAAACATCCTGAAGCATGGATTGGACCAACTCCGGCGGCACGTCGCTGTCCGGGAGCGCGGTCCGTTTCTCGTTGATGGTGTACTCTTTTTCAAAAACCTTTGTCCCTTGATGGCTGAGCGTCAGGCGCAGGCCGAGCCCGCCCGCGAATTGGAAGACTCCGGTCTGATTGATAGCAAGGTGGGTCACAGCCCCGGAGATGACCCAGGTCGGCGGCGCAGCAGCGCCGTTTTCCAGGTACGAGATCTGCTGACACCCCATTTCTGCCAATTCTTTATACAGGGCTTGGCTTGCCCACTGGCTGACGCTGCCTTGCGGAAAATAGCGGCCCCCACGATGGGTCTGCCCCAGTTGTTCCTGGGCCCGGGTGTCCAGAAGCGGTTGGACCCCGATATCCGCCTCGCACCGTTGCTGATTGGCCACAGGGGTGTAGTCCAGGGGAACGACAAGTCCTCCGCCGCACCCGGCAACGAGAAAAAGGCAGAGCAGCGCGGCACCGCTTTTCAGGATACTGTGTATCTGTGTTTTCATGTCAACCTCGCGTTGTCTGTTTGGGTTCCAGAGGAAAAGTCCGTCGCCACACCCGCCGCCGCCAGATCCCGACAAGGAGGATAAGGACTACAGCCACGCCAAGAAAGAGAAAAAAATGGGGCCAGTCCGGGTTTAAAATCAGGCTCCGAAAACGGTCGGTCACGAAAATAACGGCCACCATGGTCGGCAGCATGCCCACCAGCGTGCCCAGGAGAAATCCCCGAACGGGAAAGACCAGGGCGCCGGAGATGAGATTGATGACCGTGAAATGGGCGATGGGCATCATGCGCATCAAGGTGGTGGCGACCATCCCGCGCCGACGCAATCGTTGTCCCAACCGAAACAGTCTAGGGCCGCTGACCGCTGTGACAGGGCCTTTTCCGAGCACGCGCCCCACCCAATACAGAATGAGAGAGCTGATCATGCTCGCGCCGAGCGACACCGCCAGGCTGCCCCAGGGCGAAAAAAGGGTTGCTACCGCGGCAATAAGCGCTGTGACAGGTATGAAGAGAAAGGTTCCGAGGATGAAGAATCCACCAACCCAGACCGGGGCAAAAGGACGGGCCCGCAGGCGTTGGAAGACCTGTTCAATGCGCTGGGGGTCCCAGACCCACTCCGGGGCCAAGAGGTGATAGGCGGCGAACCCGAGGCCCAGCAAAACAAGAACGGCAGCCGCCTTGCGCCAATACCGCTTTTCCGGAAAATAGAGCATCGCCTGGGTCCCCTTCATGATAATGGCGCGGTAGCGTACTCCTCCGCCACCGGCTTGTTTTTTGGCAGCAAAAAGCGTACCACGCCGCCAGTACCGGACAATTCTCAGGCCGCATGTTTGGTTCCCGTCCCAAGAGATGACGGGTACAGTGCCCCGCCACGGCTGCCCTTTTTTGCAGATACACGAGAGACCACGCTTTGAGCAAGGAGAACAGGATTCATGTCCATTCCCCCCATCGCCCGCATCCCGTATACCTCTCCGGCTGTTTCCCCCTCACCTTTGGCGCGGCGAGCCCCGTCTCTTGCCTTTTATCCGGGAATGCTCAGGATTATTTTCCAGGCCGCCCGGCTGGCCAAACGGGGCCGGTACAACAAGGCGGAGTGGATCCAGAGTAGCCTGCGCACAGTGGCGTTACTGGAACGGGTCGGCGTCCGGCTGGAGATCAAGGGGACAGAGCAGCTCGCAAGTCTCCAGTATCCCTGCGTTTTTATTGCCAATCACATGTCGACCCTGGAAACATTTGTTTTGCCGTCTCTTTTGCGTCCCCACGCCCCGTTGACCTTTGTGGTCAAGCGCAGTTTGGTGACCTATCCCGTCTTCAAGCACGTCATGCGCAGCCGTGATCCCATTGTTGTCGACCGGGAAAATCCCCGTGCCGATCTCAAGACTGTCCTTGAAGGCGGCGAACAGCGCCTTAAAAACGGCATCTCTGTCGTCGTGTTCCCCCAGAGCACGCGCAGCGTTCGTATTGATGCCCAACAATTCAACTCCATTGGTATCAAACTCGCACGCCGCGCAGGAGTGCCGGTGGTGCCTATCGCCTTAAAGTCCGATGCCTGGGGGGCCGGGCGCCTGATCAAAGATTTCGGGCCCATTGATCCGAAGAAAACGGTCCATTTCCACTTTGGAACCCCGATGCAGGTCCACGGCAACGGCAAGAGCGAACATCAAGCTGTGCTGGCCTTTATTCAGGAGCGCATCGAGACCTGGCTTAAGCAGGATGCAGCCCAAGGGAGCTGATGGTTTTGCAGTCGCTCAGGAAGAGGAACGAATCCCGTCACAGCCGAGCTCGGCCAAGCGCGCGTCCATAAGTCGGGACCAGCCCTGGTTGGCCAGGGGACTGGCCGGACTCGGATGGGGGACGCTTTCGATACGCACGTCGAGTTCCCGGCAGGCCGCAGCGGCGCGTCCAGCGGCAAATTTCCCGATCCCCAAAACCCATTCGGGGGCTATGAGACGGACGGTTTCTTCGAGGGCTGAGTCACACGTGTGGAAAAGGGTTTTGCGTTCCGCGACCGGAAGTTTGTCCGGTGTTCGGTTGCGCCCCGATTCCTCCATAAAGGAAAGCGGGCAATAATTGGCTACGAAAAACTTTTGAAAAAAGCGTTCCGGTGAACCGAAACGGTCTCTGGCCCAGCCCCACAAGCGTTGGCCGCTGACCTCGCCCCGCGGGCAATCGAAGCCCTGGACAGGCCGCTTGGGATGCTCTCGAGGCGGCCTGTTAACAGCCGCTGTAATTCCCAGCCAGGAAGACACCAGGTCCTTGTCGCCGAAGGGGACTCCAGTTTGGGCCATGCCCCATGGCCCGGGGTTCATACCGACAAGGAGGATCGGCGGCTGCCAGGCCGCGTACTCGAGGTAGGACCGATACCCGCGCCAAGCGTATTCAAGGGGGTTGTAGACGTGGGTCACCGGGGCGGAAAAGGATAAGGAACTCAGGGAATGGCAGAGCCGCAAAGCGATATCAGCCAGTTCCTGAGGCAGTACTTGTTTGGCCATGACAGCAGAATCCTTTGCTCCCAATTAGGGCTCAGCCGTACAGGGCGCGATCGACGACCTGCTGGGCCTCCTCCTGGAGCTGCTGGAGGTGCTCGCGCCCGAGGAAGCTCTCGGTGTAGATTTTGTAGATGTCTTCGGTGCCCGACGGCCGGGCCGCGAACCATCCGTTGTCGGTCACGACCTTGACCCCGCCGAAGGGGGCGTCGTTGGCCGGAGCGGTGGTCTGAATGGAGCGAATGGTCTCCCCGGCCAGCGTCGTGGTTTGGATCTGGTCGGGTGAGAGCTGCTTCAATTTGGCTTTGGCCGCGGCGTCGGCCGGCGCCTGGAGGCGTTCATAGATCGGCGCCCCGAAACGGTCGGTCAGCCCGTCGTACAACCGGGCCGGGTCCGAGCCGGTCACGGCTGTGATCTCGGCCGCGAGCAGATCCATGACAAAGCCGTCTTTGTCCGTGGTCCAGACCGAGCCTTCGCGTCGCAGAAAGGTCGCTCCGGCGCTTTCTTCCCCGCCAAATCCCAATTCTCCGGACTGCAGGCCCTCGACAAACCATTTGAAGCCCACAGGAACCTCGACGAGGGGCCGTTGCAAGTCGTTGGCGATGCGGTCCAGCAATGATGTGGTGACCATCGTCTTGCCCACAGCCACGCGGGAGGTCCATTCGGGACGGTGCTGGAAGAGGTACCAGACAGCCGCGGCCAGATAGTGGTTGGGATTGAGCAAACCGGCCGAAGCGGTGACGATGCCGTGGCGGTCGTAATCCGGATCATTGCCGAAGGCGATTTCGAAGCGGTCCTTGAGGTCCAGCAAGGCACGCATGGCATAGGGTGATGAACAATCCATGCGGATGACCCCGTCCTTATCCAGAGGCATGAAAGCGAATCGGGGGTCAATGGTGGCGTTCACCACCTCCAGATTGAGGCCGTACATTTCGGCCAGGGGCTCCCAAAAGGCGATGCCCGAACCGCCCATGGGGTCGACGCCGATTTTCAACCCGCTTGTCCGGATGGCGTCGAGATCGACGACGTGGCGCAGGTCCTGGATATAGGGCTGGATATAGTCGTGTTCTTCAATGAACGACTGCCTCAAGGCCCGTTCAAGCGGCATGCGCCGGATGGCCTCCGGAGACTGCAGCAAGGCATTGGCCCGTTGTTCGATCCAGCGTGTCGTTTCGGTTCCGGCCGGACCACCGTGCGGCGGGTTGTATTTGAAGCCGCCGTCCTGGGGGGGATTGTGCGAGGGGGTGATCACGACACCGTCGGCCAGGGCGCCGGGGTGGTGCCTGTTCCAGACCACAATGGCGTGGGAGATTACCGGAGTCGGTGTGTATCCGCGGCCGCGCTGGAAACGCACCGGGACGCCGTTGGCGGCAAAGACTTCCACCGCCGAGATCCAGGCCGGCTCGGAAAGGGCGTGGGTGTCCATGCCCAAAAAAAGCGGGCCCTGGTAGCCGTGGCTGTGTCGCCATTCACAGATGGCCTGACTTATGGCCAGGATGTGGCGTTCATTGAAACTCCCGCTCAACGCGCTTCCACGGTGTCCGGAGGTTCCGAATGCGACCTGTTGGGCTGGATCCGCAGAATCCGGGGTTCGGCTGTAATAGGTTGCGACCAGGCGCGGGATATTGGTCAGCAATGTTTGGGCGGGGAGTTGGCCCGCATGTTCGTGTACCGCCATACAAACTCCTTGGTGTTCTCGAGCCGTGAATAATCAAGGCTGTCGGAGGCACAGCCCCGGAACGAGTTTTCGGGATTCAGGGTGATTACGGATGCGCAGTGCGCTGTTCGCCAGGGCGATCACGAGATCTGGGTGCTAATGGCCAAAAGCCAGGATCCGCCTATGAGCGCCGCTGCGGTCAGCCCTGCCCAGCGGTTGCTGCGCGATGAAGGGACCCAACTCAGACGCAAGGCTCCGCCAAAGAGATTGCCGAGGACCACGCCGCATCCAAAGCCCCAAAAATGGGCCCCTACGTCCGTATTGCCCCCTCCGGTGCCCAGCATGGCCAAAATCCCCAGACCAGCGCCCAAAGGAAGCAGGCTGTCGAGGACGACCCGGTTGCCGCGGCCCTGCCAGGCACGCAGGCCGCCGATCGCCCCCACTGCCCCAAACACCGCGGTTGAGGCCCCCACGGCTGTATGGCCGTAAGTGCTGATCCAGGCATTGCCGATATTGCCGAGCATACCGCTGCCCACAACTATCAGCCAGCCCCAACCCGACCCGATTTCCCGGCACAACAGGGCGACAAAAAGGGCGCCCAGGCCGATGTTACCCGCCAGATGGGCGCTGTCGGCGTGCAGGGTCAGGGCCGTGCCGCTGCGCCAGAGTTCGCCCTGCAAGATGAGCCATTCCTTGGCGCTGCCCCACTCCTGCCAAGCGATATGACCAAGCCCTTCGTAGACGGTGGCGGTGGTCAGCAGATGGAAGACAAACAGGCCGAAAAAGACCCACAGCGTTGGCTCGATCCGGCCATAGCGAAGCGGGACGTGACCTGGTTCGGGATTGTGCCAAGCCTCCTCTTCCAGAGCAAATGTTTCCAGTTCGTTGCGGGCGGTCTCCAGCCAGGATTCGGGGACGCAGAGGATTCGTTGTTCAGAGGTGCTCTGGAGTTGATATGGTATGCCGCGGGAGGCAAGCACAAGGCAATACAAGGAGATGGTTTGCCGTCCCTGAGCCAAACGGGCCTGGCTGGTGAGCTCGACCCACCCGGCAGGACAGAAATGCTGAGTATGGTGGGGGGAAACGTCGCTCATGGATGAGAGTCCCTTTGTCGGGAAGCCAGAGTCCGGCCGAAGGCGATAGTGCTTCGGCCTCGAATTGGCGGGCCGTCATATCTGGGCAGCAGCATTTCCAGCCGCCGCTTGCTTCGTCCCGCAATCATGGTTTACATCTCCCTCTGCCTTGGTGCGCCGGCGACTGAAGAAAGGGGCTTTGTCCCACACTGGCTCCCGGCTTCCTGCGGGCGCCAAGGGGAAAGAAACAGGTCTTTGGTTTTTATGCAACCCGCCAGAAAAGGAGAACATATGCAACGTTGGCTCATGCTTTGTCTAGTTGGGGGGGTGGTCTTTCTGGCTGCCTGTCAGCAATCGGCTCAGGAAACACCCCAGGAAACGACTGAATCCGCGGCGGTGACGCTGGATACTGATCAGGACAAGGTCAGTTACGGTTTGGGGATGGACATAGGCAATAAATTGAAATCCCAAGAATTCGACCTTGACCCCGACTTGGCCGCCCAGGGACTCAAAGATGCCTTATCCGGCAACGAGACCCTGATGACGCCGGAAGAGGTCCAACAAAGCCTCCAGGCCCTGCAGCAGCGATTGCTCCAGGAGCAGCAAAAGAAACAACAGGAAACTGCCGCCAAAAATGCAGAGGCCGGCCGCGCCTTTCTGGAGGCCAACAAGGCCAAGGAAGGTGTGCAGACCACGGAGAGCGGACTGCAGTACAAAGTCGTGGAAAAAGGTGACGGCCCCCAGCCGGACGCCGACGACGTGGTCACGGTGCACTATACGGGGAAATTGGTTAATGGCACGGTCTTTGACAGCTCCCGCGAACGGGGCAAGCCGGCCACTTTTCCGGTCAATGGTGTCATTCCGGGGTGGACTGAGGCCCTGCAAATGATGCACGAGGGCGCTCAATGGCAGGTTGTTCTGCCGGCCGATCTTGCTTATGGCGCCCGTCAGGCTGGTCCGCAAATCGGCCCCAATTCGACCCTGGTCTTTGATGTCGAATTATTAGAGGTCCAGAAAAAGGACACCGAGGCTAACGCAACAGCGCAGCAATAAGTCCACACCACCGCAATCCCGGTTTTCTCCGGGACATGGTGGCTCTGAGACGCAAAGGCCGTGGACGTTTCCGTCCACGGCCTTTTTCTGCACCTTTGCTACGGCCCTGCATCCGCAATACATGCGTGGTGGCGCACCGCCAAGGATGGGAACGGTTCCGGTCTATAAGGCATACAGGGTTGTGCGTTCGCGCATTTCGTAGGAATCAAAGGATTCAAAGATCGTCGACAGATTTTCCGTACACGAGTCAGCCGTTGGGTAGACCGTGAGTTGATCGAACAAGGTCTCTTTGATCCGGAACATGATCTTGGGGTCAATGGCGATAAGCCGCACAGCCCGCACAATAGCTTCTGGGTAATCCGCCAAGACCAGGGGGATGGCGTTGGCCGTGGGATTGCCTTCGAAAAACTCCCGCTGTTTCTCCTCGGGTTCCCAGAAGATGTTCAAAGGCATGTCCAATTCACCGAATCCGGCGATATCCAGCAGGAAAAAAGGAATGGTGTCCTGGATAAAGACCCCATACTGGATGGCGCCTTTGGTCCAGGCCTGGACATCCTGCGCCTGGAGTCCGGAATAGAAGGTGTAGACATGCAGCGTGGCCCCGGCTAGGTACGGAATGGGGCCTTCTCCCGGAGGATCGAAATCCAGAGGTTTGCCGATGCGAATATCGCGGATCGCGTCCTGGTTGTATTCTGCCATATCCAAATCGACTCCTTTGAGGTGCGTTGCTGACAGCCAGCGGCACCTGTCCGGCATGTTGCTCGTGCTGCTTGGTGTTGTGGTGCTGGCGATTGGCCCCACGAGCTCTCCCCGGCAGGCGTATGCCGAGGCGCCTGTGCTTACCCCGCCTGCTGCTCTCCAGACCTTCCCCCACAAGCGGACCTCGTTTACGCAAGGCCTCGTGTTTCAGGATAGTGTCTTTTGGGAGAGCACAGGCCTGTACGGACGCTCCTCCATTTCGAAGCGGCGGGTGGCCACCGGGGAAATCCTGGCTGAGCTCCCTTTACCCCCGGACTGTTTCGGGGAAGGGTTGGCACTGATGCACGGCCGGCTCTTCCAGTTGACCTGGAAAAGCAGGACCGGGTTTGTTTACAGCCCGGCCCCCCTGCGCCGGATCGGGCGCGTTGCCTACAGCACCGAAGGCTGGGGATTGGCCGCACTGGGCACGCAGCTGGTCATGAGTGACGGCAGCGCAGCCTTGACCATACGCGACCGTCGCTTTCAGCTGACAAAGCGGATTGAGGTACGTGACGGAACCCGGGAGGTCAAGTCGCTCAATGAACTGGAAGTCATCCAGGGGCGTATATGGGCCAATGTCTGGCCCAGCGACCGCATCGCGATCATTCGGCCATCCAGCGGTCGGGTGGAGGCCTGGCTCGACTGCTCGGGGCTGCGCCGCCGCTTTCCGCAACTCCAAAAAGCCGACGTGCTCAATGGCATTGCTTTTGACCCGGAGCATAAGCGAGTCTTTGTGACCGGCAAGTTCTGGCCTCTGGTCGTCGCCTTTTCCCTCGATGCCTTGGAGCTGCCCTCCAGGGCGCCTTGAGACAATTTTGCCGTCTGGGGCTTTGGTTCGGACCGGCCTTGCGAGGGCTTTTTCAGTCGCCTGGTTCCAGTCAGCCGGGGTCTGGTTACCGGTTGAGCAGATGGCGCAGGGCTTTTTCCAGCAGGGAATAATTGAAGGTGAACCCCGCGTCCTGGAGGCGCTGTGGGCGGACAAACGGCCCTTGTACCAACATGTCGGCCATTTCTCCGAAAACAGTACGCAAGACCGGTCGTGGGACAGGGAACAGCGCCGGGCGGCGCAAAACGCGAGCCAGGGTGCGGGTGAATTCTTTATTGGTGCAGATTTGCGGAGCGCTCATATTCACTGGTCCGGACACCTCCGCAGTGCTGGCGGCGAAGACAATGGCCCGGACCAGGTCCTGGATATGGATCCACGGGAATCCCTGTTTTCCTGAGCTAATGGGGCCTCCGAGGCCGAGGCGAAAAATCGGGAGCATGCTCGGTAATGCCCCGCCGTCCGGGGCCAGCACCGTGGCGAAGCGGGCCACAACCGTTCTCGCCCCGGCTTTTTCGGCCTCAAGAGCGGTTTTTTGCCAATCCTGGCAGACCTCGGCCAAAAATCCTTCTCCGGCCGGGGCCGTCTCATCGAGAATCGCTTTTTCCGAAGCATCGTAAAAACCGACGGCATTGGCATTGATCAGGCATGGTTTCGGAGCAGCAGCCTGTTCGATGGCCCGGACCGCCTGGCGGGTGGAGTCGATTCTGGTGGCGTATATGGCCTTTTTGACTTCCGGAGTCCAGCGCCCCATGATATTCTTGCCGACCAGATTGACCACCACGTCATGCGAACCGGCCGTCTCCTGCCACATCCCTTCCTGCAGCGCGTTGCCAACCACCACCTTGGTTGCCTCGGGCAAGTCCTGGGCTCGGCGCTGGTGCCGGACCAGCGCGGTGATCTCGTGCTCGCCCTGAGCCAGATAGTGACAAAGATGCTGTCCAACCAATCCGTTCGCGCCGATGATGAAAAATCGCATAGCCTGCCCCTTTTGCTGCAATGGGTTGGGATGGCTTGTCTCTCTTGCCGCCCTGTGCCAAAATGGAAATCCATGATCCTGGTGTGCCCGTGATTCCGGTTTCACTGGCTGCAGCAGTTCTTCCCAGCACCAGGGTCAACCTTTACAGATCGGCTGCCTCAACGCAAAGGAATTCCCCATGACCCCGCCTGACGCCCCGCCACCGGTCTTTTGGAGTCCGCACTGGCATGCCTTTTTTACCGGATTTTTCACTGAGCAGCGTACCGCGGTGCTGGCTACAGCCCGGGAGGATCAACCGTACTGCAGTCTTATGGCCTTCGCCTGGCTGGACGGAGATCCCCGCCAGCTTGTGATGGCCTCACCGTCGCACAGCGAAAAAATGACGAATATCGAGCACAATCCAAAGGTCTCCCTGTTGATCGACAGCAGCCGCAACGCCCCTGAAGACAGTCATACGGCCAAGGCGGTGACTGTCCTGGGCACGGCCCGGATCTGTCCCGCTGGAGATCAGGACCGGGCCGTGGCCGCATTATCTGAGCGCCACCCGCATCTGGCCTCCTTTGTCCAGGACCCAGGCACAGCCTTGCTCTGCGTGAGCGCACACCGGTTGCTGCTTGTGGAGCATTTTCAGGACGTGACCCTGATCGAGACCGGGATCACGGATCAGGAGTAATCCCGGGCGCACCGGACCAATAGCGTGATGCTACCACACGACAACGCCAAACCACAACGAGGAAGCAATGGAGATACCAGCACACTCGAACGAGGCGTCCATCAGACTTGGAGTGAGTACTTGTCTTCTGGGCAAGGCGGTGCGCTACGACGGAGGGCACAAACTGGACCGCTATGTCCGGGACACGCTCGGGCGGTACTTCGAGTATGTCCCTGTCTGTCCCGAGGTGGAATGCGGCATGCCCGTACCGCGTGAGGCACTGCGTCTGGTCGGGGAACCGGAGGCACCGCGTCTGGTGACCATCCGTTCCCGTGAAGATCATACCGACCAGATGCAGGCCTGGGGCGAAAGCAAGCTCGAAGAACTCGCTGAGAAGGATTTGTGCGGGTATATTTTCAAAAGTCGCTCTCCGAGCAGTGGGATGGAACGGATCAAGGTCTACAACGAACAGGGCATGCCTGCTCCGACAGGTGTTGGCATCTGGGCCAGGATGTTCATGGACCGTTTTCCCCTGCTGCCGGTGGAGGACGAAGGGCGGCTGCACGATCCGAAATTGCGTGAACAGTTTATCGAACGCGTCTTTGTCTACTGGCGGTGGCGGCAATTGGCCAAACAGGGCCCCGATGTCGGGCGGCTGGTCGATTTTCATTCCCGGCACAAGCTCCTGCTTATGGCTCACAGTCCGGAACTGTATAAGGAAATGGGCCGGTATGTGGCCCAGGCCAAGCAAATGGAGCCAGACGCCCTTTTGCCGGGCTATCTGGAACTTCTGGACCGGGCTATGCGGGTCAAGACAACGACCAAGAAACATATCAATGTCCTGCACCACCTCCTCGGCTATTTCAAAGACCAGCTCAGCAGTGACGAGAAACAGGAATTCTTGGAAATCCTCGAACACTATCGCGCGGGAAATGTGCCTTTGATTGTGCCCATTACCCTGGTCAACCATTTTGTACGCAAGTATGAGGAACCCTATTTGGGTTTGCAGTACTATCTCAATCCCCACCCCATCGAGTTGAGGTTGCGCAACAATGCCTGAGCACGAATCTGCCAAGCCGGTGTTGGTGCTGGGAGCGACCGGCTACGTCGGAGGGCGTCTGGTCCCCCTGTTGCTAGAACGCGGCTATCGCGTCCGCGCCGCCGGACGCTCCCTGGAGAAATTGTCCTGTCGTCCATTCGCGGACCATCCCGCAATCGAACTCGTGCAGGCGGATGTTCTGGAAGAGACAAGTCTGCTCGAAGCGGCCCAAGGGTGCCGGGCGGTGTACTATCTGGTGCACTCTATGGCCCCGCAAATACAGGATTTCGCCGAGACAGACCGTATTGCGGCCCGGAATATGGTCCGGGCGGCCGAAGCAGCCGGTATGGAGCAGATCATCTATTTGGGGGGCTTGGGAGACGATGACGAGGACCTCAGCCACCACCTGCTCTCGCGACTCGAGGTTGGACGGATCCTGCAGGAAGGTTCGGTGCCCTGCACCTTTTTACGAGCGGCCATGATCCTCGGGGCTGGCAGTGCCTCTTTCGAATTGATGCGCTATCTCGTCGAGCGCCTGCCGGTCATGCTCACGCCGCGCTGGGTGCAAAGCCGCTGCCAACCGATCGCCATCTCCAATGTCCTGGAGTACCTGACCGGAGTCCTGGACAATCCCCCGGCCCTCGGTCAGACCCTGGATATCGGCGGCCCCGATATCGTGACCTATGCGGAACTCTTTCGGCTCTACGCCGAGGAGGCCGGCCTCCGGCGCCGGCTGATCATCCCCGTACCGGTCTTTTCCCCCAAACTCAGTTCCTATTGGATCCATCTGGTCACTCCGGTGCCGGCGACGTTGGCCCGCCCTTTGACCGAAGGACTGCGAAATACCGTGGTCTGTCAGGACACGCGCATTCGGGAGATGGTGCCGCAGGATCTGCTCACCTGCCGGGAGGCCATCCGCCGCTCCCTGGACCGGGTCCGGCAGCAGCAGGTGGCCACCTGCTGGTTTGATGCCGGCCAGGCCACCGAGCCGGAATGGGTCAGCTGCGAAGACGCCTACTACGCCGGAGGGACCATTCTCGAATGTTCGTTTCGCACCGTGATTGCTGCGGATCCCGAAGAGGTCTGGCAACCGATCCGGCGCATCGGGGGCGACACAGGCTGGTATTACGGTGACCGTTTGTGGTGGTTGCGTGGGCTTATGGACCGCTTGCTCGGTGGCGTCGGCCTGCGCCGCGGGCGCCGTGACCCGGAGGAGATCCGCGTCGGTGACGGGCTCGATTTCTGGCGGGTCCTGGATGTCCAGGAAAACAGCCGGTTGCAGTTGCTGGCGGAAATGAAACTCCCTGGCGAAGCCGTGCTGGAGTTCCGGCTCCACTCCCTCGGGCCGGGGCGAACGGAACTTGTCCAGGCGGCCAGTTTTCTGCCCCGCGGCTTGTGGGGAATGCTCTACTGGTATGCCCTGGCGCCATCACACGTTTTTATTTTTAAAGGAATGCTTCAAGAAATTGCGGCGGCCATTGACCGGCCCATCCTGACCCCGCCGACCCGGGTTGCCGCCCAACGCCGGGATAGTTGCCGGTTACCGGGGGCCTGATCCCCGGTCGCCTCCTGTTGTCTGCTCCAATGGTTCTCAAGGAGAGTTTCGTGTCCCTCCCCGCTTCCCCAGTTCATGCCCAACGGCTGTATTGTCACACTCCCTCGGTCCGGGGTTCCGGGCCGGTGGCCTATTGGATGAGCCGGGATCAACGCCTGCACGACAATTGGGCCCTGCTCCAGGCCCAGCATATGGCCCGAACGCGTCAGGCTCCCCTGATCATCGTTTTCTGTCTCGTGCCGTCCTACAGCGGGGGCGCCAGACGCCATTTCGATTTCATGCTCACCGGGCTGCGCCAGGTGGCCGACTCGGCCGCCAAGCTGGGCATCCCTTTTGTCCTTTTGACCGGAGAGGACCCCCCGGGGGAACTGGCTGGATTTTGCCGTACCCATGCGATCGGCACCGTGGTGATGGATTTTGATCCCCTGCGCACCAAGCAGCAGTGGCAGCATACCTTTGCCGGCCATTGGGAAGGCGAATGCCTGGAGGTCGACGCCCATAACGTGGTTCCTTGCCGATGGGCCTCTGAAAAGCAGGAGTATGCCGCCAGGACCATTCGGCCCAAATTGCAACGACAGCTGCCTGAATTTCTGGATCCGTTTCCCGAACTTGTGCCCCACCCGGTGCCCTGGCGGGGCAGCCTCTTGCCAGAGCCGGATTGGGAGGCGGCCTCCCGCTCGCTGGCGGCGCCAGAGTATGGCCCACCGCTGTCCTGGTCCTCCGGTGAAGAAACTGCCCTGGATCTCGCCCGGGAATTTATAGCCTCAGGCCTGAGCGCCTATGCTGAAAAACGCAACGACCCCACTGCTGGCGCGGTGTCCGGTCTGTCCCCCTATCTCCATTTCGGCCAGATTGCGCCGCAGCGGGTGGCGCTGATGGCCCGGGACGCGAACTGGGCTCCCGCCGAGTCCAGGGAGGGGTTTCTCGAGGAATTGGTCATCCGCCGGGAACTGGCTGAGAATTTCTGCTTTTATAACCCCGTCTACGACTGTTTTGGCGGGCTGCCCGCCTGGGCCCAGCAGACCCTGGACGACCACCGTGGGGATCATCGCGAGGTGGTGTATACTTTCGAGCAGTGGGAAGCGGCCCGCACCCACGACCCCCTCTGGAATGCGGCCCAGCAGGAGATGGTCCAGACCGGAAAAATGCATGGCTATATGCGGATGTATTGGGCCAAGAAGATCCTGGAATGGTCGGCCTCCCCGGAAGAAGCGCTGTCCACGGCCATCACTCTGAACGACCGCTATGAACTCGATGGACGCGATCCCAACGGCTATACTGGCGTCCTCTGGTCCATCGGGGGCGTTCACGACCGGCCGTGGAAGGAACGTCCGGTCTACGGCAAGGTCCGTTACATGAACGATCGCGGCGCAGCACGCAAATTCGACGTCCAGGCCTATATCCGGCGATTTTTTCCGGCCACGGCCTCCGAGCGTCAGGGCACCCTTCCTCTTGGCTAACCCTCATCGCCTGGTGTCCGTTACTCTTTTTGAGCGATCCCCAAGACCGCGTTGGGCTAGCATGGAGCTAGCCGGGCTTTCGTGCCGTGGCCAGAAATATGGGGTCGGCCTGGGTCAGGGTGCCACTGTATCTGTCTTCCGGGGGGCGCCACCAGTTGCGGTAGGTCACCGTTTGCAGAGCGGTGCATTGCGGCCCCTGCAAGAGATAGTCGGCGACCAGCCCGAGGCGTTCGAAAGGATGGAGGTCGGTCCAGAGATAGGTTGTCTTGGGCGGGAACCAGCGGTTGGAGAAACTGATCGCCACCAGGCCGCCGGGACGCAGGACGCGAATCATCTCCCCCACCACTTCCCTCGGTCTCGTCAGATATTCCACAGACATGGAGCATAGGAGCAGGTCGAAGCTGCTGTCCGCAAACGGGATGGTCGGATTGGTGTTGAGGTCGTGGACCACGTGGCGGTTCAGGGCCGGATTCTGGGCCATTTCCTGGGCATTGAGTCCCAGTCCTGTGACATTGGAGCCGTGCGTGTCCGGCAGATGGGACTCGACACTGCTCATGAGATCCAGGACCTCGTGTCCTGGTTTGACCAGGCGAGCGTACTCCTCGCCCAGGCAGGCGCTGGCTTGGCGGTCGATATGCCCCACCAGCCTTGGTTCAGCATAGAATTGGGCGTCATCATCGGGGTCGTCGCGCTGGAGGGCATCGGGCTCGGTGAAATCTGTTGGTTCGCCCTGGCTTCTGGCCTGCATGCCTGGTCCACCGCTCAGGAGGAATTCCGTCCAGTCCGTGACCCGTCCCCCGGTGTCGGTGTCCTTCGGCGCCGCATCAAGGATTTCGATGCCCAAAGTCAGGTTCCGGCCGGCCAGGGGATGGTTCCAGTCAGCCGTAAGGGCGGCTTTCTCAATTCCGGTGACCCGAAACGGGGTCGCGTTGGCGCGAAAAACGCCTGGAATGCCGCTGAGCAGCCCAAGCGGATAAAACCGGCCGAAACGGGGGGCAATGGTCCTGCCTCGCAATTCTGGGCTCCGAAAGCTGGTTCGGGGCACTGTCCGGGTCTTGGTGGATTCAGGGAGGGGCAGGAGGTCGCCCGGTGCGTATTCGAGAGTGATGCTCTGGCCCGGTCGGGCGCCAATCAGCTGTTCTTTGACGCCGGGGGGGGAACTGGTCCCGCCAGAGATTGGCCTTTTGAGCCAGAATATGCTCGGTGTGGCGGGCCTCACCGCTTTCCCACCCGATGGTGAACTGTAGGCTGGCAAAACTGTCCGCGGTAATCTGCATTTGATCCTCCTGGGGTTCACGCCCTGCGGCAACGTTTTTTATACAGCTCTGGGGGCCGGCTGGCACAGGGGGCATTGTTCCGGCGGCTCAGACTCGGGCAAGCCGGTCCAGGACCCAGAAGTACCGGGTCTGGTCCCCTATCTGATAGGGCCTGACTTGCACGAGCCGGGCCCGCTCTGCGAACATCTCCTGTCGTGCAGGTGTATTGGAAAGAATAATCAGCCGTCCTGTCTTGTCGAGCAGGGACCCTGCCAGGGGCAGCAGCTGGTGCCAGGGCATGAAGGCTCGGCTGAGAACGAGATGGGCTGGAAGAAGCGTTTCAGGAAGTTCTTCGGCCCTGCCGTGGTGAATGGCGGTCCCGGGCAGTTCCATCTGGGCCAGGGCGTTGTGGAGAAAGGCCACCCGCTTTTGCCGGATTTCAACCAGGGTGTACCGCCCGTGGGTCCAGAAAAGACGCAGCGGAATTCCCGGCAGACCAGCACCAGCCCCGAGGTCAAGGGATTGGCATTGGTGCGGCCATTGCAATTCCTGCAGCAAAGCAGCGAGGTGCCAGCTGTCGGCGACAAGCTGGCTGAGCATCTGTGGCCATTTTCTGGGACCGACGAGATTGATGCGGGTATTCCATTGTTCGAGCAAGCGCAGGTAGACGGCCAACAGCTCGGCCTGAACCTCGCTGATCTCATAGCCCGATTCCCGGACCATAGCCTGGACAGCGGGCGGATCTGGCGGGGGGGTGTGTGCGGTCATGACGGCTCCAAGGGAGGAAAAAACTTTACCTTGTAGGTAAATCCGGCTATACTAAAATGTTTCATATTTCTGTTATGGGCGTCAATACTCCTGGCCGTTGGGCGTTTCTCGCGCACCGTGTCTGATGCCCTTTTTGTGTGGGCATCGCTGGGCGGTGCCCGGTCCATGTCAGTCTGTATACCTCGCTTTTTTGCAACGATGGAGGAGGCTTATGTCCCAGTTGCCCCACGCGGCTTCTGTTGCCGCCATCTTTCCGGGCCAGGGATCGCAAGAGCCCGGGATGGGTCGAGATATCGCCGAGCATTGGCCCGAGGCCATGGAATTGTGGAAAAAGGCCGAAGCCGTGGCCCAGGCCCCGCTTCGTGAAATATATTGGGAAGGAGACGGCGAGGCAATGGCGGAGACCCGCTATCTCCAGCCAGCCTTGACGGTGACCAATCTTACTGTCTGGGGACAGGTTCGATCCCGTACTCCGGTGGCCTGTGTTGCCGGCCACAGTCTGGGCGAGTTCGCCGCCCTGGCCGCAGCTGAGGTCTTGAGCGCCGAGGCGGTTCTGGAACTGGTCACCCTCCGAGGGCGGCTGATGGCTGAGGCCGGTCAGGGCCAGGATGGAGCTATGGCTGCTGTGCTCAAGTTGCAGAAGTCCCAGGTCGAGGAATTGGTCAATACGGTGACCGAGGAGACCGGTCAGGAACTGCGGATTGCCAATTATAACGCCCCTACGCAACTGGTTGTCAGTGGCCGTCGCTCTGCTGTGGAGCGCCTTGGGCAATTGGCCAAGGAGCACAAGGGACGCGCGGTCCCGCTGCCGGTCAGTGGCGCTTTCCATTCCCCCCTGATGCAGGGGGCGGCCCAGGAACTGGCCGGATATATGCAACGGTTGCATTGGCGGGAGGCCAAATTGCCGGTTTATCTCAATGTGACGGCGCAGGCCGAGCAAAGCAGTGAGACCATCCACTCGACCATGAGCGAACAGATGGTCTCTTCTGTGCGCTGGAGCCAGACCATTGCCGCGCAATGGCACGACGGGATTCGGTTCTGGCTGGAACTCGGGCCCAAGCAGGTCCTGAAAAAACTGCTCGCCCCGAACCTCAAGGACCAATCAGAGGATTGGGGAGCCTTGTCCGTGGGCAGCCTTCCGGATATGGCTGCCTTGGAGACCGAATAACCCATTTGTCCATCGGCACCGCCCCGGCGGTCTGTTTTTTTAACCACCAAGCAAAGCGAAAGCGAGCTCATGCGGGCAAGTACCTATATTACTTCAGTACTACAAACGGTAGTCGCTGATCGGGGCTGGCAGTGGCCGGCCAAGGCAAGCCTGGACACTCCAAAGGACCCCAATTTCGGCGATGTGGCCTCGAACCTGGCCATGGTTCTGGCCAAACAGGCGGGACAAAAACCCCGGGACCTTGCGGCGAGTCTGCGCGAGGAGGTATTGCAGCGCGGTGCGGCCATCCAGGATATCGAGATCGCCGGTCCTGGTTTTCTCAATGTCTTTTTCAAGCCGGCTTTCTGGCAACAGACCGTTTCTGTGATCCAGGAGGCTGGGCAGTCGTACGGTCAAAGCGATATGGGTCAGGGGAAAACAGTCCAGGTCGAATATGTGTCCGCCAATCCGACCGGCCCGCTGCATATCGGTCACGGCCGCGGCGCAGCCGTCGGCGACAGTTTGGCGCGTATTCTCCGCCGCACCGGGCATACGGTGACCACGGAGTACTATCTCAATGACGCCGGACGCCAGATGCAGATCCTCGGCGCTTCCATTGCCTATCGGGTTCTGGAATTGCTGGGAGGACCGGATACCTTTCCCGAAGACCATTATCAGGGCGGGTACATCCGTGATCTGGCCCAGGAGCTTGTCGACACCCGCGGCGCTTCGCTGTCCGCAATGGACTGGCCGGAACTTTTGGAGCATTGCCGCCAGCACGGGCTCACGCGTATTCTGGAGGGCATAAAGAGGGATTTGCGTGACTTCCGAGTCGAGCACCAGGTCTGGTTTTCGGAACAATCGCTGTTGGACAAAGGGCGTGTCGAGGCCACGCTCACGGATCTAGCCAACCGTGGCCTGGCCTATGAGCAGGATGGTGCCCTGTGGTTTGCCAGCACGACTTTTGGCGACGACAAGGACCGGGTCCTGCGCAAATCCGACGGTGATTTGACCTATTTTGCCTCTGACATCGCCTACCACGCTGATAAATACGCCCGCGGCTTTGACACCGTGGTCGATATCTGGGGCGCTGACCACCACGGGTATGTGCCGCGGATGAAAGGCGCGGTTCAGGCGTTGGGGCGCGCTAGCGAGGATCTTCAGGTCATTTTGGTGCAATTGGTCAATCTGCTCCGCGATGGCGAACAGGTCAGCATGTCCACACGGGCGGGGAAATTCGAGACCCTGGCCGATGTCTGCGCCGAGGTCGGTCCGGATGCGGCCAGGTTTATCTTCCTGTCCCGTAAGAGCGACAGCCACCTCGATTTCGATCTGGAACTGGTCAAACGCCAGAGTATGGACAATCCGGTTTACTATGTGCAATACGCCCACGCCCGCATCAATTCGGTCCTGCGCAAGGGGGCCGAACGCGGCTTTGAGCCGCGCCCTGTGAGCGAGGCGGATCTGGCCCTGCTGGATACGGCCGAGGACATGGATCTGTTCAAGAAGCTTGACCGCTTTCCCGAGGTCGTTCAGGGCGCTGCCAGGACTTTGAGCCCGCACCATGTCAGCTTTTATCTGCAGGAACTCGCCGGTCTGCTCCACCGGTATTACAATACCCATTCAGTTCTCTACGCCGAGAGTGACGCCTTGCTCCAGGCACGGTTCCATCTCCTGCTTGCCGTGCGCCAGGTGCTGCACAACGGCCTGGAACTCCTTGGAGTCCATGCACCGGAACAAATGTAGGGTATCGTCGTATGGCCACGAAAAAGAATAGCGCCAAAAGTGCGTCCAAGAGCAAAAAAAAGACTTCGGCCAGCGGACGGAAGATCAGTTTCGAGTTCACGCTGACCGGCCTGTTCGCGCTGGGGAGCCTTTTTCTGGTCATTGTGGTCTGGGGGTTTGTTCTGGGCATTCTTGTCGGACGCGGGTACCAGCCGGAACGGTTTGTTCCGCACCTGGAGAACGTGCTGCCTTCAGGGGACCGGGCCGAGGCCGACAAAAGCGGTGAAAAGGTTCTGCGCTCTGAGGAACTGGGATTTTTCGAAGCCCTGCGCAGCGAGTCCGAAGAGCCCGCGTTACAGCAGCAAAAGTCCCAAGCTGCGGCCCCGCCCGAAACGCGCCAGCAACGCGCATCGGCCCCACAGCAGAGCGACGGCGGTCAGCGCTACGCCCTTATTTATCAGGTCGCGGCGTTCCAGGTTCATGACAAGGCCCTGAAAATGCAAAAGATTTTACGTAAAAAACAGATGGAGTCGTTTCTGTCCGAAGCCAACCGAGACGGAACGACCTGGTACAGGGTGCTGGTCCCTTTTACCGGGACACGCGCCCAGGCCCGGGAACTCAAGACCCGACTGGCCGAGGCCGGGGTAAACAACCCCTTCGTGTACAAGAAAAAATCGCTGCAGGATTGAAACGGAGGCGCGGATGACGTTCGTTCCCAGTAAGGCCTTTTTCACCAAGGGAATTGGCCGGCACAAGAATAAGTTGCAGTCGTTTGAACTGGCCTTGCGCGACGCACGCATTGAAAAGCAGAACCTGGTCTACGTGTCCAGTATCTTCCCGCCCAAATGCAAGATCATCAGTGTCGACGAAGGGGTCGAGTACCTCTATCCCGGTCAAATCACTTTTTGCGTCATGGCCCGCAATGCGACGAATGAAAAGGGGCGGCTGGTTGGGTCCGCCGTGGGAATGGCTTTTCCTGCGGACGAGAGCCACTACGGCTATATCTCCGAACACCACGCCTTCGGGGCTGAAGAACTCGAGATTGGGGATTTTGCCGAAGACCTGGCTTCGACCATGCTGGCCACGACCCTGGGCATCGATTTCGATCCGGAAAAGGATTATGACGAGCGAAAGCAGATCTACCATATGAGCGGCAAGATTATCGATTCTGCTTCCGCGCCGTGCGTCACCCGCGGCCAGGCCGGATTGTGGACGACGACCATTTCCGCGGCGGTCTTTATCCCCTAACAGGCCGCCAAACCTGTCCCAAGGGCAGCACATTTGCACCACGTTCAAACGCGTACGGACGAATACGTACCCTGGGACCGTGAACGTTTTGTCGCTGCCCCTTGGGATTTTTGAACGACCGACGTTGTCCGGCATTTTTCAACAGTCAACTCACTGCCAGGTGCACAACACCTCCTTTCGCAGCCCGATGACCATGACCGAGGCCAGGCGCAAAAGGGTTCTCAGCCGCTAGTGGCGTTGCAATGCGCTGGCGTTTAACACTCGAGCCCGTGATCCGGCATTGGAAATGGTGTGGGGTTGCTGATGGGACGCAGACAGGACAGCGACATGTATACCGAATACCTGGATCTGGAGACAGACAACGGACGCCGGGTCCTGGTCTGGCCCGTGCCGTATGAGGGCACGGTCAGCTTTGGCAGTGGGACGGAGAACGGCCCGGCGGCCATCCTCCGGGCCAGTGCCGAGATCGAAACCTGGAACGAGGCGACCGGTCTGGATTTGGCCGATTACGCCCATTTTCGCACCTTGTCCCCGTTCCATCCCCCGGTTGCCGGTCCGCAGGCCGTGTATGAGGCCATGCGGGAGAAGCTCCGGCAGGATCCCGCCTTTGATCCTGCTCGAGACTTCCTGTTGACCCTGGGCGGAGAGCACAGCGTTGCCCTGGCGCCGATCGCCGCCTACGCCGAAGCCTATCCGGACTTGGTCGTCCTGCAGATCGATGCCCACGCCGATTTGCGGGAGAGTTTCGAAGGCTCGCCCTACTCCCACGCCTGTGTCATGGCTCGTGTCCGGGAACTCGGCCTGCCTCTGGCCCAGATCGGGATCCGCAGCTTAAGCCGTGACGAGAGCACGACCATCCACGCCAGCGGTGCGCACGAATTGCTGACGCTGTTCGCCCACGATCTGCCAGGTCCGGAGGAAGCGGCGAAGCGGTTGCGGGAGTTTGTCGCCGACCGCCCCCTCTATCTCAGCTTTGACGCCGACGGCCTGGATCCTTCTGTGTTACCGGGTACCGGCACACCGGAGCCGGGAGGACTGCAGCTGCAATGGCTGAATCGGTTCTGGACCGCTCTGGGGCCTGCCCTGCGCCTGGTGGGAATGGATTTTTGTGAGCTGGCGCCTCAGCCCGCCGCCGGTGTGGTCTCCGAATCCACGGCCGTGCAGGCCATCAACGCGGTCTTGTTACGAACCTTCGCCCCGACTGCCTGAGGGCATTCCTACCGCCCATCCGCCGGCCCTGTATGGAGGATTCATGTCTGACGAACACGATCATATCCGTCTGATCACTGAACTCGGCAACCCCGAGGAAGAAGGATTCGAACCCCTGTCGCTTCTTGATCCCGATTCGATCCAGGATTTCGACGACCTTTTGAGCGCCATGTCCCAGACCTCATTCGGTGGCCGCGGCCTTGGAGAAGCCCTGGGGGTTCTCGAAGAGATGGTCCAGGATCCGGACTGTCATGTGGTGGGGACCTTTTCCGGGGCGATGACCGTGGCCAAGATGGGAAAGCTTCTGTGTTCCATGATCGACAAGGGATGGATCGACACCGTGATCTCCACCGGCGCGCTCATGGCCCACGGCTTTATCGAATCCATCGGTCTGAAACACTACAAATATGTCCCGGAGCGGATGAACGACGCCGCTCTTTTTGAACGCGGTTTCAATCGCGTCTACGACACCCTGGAGCCGGAGATCAATTTCGCTCAGGCCGAGGATGTCGTGCACGCTGTCATGGCCGAAATCGAGGACTGGAATCGGATGGGGTCGGCCAGTCTCTGCCGGGCCATTGGGGCTTATCTCGATGGGCATTTCCAGGGACCGGGGATCCTCAAGAGCGCTTTTCAGCGCGATGTGCCGGTTTTCATCCCCGCTTTCACCGATTCGGAACTCGCCCTGGATGTGGCTTCACACATCCTGCGCCACAGTCCTCAAGCCGTCTCAGACTCTGGAGCTGCTACCGAACTGCCCTTCCAATTCAACCCCTTCTATGACCTTTTTGAGTATACGCGACGGGTGTGTGGCGCCAAGCGCCTGGGCATATTCACCATCGGCGGTGGCGTACCGCGGAATTGGGCCCAGCAGGTCGGTCCGTTTGTGGAGATCGTCAATCAGCGTGTCGAGGGATTGGATTTGCCGGTGCGCCGTTTCCAGTACGGGGTGCGGATTTGCCCGGAACCGGCGCATTGGGGAGGATTGTCCGGTTGCACCTATCAGGAGGGAATATCCTGGGGCAAATTCGTTCCTCCTGCGCAAGGCGGTCGTTTTGCCGAGGTGCACAGCGACGCGACCATTGCTTGGCCTATTTTGATCAAGGGGCTTCAGGACCGCTTGGCTAAAAAAGCCCAAGACTTTTGACCTCGATTCACTCACCGTTTCCGGGGGCAGGCCTCTCACAAAGAGGGCTTGCTGCCTTCAGCCGTTGCAAGCGGTCTTCTCTATTGTCGGCCCGGTCTCGGACGCGGTTAGTGCGTGGCACAGCCATTGATTGAGAGGAGTATCGAGTACGTTCGATTTCTGGGTTCTTTGACGGATCCTATGGATTTTTGGAGTTTGCCGTCTCTTCTGTGTGCCCACTTTCGGCCCGGTATTTTCTCAATCCCGCCAAAGGGGGATCCTTGCCCCCTCCGGACTCTCAAGTAAAGCAGAACTCCAGGTGTCGAAGATGGCCCTTGTTGCATCGGAATCCGCCTGGGAGCATTCAGTTCGCGGTCCGGTTTCCCCCTTTTGGCGGGACCAAGAAAATGTGCGGGCCTTTCGCTCGAAGCACACAGAAGAGACGGCAAACTTTTGCGTCTGAAATTCCATGCCCTGTGACGAAGAGCCGATTGCTGCCTCCCCCGCCCGGTCGACCTGCCGCGCGGGGGTTTTTTATGAGCCGGCTTCCCGGCTGCCCCACCCTGCTTTGAGGCGCACCCACCATGTCTCGGGCATTTCCGCGCAGACCATACCCAAAAAGATTCCCGCCGCGCCCAGTCCAGCCCACGGTCCGAGGTGCTCTCCGCCGACGAGGCACGCGTACAAGGCACCAAAGACCGGTTCCATGCAAAAGATAAGGGCGGCTCGGCTGGGGAGTGTGAAACGCTGCATGGCTGTCTGGGCCCAAAAGGCAAAGACAGTGGCCAGCGGGGCGCAAAGAACAAGGGCAGACGCAATCTTTGGTTCCCAGAAGAAAACCTCCTCGCCGCGAATCCAGCCGATGGCGGTGCTGCCCACGGCCACGACCGCAATCTGGACGGCCGTGAGCCAGTAGACATCATTGCGCCCGGCGTAGCGCCCGGTGAAAATGATCTGCAGGGCGATACACACGGCGCAGAGCAGGACCACCAGGTCCCCGGGATTGATTTCCAGTCCGGTATTCAGGGTCAAGCCGGCCAGCCCCAGAGCGGCCAGAATGACCCCGCTTCGCACTGGGACGGGGATGTGCACCCGGAATAAAAGCCCGTTTATAAGCGGTACGAAAACAACGTTCATGCCGGTGACAAACGCGGTATTGGAGGCTGTGGTGAAAGCGAGGCCAATGGTCTGAAAGGCAAAGGCACCAAAAAGGAAAATTCCTAAAATTGCGCCGTGGGCCACCGCCCGCCACGCAAAGCAACGCCATCGCCAGACAAGAAAAGGGACAAACAGGGCCGAGGCCAAGGTGAAGCGCTGCCCGAGAAAGGCAAAGACGCTGACATGGACCAGGGCGTCCTTGATCATGGTGAAGGTGATTCCCCAGATCAGGGCCACGATGAGCAATACGCCGTCGGCACCGAGTTGCCGTTGCGAAGGCTGCATGGTCTTTGGGGTGCTGAGCAGGGAGGAAGCGGACAAAAAAAATTGCCTTTAGGTAGAAATTAATGCTATTGAGATCGCTACACTTTTAGACACTTCCCCACCCGGGAGGCAGACATGTCCCAGACTCTTGTCAACCGGCTGGCCGAGTCCGGCAGCCCCTACCTGGAACAGCATGCCGGCAATCCCGTGGCTTGGCAGCCCTGGGACGATCAGGCCCTGGCGACCGCACACCGTTTGCAGCGGCCGATATTCCTGTCCATCGGCTATGCCACCTGCCACTGGTGCCATGTCATGGAGCGGGAATGCTTTGAAGATACCGAGGTCGCCCACATCTTGAACACCGTCTGTGTCCCGATCAAGGTCGATCGCGAAGAGCGTCCCGATCTGGACACCTTTTATATGAGTTGTTGCCAGGCGCTTTCCGGGCGAGGAGGGTGGCCTTTGAATCTGTTTTTGACCCCGGATGGTCGGCCCTTTTTCGCCGCGACCTATATTCCGAAGCAGTCCCGTTTCAGCCAGCCCGGATTACTGGACTTGCTCGTCAGTGTCCAGGAAGATTGGGTCCGGAACCGGGAGCAGATCGAACAATCGGCCACTCGCCTGGTCAGTCATATTCATGATCTGTTCAGCGACTCCAGCGGCCCGTTACCGGAAAACGCGATTTTTGAGCAGGCCGTGCAAGAATTGCGGCAGAACCACGATGACGACTTTGGCGGATTCGGCAAGGCCCCCAAATTTCCCACCCCGCATGTATTGCTGTTTTTATTGCGTTTGTATGACCTTTCTCAGGACAGGTCTCTGTTGAATATGGTCGACTCGACCCTTGAAGCGATTTGTCGTGGCGGCATCCGGGATCATATCGGCGGCGGTTTCCACCGTTACTCTACTGATCGGGCCTGGCACCTGCCCCATTTCGAAAAAATGCTCTACGACCAGGCCTTGCTCCTCATGGCCTTGGCCGAGGGCCACGCCCGAACCCGCCGGGATCTTTTCCGGCGCGAGGCCGTGGCTGTGGCCGAGTATATGCTTGAGCGGCTCCACGACGGAGACGGGGGGCTTTACTGCGGGGAAGACGCTGATACCGAAGGCGAAGAGGGGGCCTTTTATCAGTGGACGGAAACCGAGTTGGAAGCGGCGCTTCCTCCGGACACGTTTCGTGTTGTCCAGACTGTGGCGGGGATCCGTAGTGACGGCAATATCCTGGATGAAGCGACGCGCCAGCGTACTGGCAAAAATGTCCTGGCCCGGGTGGCTGATACCGCTGACGCCGCCGAACGGCTGGGGCTGAGCGAAGAACAGGTGCGCCTGGAGTGGCACCGGGCCATGGCCACGCTTGGCGGATTACGCGCCCAGCGCCCGCAACCGTTCCTCGACGATAAGCAATTGACGAGTTGGAACGGACTCGCTGTGGCCGCCCTGGCCCGGTCGGGCATCTTGTTGGGCGAAGAGCACCTCATTGCCGCGGCCCGCGAAACCGCGGACTGGGTCTTGGAGACCATGCAGCCCGAGCCGGGGCGATTATGGCACCGGGCCCGCAACAGACACGCCGGAATCCCTGGATTTCTTGAGGATTACGCCTATTTTATCTGGGGACTACTGGAACTGGTGCAGACCAGTGAGGGACAGGATTACCGCCGCATCGCCTTGCGGCTGGCCGATACCGTGCTCTCCGAGTTTGCGGACCTGAAGGAAGGCGGTTTTTTTCAGACCCATGCAGCGGCGCAAGAGCCCCTTCTGCGCCTGAAAAAGGTCTTTGACGATGCCCTGCCCTCAGAAAACGCGGTCATGCTCTACAACCTGGTCCGATTGTACGGCTCCGGGCCGACGAACGACTGTGCCCGAAAACACCTGCGCGGTGTTTCAGGGATTGTCCGCCAGCATCCGCAAGGGGCGGTGTTTACTCTGTTTGCGGCCAGTTTCCTGCGGCCTTTGGAGGGGCACGGCACCTGGCGGGAGAAATGATATGCAGGAGCCTCGGCCCGAGCCACCGCGGCAGGACGACGGCTCGGCCTGTGTTCTCGAGGAAGCAGGCGATCCCTATCAATGGGTGGCCCGGATCTATGATTGGATTCTGGATCCTTGGCTGCGGCCGCTGCACCGCCATGTGGCGAGCCTGTGCCGCCGGGAAGGGGCCTCGCGGATCATTGATCTGTGCTGCGGCACAGGGGCGCAATGCCGGCGCTTGTACTGGGCCGGTTTTCAGCCCACCGGGGTCGACCTTTCGCCGGCGATGATCCGTGAGGCCCGCCGCAAGTCTCCGGCAGAGATTGCGCTGCTTGAAGGCGATGCTACCGCGACCCCTTTTGCTACGGCGAGTTTTGATTGCGCGGTCATCAGTCTGGCGCTGCATGAAAAACCGGGGCCGGCCCGTCTGGCGTTGCTGCGCGAAGCAGCCCGGCTGGTCCGGGGGCGAGGGGTGATCTGTGTCAGTGATTTTTTGGGGCCACCTCCGCAGAGTTCAAGACTCGGGCATATGATGCGCACGAGCGTCGAACGTGTGGCCGGCCGGGCCCATTTCGCCTGCTACCGCGACTATCTCGCCCTGGGGGCGGTGCCGGGAGTGTGTGCCGAACTCGGATGGTCTGCGGTATTGGAAGCGACATTCCACCGCCGGGCCACCGGGGTGTACCTGCTTTTGCCCGAGCCGTCAGACCGGTAACCCGTGCAGCGCATTCCGGGCGCTTTGTCCCAAGAAGGCCACGCCACACAAATTTGGAGAAGGCTATGCAAGTCAGCGAACTCTACCCTGAAGACGTGGAGACATTCCAGCGTCAACACCGCGAACGGGAATACACGCTGGTCGACGTCCGGCAACCTGAAGAATACCGGGAGGAGCATATCCCCGGGGCGCTGCACCTGCCTCTGCCCGAGTTGGAAGACCGTTTGGACCAGTTGCCTCGAGACAGGGAACTGCTTTTTTATTGCCGTAGCGGGCGCCGCTCGGCCACTGCGGCCGCCCTCACGGCCCAAAGCGGCCAGAGCTTCAAAGCGCTTTACAATATCCAGGGCGGGATTGCCGCCTGGCAGGGGGGAATCGTTGAACAGGTGCCGCGCGTGGACCGCTTCGACATGTCCCGAGGGGCCGGGGAACTCCTGCGCCGCGCGGCAGCCATGGAGAAAGGGGCCCAGCGGTTTTACACCGTTTTGGCGGAGAGCAACGCCTTGTCGGCCCGGTTGCGGCAGACGGCTGCCGAATTGGCCGATCTCGAAGGGCGCCATGCTCAAAGCGTGTACACCCTGCTGACCAGACAGGAGGCAATTCCGGATTTCGACCCTTTTTTTGCGTCCCTTGACGACACCATCCTTGAAGGCGGCCAGGACCTCGGGGAGGCCCTGGCCCAATGGACGCAGCAAGGTGACCTGACATGCCTTGACTTTCTTGAACTCGCTCTGGACCTCGAAAACAAGGCCTATGATCTGTACAAAACGCTGGCCGAGAACACGGCCCAAGGCCAGGAGCGCTCCCATTTCTTGACGCTGGCTGAACAGGAAAAGGCGCATCTTCGGGTGCTCGTCAATCACCTCCCGGAGTGCGGCTAAATGACCAGGAGATTTTCTTTTTTTCGGATGCTCCCCTTCGGAGTCTGGGTGGTCGCGGCGGTTGCCTCGCTGCTTTTGAGCGTCCCTGCGGCTCGGGCGCATGGCATGGGTGAAACCGCGGATATTGTTTTGGGAATGTCTGCGGCCTTTACTGGACCCTCACGGAGTCTGGGGATTGAATTGTATCGCGGCGCCAACGCCTATTTTCAGAAAATCAATGCCAATGGCGGCGTCCACGGCCGGCGCATCAGGATCAAGGCCTATGACGACGGTTACGATCCCGATCCCGCCCTGCGCAACACCATTCGTCTGGTCAAGGAAGACCATGTTTTTGCCCTCTTCGGGTACGTTGGTACGCCGACCACGACCCGTATCCTTCCTCTGCTGGAAAAATTCCGAGACCAGCCCCTGCTCTTGTTTTTTCCCATGACCGGGGCGCAGCCCTTGCGCGAATCGCCCTACCGCCAATACATCTTCAACCTGCGCGCCTCTTATTTTCAGGAGACCCAGCGGCTGGTCGAGAGTTTTTTGAGTGTCGGACGGGAACGGATCGGGGTCTTGTATCAGGCCGACGCCTATGGGCGAAACGGATGGGACGGCGTCCGCCGGACATTGCGCGAATACAACCTCCAATTGACCGGCGAGGCGTGCTACCGCCGCGGCGCTACGGCTGCAACGGATATGGGCGAACAGATACGCATTTTGCGCCAAAGCGGGGCTGAAGCGGTGATCACCGTAGGAGCGGCCCAAGCGTGTGCCGCTTTTATCCGTCAAGCCAGGACCCGGGGGTGGGAGGTGCCCATCGCCAACCTCTCCTTCACCCACGCCCAGCAGATGGCCAACTTTTTGCTGCTCAATTCGGACACCTACCCGGACCAACTCACCCGGCGCGTTCTCAATGCCCATGTCGTTCCGAATCTCCAGGACACTTCGATTCCGGTGGTCCGCGAATACCGGCGGGCCATGGATGCGGCCAATGAAGACGTTCCCGGGCATCTGCTGGACACCCCCTATACGCCGCACAGCTATGACTATGTCAGTTTCGAGGGCTACCTCAACGCCAAACTCCTGGTGGAAATGCTCCGCCGGACCGAGCCTCCGCTGACTCCAAAACGGGTCCGCAAAAGTATCTACAAGCACCGCCGCTATACGATCGGCATCGGATTGCCCTTGTTTTTCGGTCCCGAATACAACCAGGGCCTGGACATCATTTTTTTCAGCACCCTCCGAGCCGGGCGGGTTGAACCTTTACGCAACTGGGATGCCTTCTCACCATGATAGTTTCCCGCCTGTTCAAAAAAACGCTGCTGATCATGGTCGTCCTCTTCGGGCTTCTGGCGGCCGCCATTTCACTGTTTTCGGCCTGGACCTTGTATTCGCACATGCGCACCGAGTATGAGAGCAAGGCCTTGGCCATTGCCGAATCCATGAGCCAGTCCAGCGCCGAGACCTTTGTCAATAACCAGGCCACTCGGGTCCAATCCTTGATCAACCAGTTCCTCGATGTCGAAGGCGTGGCGTATGTCTTTGCGACCACGGAATACGGTGACGTCATTGCACATACCTTTGTACCTGCGTTTCCAGAGACCTTTCAGGAGTGGCTGCCGCGCAATCTGCCCCGGCATTCCCTTGGCACCGCACCGCAGACAGCGAGTGTCGACCTTGGTCAGCGGGGACGGTTTCTGCACATCGCCGCCCCTATCCTGGCCGGCAGCGCCGGATATCTCCACATCGGCATGAGCCTGGGGCGCATCAATACCCTGATCTGGAAAGCCATCGGCAGGATACAGGTCATTACGTTCGGGCTGTTCGTAATTTCAGTGGCCGTGGCCTATTTCCTGGTCAACCGCATTGCGCATCCGTTGATGGCCCTGGCCCAGTATTCGCGGCGGGTGGCCCGACAGGATTTCGAGGCCGAAGTGGACATCCGGTCCAATGATGAAATCGGTGAATTGGCGGTGACCATGCGGGATATGGCCGCAGAACTCCAGGACCACTTCCGGCAGCTCGAGGAGCAGATCACCATCCGGCGCGAGGCCGAGGAAGCGCTGGCTGCGGAAAAGGAACTTTTGGCCGTGACCATGCGTTCCATCGGGGACGGGGTGATCGCCACCGATATCCGGGGCCGGGTCGTCCTCGTGAACAAGGTCGCCGAACACCTCACGGGCTGGTCCCAGGAAGACGCCCTGGAACAAGAGGTGGAAACCGTTTTCGCCCTGGTCTCGGCAATAGATGGCAGCAGTGTGCCCTGCCCTGCCAAACGCGCCTTGAAGCATGGCGAAATCTTTGAAATCGACGATAATGTCCAGTTGCGGCAACCCTCGGGTCTGTGCATCGATATCGGGGATTCGGCCGCCCCCATCCGCGACCGTCAGAGCGTCATTATCGGGGCGGTCATTGTCTTTCGCGATATACGTGAAGAAAAACGGCGGGAACAAGAGCACCTGCGTGCGGAAAAACTGGAGTCCCTCGGGGTTTTGGCTGGGGGAATCGCTCATGATTTCAACAATATTTTGACCGCGATCCTGAACAATATCACCTTGGCCCGGGTCGGCCAGCGTCTGGATGTTGCAGTGGCCTCTAAACTTCAGGACGCCGAGAGGGCGACCCAGCGCGCCAAAAAGCTCACCCAGCAACTGCTCGCGTTTTCTCAGGGGGGCTTGCCGGTCACCCAGTGCGCCCCGCTGGATGAACTCCTTGAGGACGCGATCTCTTTTGCCCTGCGCGGCTCTAATGTGTGCTACCGGGTCGACATCCCGTCCGATCTCTGGCCCGTGCAGGTCGACACCGGCCAGATCGCCCAGGTTTTCGACAATCTGGCTATCAATGCCAGTCAGGCCATGGCCAATGGCGGGCAGTTAGATATCTGGGCTGAAAATGTGCCCTCCGCCGCGACGTTCTCCTCTGAGACCCAGACCAGCAGAGGCTACGTCAGAGTCCATTTCCAGGACAACGGCTGCGGCATTCCCGAGGCGGACCAGGGCCAAATTTTCGATCCCTACTTCACGACCAAACCAGAGGGCAGCGGGCTGGGACTGTCCTCGGTCTTTTCGATCATCAAACGCCACGGCGGCACCATCCATGTCCAGTCCGCTGAGGGCAGGGGGACGACCTTTACCCTCTATCTTCCTGCGGCAGAGGGACGTCCGGACTGCGCCACACAGGCCAAGGACCGGCCCATAACCGGTCAGGGACGGATTCTGGTCATGGACGATGAAAAGGAAGTCCGTGACGTCCTGGGCGATAGTCTGGAATATCTCGGGTATGAGCCGAGTTTCGCGGCCAACGGCGAGCAGGTCCTCGAACTCTACCGCCAGCAATTGCAGGCTGGGGCGGGATTTGATGCCGTGATCATGGATTTGACTGTTCCCGGTGGCATGGGCGGCAAGGAAACCATCAAGCATCTCCATGAACTCGATCGGGAGGTCCGGGCCATTGTCTCCAGTGGCTATTCCCAGGATCCGGTCATGGCCCGGTATCGGGAGTACGGTTTTGCCGGCGTGTTGATGAAACCGTATACCCTGGAAGAGGTCGGCCAGAAACTCCGTTCGGTTCTGCAAAATTAGACCGTTTGTCCTGAATCGCTGAGCCTTGCGTATGCCAACCGCTTCCGGAGGTTTGTTTGCATGGGCGCGGCCGGTGGCGTATACATCACTGTATGCGCTTCGATATCCCGTTTCTCCCCGATCCCGAGTATCTTCAGGCCCTGACCCGCTTCGAACCAGACCTGGCCACCCTCCATTTCAGCCTGCATGCTCCCGGCATCCCTGACGCCCGGGCGCGACTCCGCGAGGTCGAAACCGACCGGCTGATCGATCTCTTGCGGCTGGGCCCGGGCTGTGACCGCCTTGCGCTCCTGAACAGCCGCTTGCACACCCCTGCTTTTCTGCGTGAGCCAGCGGCAAGGCGCCCGCTGCTCAATGCCCTGGAGCGGCTGCTTGCGGCTGACGTCTGCCAGGGGATCGTCGTGGCCGATCCGTACCTGCTCAATGTCCTGGGCGACGATTCGCCCCATCTGGCCGGGGCGCTTCAGGCAGTGCCCAGCGTCAACGCTCGGCTGGCATCGGTCCACGCGATCCGGGCCTGGCGCACTGTCATCGAGGAGGCCGGGTTTTTGCCCCCGGCCCGGCTGGTTCTGGATCGTGAACTCAACCGGGATCCAGGGCAGTTGGAAACCTTGAGCGCTGCCTGTCGCCGGTTCTGGCCGGATCAAGAGGTGTTTCTGCTCGCCAATGAGGGATGTCTTCCCCATTGCCCCTACAAGCCGGCCCACGATGGCCAGATCGCTCTTGCGGCTTGCGACTTGACGGCTGAGGCCACATTCGAACTCAATGCCACGGCGGGATGTGTCCGGCATTTGTTGCGCGATCCCGCAGCTGTGTTGCGCTCGCCGTTTATCCGGCCCGAGGACGGCGAACGCCTTGCCGGGATGGTCGACGGGCTCAAGCTGTGCGGCCGGAATATGGGGAGTCGTTTCTGCCTGCGCGTGCTCAGGGCCTATGTACAAGGCCGATTTTCAGGCAATCTGCTGCAGTTGCTCGACAGCGTGGACTGGATGGCCGAGGGACTGGTCATTGACAACGACACCCTGCCTTCAGATTTTTGGGACCAGTTGACCGGGTGCGACGGGGACTGCCAGGAATGCGGATATTGTCAGGCCCTGTTGCAGAGTGCTGGCAGACCGACCCCTCTTGGGCCCTGGGGAAACCATGCCTGAGACGGTCGTGTTGCGCCGGATGGCGGACTATTCCGAGGTCAGTGGGTCACGCCGTTTTTTTGAGGATCTCGAAACGCTCGCGGCCCCGCTGTCGCCAGGGGCCAAGGTGTTGATCAAACCCAATTTGGTGGCTGCGCGGCACACTCCCCTGGCTTGCACCCATCCGGCCGTGGTCCGTGAAGTGGGTCGCTATTTTCGTCAGGCCGGCTGCCGGGTAACTGTCGGCGATTCCCCGGCTTTCGGCTCAGCCTCTGGTGTGGCCCGTCGTTGCGGCTACGGCCCGTGGCTCCGGGACGAGGGGATGCCTATTGTGACTTTGGATCGGCCGGTGGCGGTCGATGTATCCTGGGGCGAGCGGGTGGGGATTTCCCGGCGGGCCCTGGAAGCCGATTTGATTGTCAACGTCGGCAAGCTCAAGGCTCACGGACAGATGCGGTTGACGGCCTGCATCAAGAATCTTTTCGGCTGCGTCAGCGGGGTGCGTAAAGGACTGGCCCACGCGCGGTACGGGGAACGCGGAACCCGGTTTGAAGATTTGCTCCTTGAGGTCGCCCTGGCCCTGCCGCCGACGCTCCATGTCCTGGATGGTGTCCAGGTGTTGCACCGCTGGGGACCGACCCACGGGACCCCCCTTGACTTCGGCCTGCTCGGGGTTGCAGCCGACGGTTTCGCCCTGGACGCGGCCGCATACACGGCCGTCGGTATGGATCCGGAGGCGATCCCCCTTTGGCGAGCGGCCCGCCGGCGCCGGATTTCCGGCGCATGGACCGAATCCCACAGCTATCCAGCCCTGGCCCCCTCCTTTTGGCAGGACCAGGGATTCGAGGTCCCGGCCACGCTCAATCCCGTCAGTTTTCGCCCCGCTCAGCTGGCCCGGAGTCTGCTGCGTCGGATCTGGTTCAGGATCCGGGACCGCTTCAACTCCGGGCTGAAATTGTCCTGATTTTGACTTTGCCCTGGTGCGGCAGTATCCTCGCCACATGCAACCAACACCCTGTTCTCGCCAACGATTCGTGGTCAACGGCCGTGTCCAGGGGGTCGGATTCCGGCCCTTTGTCTACCGTTTGGCCCTGGACCACGCCCTGAGCGGATTTGTCCAGAACACCTCCGAAGGCGTGGTCATCGAAGTCCAGGGGCTCGAGGACGGAATAGGCCGTTTTGCCGTCGATCTCGAAAAACAGCTTCCCCCGCTGGCCCAATTGACCTCGATCCAGACGGAAACCCTTTCGCCGCATGACACCCCTGAAACGAGCTTTCATATTCTTTCCAGCTCCGGCGGCGAGGGCCATGAGGTCCTGATCAGTCCGGATGTGGCTACCTGTCCGGAGTGTTTGGCCGAGTTGCGTGACCCTTCTGATCCCCGCTATCAGTATCCGTTTATCAATTGCACCAATTGCGGGCCGCGCTACACCATCACCCGGTCTATCCCCTACGATCGGGTGTCGACTTCCATGGCCTGTTTTCCCCTTTGCTCTCGTTGTCGGGCGGAATACGAGGACCCCCTCGACCGCCGCTTCCACGCCCAGCCCAACGCCTGCCCGCATTGCGGCCCCCGCGTGTGGATGATCAGCGCTACGGGGCATGCCGTAAGCGACGACGGGCCGGTCCTCGCCGAGGCCGCTCGGTGGCTCGCCCGGGGCAAGATTTTGGCCATCAAGGGGTTGGGCGGCTTCCATCTCGCCTGCTTGGCCACGTCAGAGACGGCTGTGGCGAGATTGCGGCAGCGCAAGCACCGCTTCGGCAAGCCCTTGGCGGTCATGGTTCCGGATTTGGCTTCAGCGCACCGCATTGTCCGGATCAATGGGGCTGAAGCAACGTGGCTTTCAGGAATCGTGCGCCCCATTGTCGTCTGCGAGAAGAAGGCGAGCACACTTCTGGCCGGGGATATCGCTCCGGATACCGACAGCGCCGGGGTCATGCTCCCCTACACCCCGCTGCACCATGTGCTTCTCGACGAACTCCGGGGCCTCCTGCCGCAAGGCAGTGTCCCGGCCCTGGTCATGACCTCGGGCAATCTCTCCAGCGAGCCCATCGCCCTCGGCAATCGAGAGGCCAGACACCGCTTGCACTCCATTGCCGACGGCTTTGTCTTTCACAACCGTGATATCCTTATTCGCTGTGACGATTCGGTGGTCCGGATCCACCCGGACACAGCCAATCCGGTCTGGTACCGCCGGGCCCGCGGCATGACCCCGAGCCCGGTTTTTCTTCCCCGCTCAGGGCCGTGCGTTCTGGGCACTGGGCCGGCGCTCAAGGCAACCCTGTGTCTGACCAAATCGGATCAGGCGTTTGTTTCCCAACATATCGGTGACCTGGAAAATCTGGAGACCTACGGTTTTTATAAGGAAATCGCCGAGCATCTGCAGCATATCCTGCAGGTCGAGCCGCAACTCGTGGTCCACGACCTGCACCCGGATTATCTGAGCTCCGGATTCGCGAACGAGCGTCCGGAGGAGGTGGTCGCCGTGCAGCACCATGTGGCGCATATCTACAGTGTGTTGGCGGAGAATCAATGTACAGAACCCGCTCTGGGACTGGCCCTCGACGGAACCGGGCTGGGGGATGACGGTACGCTCTGGGGAGGCGAGGCCTTGCACGTGCGCCCGGAGGCGGCCAGCTATGCCCGCTTGGGCCATTTCATGCCTGTGGGGTTGCCTGGCGGTGAAGCGGCAATCCTGGAGCCGTGGCGTATGGCCAGGAGTTATCTGGCGTCGCTGGGCGCAAGTTCGCCCTCGGGCCGCCGGTGGCCGTGGCTGGACAATTTCGCACCGGCCGACGGTGTGCTCGGGCAGATGCTGGTCAAGGGGGTCAACGTGCCCCAGACCACGAGTTGTGGGCGGTTGTTCGATGCGGTGGCCGGCCTGCTCGGAATCGCCGAGCGCATCGCCTATGAAGGGCAAGCGGCCATCCGATTGGAGGCGTGTCAGGACCTGCGTGTGGACACGGGGTATCCGTGCTCGTGGATCGACAAGGAAGACAGGTGTGTACTTAATACATTGGAACTTTTTGCCGCCGTGCACCGGGACTGGCAGGCCGGTGAACCGGTGGGCCGGATCAGCCGCCGTTTCCACCTCGGTTTGAGCCAGGGGCTGGCCGACTGGGTGGCGGCCCTGGCCGATCGGAGCGGAGTGCGGATTGTCGGGCTCAGCGGCGGCGTGTTTCAGAATATAACCCTTCAGCGGTTGCTGGTGCCGCTATTAGAGCGTCACGGGCTGACAGTCCTGGTCCACACCGAACTCCCCCCCAACGACGCCTGCATTGCTCTTGGCCAGGCCTATTATGGCCAGAATCTCCTGCGTTGCCGCGACGTCCTGCCCCAGCCTTGATCCGATTGCGCCTGAGCTGTTTATGGAGGATCACTCCCCGCCACGTATATAGGGCCGGGGTTTGCTCCCTTCCTGAGGGCCCAGAATCCCGTCGCGTTCCATCTGTTCGATAAATCGGGCCGCCCGGTTGAATCCGACGCGCAGGCGGCGCTGGAGCATGGAGATGGACCCTTTGCCCTGTTCGGCGACAAAGTCGATGGCCTGCTGGTACATGGGGTCGTCCACGATGTCGCTGCCGGCACCGTTGTTGTCCCCACCTCCGGAGCCGTTGTCCGAGGTGCCCCATTCGGTGAGATCGACTTCGTATTCGGGATGGTGCTTGTGGCACCAGAAATCTATGACTTCGCTGATTTCCTCATCGCTGAGAAACGCGCCGTGCAGGCGTTGCAGTTTGCCGGCCCCGCCCTTGTAAAGCATGTCCCCGCGCCCGAGGAGGTGCTCAGCACCCACACCGTCGAGAATGGTCCGTGAATCGTGTTTGGAGCTGACCTGAAACGCGATCCGGGTCGGAAAGTTGGCTTTGATCAAACCGGTGACCACGTCCACTGAGGGGCGCTGGGTGGCCAGGATCAGATGGACGCCCGCCGCCCGGGCGAGCTGGGCCAAGCGGACGATGGATTGTTCCACTTCCTTGCCTGCCGTGAGCATGAGGTCGGCCATCTCGTCAATAATGATCACCAGATAGGGCAACGGCTTCAGATCGGCCAACTCCGGAGGCCTCTCCTCGCCGAGGGAAGCAAGTTTAGCGTTGTAACTGGCAATATTCCGCACACTGAGGCGGGCCATGGCGTCGTACCGGCTTTCCATCTCCGAAACCGCCCATTCCAGGGCGTTTTTGGCCAGATGGGTGTCGGTGACCACCGGATGGACCAGGTGCGGGAGTTTGGCGTAGCCGGCCATCTCGATCCGTTTGGGGTCAATGAGCAGGAGCTTGAGTTCCTCTGGTGACGATTTGAAGAGCAGGCTGAGCAGGATGGTGTTCAGGCAGACGGATTTGCCGGCTCCGGTCGCCCCGGCCACCAGCAGGTGGGGCATCCTGGTCAGATCCTCGACACGGGGCTGGCCCTGGATGTCTTTGCCCAGGGCCAGGGGCAGGGCCGCCTTGGTTCGGGTGAAGGCGTCGGACTCGACCACTTCCCGGAAAAATACGGTCTGCCGGTTTTTGTTGGGGATTTCGATGCCCACGGTGTCCTTGCCCGGTAGCGGTGCTTCAATACGCACGGCCAGGGCCTTGAGCGCTCGGGCGAGATCGTCGTTGAGTCCCGCGATACGGCTGACCTTGACCCCGGGGGCCGGTTTGAATTCGAGCATGGTCACCACCGGCCCGGGCATGATCTTGCGCACCTCGCCCTGGATATTGAAATCGGCCAGTCCCTCACTGAGGCGTTGTGACAATTCTTCCTGCTCTTGCGGAGAGATGGCGTGGCGACTTTCCGAAACCGGCTGCAGGAGTTCGGCCGGTGGATAGGCCTGGCGACTGTGCCGAGCGCCTGAAACTGAGCGGGTCTCGGCTGGCGCGGACTGCGGCGCGGCTTCTGGGGAATTCCCCCTTTTTCCAGCAGCCGGGGCGCCTTGCTGTCCGGTCGCGGCAGCGGTTGGGGATTCTTTTGGGGTGGTTTTGGATGGGTTTTTGCCTTTGGAAGCTGCGGTTTTGGGTTCCTTTTTCCCTGCGGACGACCGCTTGGCGGCTTTGGCACTTTGTTTTCGTGCTTTGCGTTCGGCGTGCTTGGCCCACTGGTCATGCAGGCGGCTGCGGAATCGCTTGCCCAGGGTGCTCCAGGAGAGCCCGAGGCTCAATTGGAGGCCGACGAGACCGACGAAGGCCAGGACCAGGCCAGCCCCCAGAGCCCGCAGATAGGAGACCGCCGTGTCGTGGACCAGCCGGCCGAGGAGCCCGCCGCCTTGGAGGGCCTGGAGATGGACATGTTCGCGAGCCCAGGGGTGGGCGGCCCAGCCGGTCAGGCAGAGAAAAATGAGGCCGAAGCCGATCCAGCGCCACCACCGCGGGCGCAGACGCTTCACGAAACACGCCAGCGCACCCCAGGCGGCTCCCACCGGAGCGGCCGCAGCCCCAATCCCGAAAAGATCAACCAGGAGTCCGGCGAGATACGCTCCAACAATTCCGGCTTGGTTGTGGACCGTAAATCCGCTGCTGAGGCGCTGGTTGAAGCCCGGATCCATCGGGGAGTAAGTTGCCAGACTGACGCCGAGCAAGGCGGCGCAGAATACAAGGGCCAGGGCCGTAAATTCGCGAATGAGTTTATTACCATCCATAGCAGTTGTTCCCCGGGGAAGATCGGCGGACAGAGATTGGACCCGCCTCAGCGGTCACCATTGTGACGGTCAGACGGTCGCGCACCTGGGCACTCCCCCTGGACAGAGCGGGAGCATAAAAAACGGGCCTGCTGGGGATCCGTAGGGATCAAGCAGGCCCGTGCCATCATCCAGGGCCTGATATCGGGGGCTGATCCCGATACCCAGGCGCGGCGCACTCGGGATTCGATTTTCGAGCCCCTCCGGCAGCCTCGAAGCCCTGCAGGTCCAGGCAGTGCCGGCGGGCTGCCGTGGCGCTGATCAGGTCCGTCCGATGTATTCGCTGGACCGGGTATCGACCCGGACTTTTTCGCCTTGTTCGATGAACAAGGGGACCTGGACCGTCAGCCCGGTTTCCAGGGTCGCCGGTTTGGTTGCGCCGCTGACGGTATCGCCTTTTAGGCCGGGCTCGGTCTCGGTGACTTCCAAAATGACAGAGGACGGGAGTTCGATGTCGATGATCTGTCCCTGGTAGGTCAGCACGTCGACTTCCTGTCCGTCCTGGAGAAAGCCGACCTGTTGTGCCAGGCTGTCTTCAGGTACATTGACCTGTTCATAGCTGCTCATGTCCATGAAGACGCAATCCGTTCCATCGCGATACAAGAATTGCATGGACTTCTTTTCCAGATCCGGCTTGGCGAACTTTTCCCCGGAACGGAAGGTGTGGTCCTTGACCGCCCCGGTGAGGATATTGCGGAGTTTGGTCCGCACGAAGGCCCCGCCCTTTCCGGGTTTGACATGGAGAAATTCCAGAATCTCGAAGGGCTCCCCTTCAAGTTCGATTTTCAGTCCGGTTTTGATGTCCTTAGTAGAGAGCATGTATCCTCCGACGTTGGTACTTACGAATCCAGATGTTCACACAGCGCCACGGCCGCCAGTGCATAACTCATAAGTCCAAAGCCGGCAACCACACCCAGGCAGTGGGGAGCCAACAACGTGGTGTGGCGGATTGTTTCTGGCCGGGCCCAGACATTGCTCAGATGGACCTCGACACACGGGATCTTGATCCAGGCCAGGCAGTCGGCCAGGGCCAGACTGGTGTGAGTCAGGGCGCCGGCATTGAAGACCACGCCGTGGACTTCCTGGCGGGCCCGTTCCAAGCGGTCGATCAAGGCGCCCTCATGATTGGACTGGAAAAAACGCAGTGCGGCCCTTTCAGCCAGATCGGGGCGGATACGGGACAATAGCCCGCACAACTCCTCCATGCAGGCTGAGCCGTAGATCTCCGGCTGGCGCTGGCCGATGTGTCCCAGGTTGGGGCCGTTGAGGACAAGAATCTGAAAGTGGGACATACGCGTTGGGCCTACTTGGTCTCCGCGGGTTCTTGGGGGGCCACCGGTGATTCAGTGACCGGCTCGACCACCACCTCGGGGTAGTCCGCATCGGCCTCGGCCGGCTCGGGAACGGCCTCGGCAACAGGTGCCAGATCGAGGGGCATCAAAAAGACCGTATCCCCGATCTCGACCTCTTCGAGGGATTCCAGCAAGCGGCCTTGGGCCACGTTGTCCTGGACCTGATAAAGACGGCCGCCCGCCACCAGTCTGGTGTACCCCGCCTGACCGGTGGGGATGGTTTGCGCGACCAGGAAGAAGCTTTCTTGGGCATTTGGTGGCAACGGGGTTTCGAGCTGCAAAAAGATGGTATCGTATTGGCCGGAATAATAGCGGTCGTGTTCCACTGCAGTGACTGTCCCCGCGAATTCCTTGGCGGGCATGAGCGTCCCGGAGGCGGTGAAATATTGAGAGTAAGCCCCGGTAACTTCATCGGCTCTGGCTTTAAACTCGCCCTGCCGCTCGATCAGCGGCGAGATGGTCCGGCCAGCCGCGACCCCGCCGCGCAGGATGAGCGGGTCACGCAGGAACCGGTTCACAATGGCTTCCCCGCCACGCTGGACGCCAAGCTCCCAGAGGGTCTCCTGCATCTGGGCGTCGTCGGCCCGCTGGGGGGGCGTGGCGTCGTCCGAGGTCACCTCAATGGTCGCTTCTTTCTCGAAAATGGCTGCCGGCCCCGTGTATTCAGGGGCGAAGGCCACCGGTTCCTTGTCCCAGGTGCAGGCGCTCAACGTCATAATCATCAGAGACGCTAATACGAAGAAAATCCGACGGTTCACGGCGACCCCCTGAACGGTTGCATGTTTCCGCATATCACACTATTTTCCATGACCCGTTCCACGCTGAAGGTCAAGGCCCTTCTCCGGTTCTCCCGAAATTTCTTCGCCTTGGGCCCGTTTCCGGCTCAATGGCCTGGCTGGTCTCGTGCCGATTCGCGCAGGCGAACGGGCCGGCACTCCCTGAACCTTTTCGCTCCAAAGGCTTTTATGCTGATCCTCGAACTTGAGACCACCGCGTATACAGCAGAGCAATTCCCAAGCCTCGATGTCCCTCAGGTCGCCCTTGCCGGACGATCCAATGTGGGGAAATCTTCATTGATCAATGCTCTTGCCGGGCGCAAAAAGCTGGCCAAGATCAGTTCTACACCGGGCAAGACCCGGAGCCTCAATTTTTACCGGGCTGCTGGAGACGGCTTTTATCTGGTCGATCTTCCCGGCTACGGCTATGCCAAACGATCCAAGACTGAACGGGGCCAGTGGGCCGCGCTCATGGATGTCTATTTCCAGAAAAGCACCGGGCTTCAAGCAGTCGTGGTTCTCTTGGACTCCCGCCTTCCCCCGCAAAAACTCGATCTTGAACTCATCAGTTTTCTACAACGTGAAAGTATCCCTCTTATAGCCGCCTTGACCAAAGCGGACAAGTGCAAAAACAAAGACCGTTCCCGGGTCCAACGGCAATGGAAGGAACTGCTTTCTCCCTCCGCCCCGCTCATTCTTTTTTCCGCCAAAACCGGTATGGGGAAGCAGACTCTCTGGGCCGCTATCCGCGAAGCAGCAGGGATGGAGACAGCTATTTCAGACCAGGAGTCAGAGGCGAACGGGTGATTTCCATTGGCGGTCCAGATGGTCGCTGAATGGTATTCGGTTTTCCGTATTCGGACGTTCTCTGCTGAAAACGGTTTGCGTATTGAACAATCGCACGCTGCTTCCCCCACTGTTGGTGGATTGCCCCGGGAACATGGTCCGCGTCACCGCTTGGGCCGGGCAATCCAGACCAGACGCAAGGCCCCTGCTCCGCCCCAGACCATATTGCCGAGCCATCCGCCGATCCACGGGCTGACAATGCCCTTCTCTCCAAGCGTCCCCCCCAGGACAAACAGCGCGTAATAGACAAAGATGACCGTCAGCCCGATGGGGATATTGACGTAGATATTGCCGCTGGCGCTGACGATTCCCAGGGCCAACAGGGCCATGACCACCAGCGAGAAGCCGTAGGCGAGTTTCATGTGCCACGTTGTTGCCAGACGTTCGACGTTCGAACCGGATTGGCGCAATTCGGAGATCAGGTGACCGAGTTGCCACAACGAGAGGGATTCGGGCTCCGCCTTGGGGTCTACGGCCAAAAAGTCGGCCAGGTCCTGTTGCAGCGGAAGGGGCAATCGGTCCTGGGCGCTGGTGGTGAAGGCATGGGGCTTGAGACTGGTCACCTCGCTGAGCACCCAGGAATCCGTCTGTTGCTGAAACCGTTCGGCCCGGTGGATGGTCCGGATACGACTGAAGTCCTCGTCCATGACGTAGACCGTGATTTTTCTGCCGGTCTTTTGTCGCGGTGTGACCCGGTGCATATGGACCACGAAGTGCTCGCTCTTGAACCACACGTCGCGCAGGGTGCGCTGCGACGGCGCGTGGCCGTGAACGTCCTGCTCCCAGATGGCTTCGCTCTTGCGCTGCCCCACGACGCCCAGGCCCTCGGAGAACCCGAGCTGAAGGCCGCTCCAGAAAACGGCGTAGACCAGAAAGAAGACTGCCAGGCGAGACAGCGGTATACCGCCGGCTTCCAGGGCCGTGAGTTCCTGCTGACGACGCATGATGCTCAGCTGGGCCAAAAGCGACAACAAAAAGACCGCGGGCAGGACCTGAGAGACGATCAACGGGATCTTGGCTGCGAAATAGAGAACAGTGGCTTCAACACCGGCCTGGGCGCCGACAAAATCGTCCAAACGGTCGAAAATGTCGATCAGCAGATAAATGCCTATGCCCGCGCCCAGACTGAGCAGGAGGTAATAGAGATTCTGGCGCAGCAGATACCGGTGCAACGTAGTCATGCCGCTTTCCTTTTGCGCTGGGGAAGAAGACTGCGGAGGATATACCCGAACCGCTCGAGCAGCTTGCCCCCTCGCTCGCGTGCGGCCATGTGAAACAAAATGCCGCCGAGTCCCATAAAAAGGATATTTGGGGCCCACAAACCGATCGCTGGCGCGAGGGTCCCTGTTTCCCCCAGGCTCAGGCCTGCGGAGAACAGGGCGTAGTAGACCAGAAACAAGCCCAGGGAAACCAGGAAGCCGAAGTGGCGTTTAAGGCCTTCAAACAGGGCGGCCAGGGGCATGGCAAAGATGCCCAGGGCCAGACAGGCCAGGGGCAGGGCCAAGCGTTTGTGCGTTTCAACATCGACTTTGCGATCAAAGGTGGCGTCCCGGGTCTGGGCCAGGTCTGCCTGATGCCGGTAGTCCATGAGCCGGGTCCAGGACATTTCTTTGGGGCGCTTTTCCTCGAGTTCGACGCCGCTGATGATTTTGTCCAGATCCAGGGCGATCCGGTATTCGCCAAAGCCGAGAACGCTCGCAGAATCACGGTCGTGGCGGTAGAGGCGGCCGTTTCTGAGCGAAAAGACCACCTGCCCTTTGCGGGTGTCGGTGGTCAAGCTGCCTTGAGGGGCTACGATACCAATGGCCCCCTGCCCCCGACTGGTATCCTCGACAAAGACAGTGGATAGATCGCCAGTCTCCCGGTCCACTTGACGGGCAAAAATGGTCAGCCCGGGGAAGTCTTGATTGAAGACCCCCGGCTGGAGGACCAGTTGGGTTCGGGTCTTGGCCATATCGAGAATTGTGGCCCGGAAGTTGTCCATGCCCCAGGAGACCCCGTAGATCCCGATGCCGATATTGGCTGCGGTACACAGCAATAAAAAGAGCAGCGTCACAGGCAAAAGCTGCCACAGGCTCAGGCCGGCGGCACGCAGGGCGACAAGTTCGCGGTCTGTGGACATGCGCAGAAAGGTCAAAAAGACGCTGAGCATGCTGGCGATGGGCAATAGCAGGAGCAAAAAGAAGGGGCTGAGATAGAGAAACAATTGTCCCAGGTCCAGCAGTGCGACATCCTGGGACAAAAAGAGTTCCCGGAGCTTGAGCAGACGTCCCACCAACAGCAGGGCCAAAAACGACCCCAGGCATAAGGAGAAAACGTAGACCAGCTCCTTGAAAATTTCCCGGGAAAGGCGCCGGGGCAGCACTGTTGATTGCAGAAGCTACTCCTCGCTCTGGCGTTCCAAGGCCTGGCGCAAAACGGCTTCGTCCTTGGGGCTGAGGTTGAACCGCAGGCACGCCTCGGCCAACAGGGTCGACTGGTCCTTTCCGTCGCGCATCCCGTCCAGAATCCAGGCCAGGGCATCACGAACGCGTTTACTTTCGGGCATGATGGTGCTCATACAATCTCCTTTAGGGATCTGAGCGCAGGAAGAAAAGCAGGTCAGCCGGGGCAGTGCGTCAGTCCAACGGTTGAACGGGGGAACAGGCGCCAAAGCATGGGCCGGACCGCGGCCACGGCTGTCCCTACCGTATCCGGACAGCGCTTGCAACTTGCCCGGCCTTGGGATACACCTCCCGCTGCATCATAAACCTTGCCGATTGTGACACACAGTGTCAAAAGACGGTTTGGTCTGTAGGTAGAACAATCCAGTAAGGAGGAGACGGACGTGAAAAAAGCGATTCTATTTGTAAGCGCTCTGCTGTGTCTCTGCGTGGCGGCGACGGGCTTTGCCGGCGACGGATCCTGGGAACGGGTCCAGAAAAAAGGGGAATTGGTTATCGGGCTGGATGACACCTTTGCTCCGATGGGCTTTCGCAAGGACGACGGGACCCTGGTCGGGTTCGACGTCGACGCGGCCGAAGCTCTGGGTGAGCGCCTGGGTATCGACATTGCCTGGCAGCCTACTGCCTGGGACGGCGTGATCCACTCCCTGAACGCCAAGAAATTCGACTGCATCTGGAACGGCATGACCATCACCGAGGAGCGGGCGGCAAAGGTGGACTTCACCGAGCCCTATATTATGGATGGGCAGATTGTCGTCGTCCAGTTTGAAAACGATGCTGTCACCGATTTCGCCGATCTCGGCGGCACGACCGTGGGTGTGCAGAAAGGGTCCTCTGCCGTTGAAGCCGTGGAAGACCTGCCCAAGGCTCCGGAGACAGTCAAGGAATATCCGAGCAACAATAATGCGTTGCTCGATCTCGAAGCCGGCCGTCTGGCGGCTGTCATCGTCGATAATGTGGCTGGCCGCTACGCCATTGCCACCCGCCCCGGCACGTTCAAGGTCCTGCCCGGTTTCGTGACCAAAGAGCCGTTCGGGATCGCCTTCCGCAAGGCTGACGACAGTCTGCGTATGAAAGTTCAACAGGCCCTGGACGCCATGGTTGAAGACGGCACCCTGGCCGAGATTTCCCGGAAATGGTTCGGTGAGGACATCACCAACCCCGCCAAATGGTAACCCGGTGACCACGAAGAGAGACGCGTCTTGATCGCTTCAACTCCCTCTTGTACGACACCGACGGCAAAGAGCAGGGCCCTGGTTGCCCTGCTCTTTGCTTTTGCGTGCCTGAGCCTTCTCAATCCGGTCTCGGGGTGGACCCAAAACGGTCAGACGCCCCAGGACCCGACAGCCATCTTCCGCGAAGGCAGCAATGCCATGGCCTTGGGCAAACTGGACAAGGCTGTGCAACTGTTCAAAACAATTCCTCGCCCCGAATCCGGGGAAAGCGGCAAACTTTTTGTCCAGAGCCGGATGCAATTGGCCCGAGTCTACTACGCCCAGGAAGATCTGGACAAGGCGGCGGCCGCCTGTCGAGAGATCCTGGCTGTGTATCCGGACAATGCCGAAGCGACGAATTTTCTGGCTTCGGTGGAGAAGGCCCAGAAGCCGTGGTATATCCAGTTCTGGCAGGACACGGTCCGATTTACCCCGGCCCTGGCCAAAGGGGCGGTGATGACATTCGTGCTCGTTGTGGTGACGATGCTTGTCTCGCCGGTTGGGGGGTTGCTGGTCGCCCTGGGGCGGATTTCCACCTTCCCGCCACTGATAGGATTGTGCTGGTTTTTTATCTGGATCTTTCGCGGCACTCCCCTGCTTTTGCAACTCTTTTTCATCTACTACGGCCTGCCGTCGATGGGGGTCACCCTGTCGCCGCTGGTCGCGGCCCTGCTCGGACTGGGACTCAACTATTCGGCCTACCTGGCCGAGATCATCCGCGGCGCCATCCAATCTATTGATTCCGGGCAAATGGAAGCGGCCAAGGCCCTGGGGATGACCTACGGCCAGGCCATGCGCCGGGTGATCATTCCCCAGACCTACAAGCGGCTCATGCCTCCGGTCGGCAATGAATTTATCGCCCTTATCAAGGATACGGCCCTGGTTTCGACCATTGCCATGGTCGAACTCATGCGCGCGGCAGACCAATTGTTCAATACCTATTTTGACATTACTGTTTTGGTCCTGGCGGCGATTATCTATCTCCTGTTCACCTCGGCATTCACCGTGACCTTTGAAAAAATCGAAAAGCGCGTGGGCGCCTATGAAAACAGATACACCCCCTCCCACTAACGGCCAGAACGTGCAGACCCCGCTGATTTCTCTCAAGGATATCGTCAAACGATATGGAGATCTCACCGCGGTTGACCACGTTTCTCTGGAGCTCGATCCCCAGGAACGGGTCGTGATTATCGGTCCTTCGGGTTCGGGGAAATCGACCCTGTTGCGTGCCGTCAACTTTCTGGAGGAAATCGACGGCGGGGCCATTTATTTCGAAGGCCGCGAGGTCGGCTATGTCGAAAAGAAGGGGCGCCGGGTCCTGGACAAGCCCAAGCGCATCAGTCAGTTGCGCTCGGAAATCGGGATGGTCTTTCAACATTTTTACCTTTTTCCGCACATGACGGTTATGGAAAATGTCATGGAAGGCCCGCGCACGGTGCAGAAGAAGCCGCTGCAGGAATGCCGGAATGTGGCCCTGGATATGCTTCAAAAAGTGGGGCTTACGGACAAAAAGGACATCTATCCGGCCACGCTTTCCGGCGGCCAGAAACAACGGGTGGCCATTGCCCGGGCCCTGGCCATGCGGCCCAAGCTCATGCTTTTTGACGAACCGACTTCCGCGTTGGACCCGGAACTTGTCGGTGAGGTGTTCGACGCCATCAAGACCTTGGCCGACGAGGGCATGACCATGATCGTGGTTACTCATCAGATGGGCTTTGCCCGGGAGATGGCTGACAGGGTCATTTTCATGGAAGACGGCCGCTTTGTGGCTCAGGGAACCCCGACGGAATTTTTTGAAAACCATCTCGACAGCGATCGGATCCGCAGCTTTTTGGAGCGTTCCCTGTGATGGACAATCTGCTTGTTGCCGCCGTTTTGGGCATTGTCGAGGGGCTGACGGAATTTCTCCCGGTCTCCTCCACCGGACACCTGATCATTACCGGGCATTGGCTCGGGTTTACCGGGACCAAGGCTGCAACCTTCGAGGTCGTGATCCAGCTTGGGGCCATTTTGGCGGTGGTCGTGCTCTACCGCCGCCGCTTTTGGGGACTGCTCCGGCCACGGGCCGAAGAAGCTTTTTCCGGGGTGCGTGGTCTATGGTTGCTGTTTTTAACCTCGCTACCAGCCAGTCTTCTCGGTCTGGCGGTGCATGACGCCATCAAGACCCATTTGTTCGGTCCGGTGACCGTGGCCTGGGCCCTCGGGGTGGGAGCTCTGGCGATTCTGCTTGTCGAGGCCTTGCCGCGCCGGCCTCGGGTCGATTCGCTGGACTCCCTGACGCCATGGCTGGCCCTGGGCATCGGCTGCTTCCAATGTTTGGCCCTGTGGCCCGGTTTTTCCCGTTCCGCCGCGACCATCATGGGGGGGATGCTTCTCGGTGCCAGGCGCAAAGTCGCTGCTGAATATTCTTTCATTGCTGCTGTGCCGATCATGGTCGCGGCCACGGGATTCGATATGCTCGGCAATTACGGCCTCTTTTCAGCCGAGGATTTCCTCTTTCTTGGCGTTGGCTTTGTGGTCTCTTTTCTAGCGGCCTGGGCTGCGGTGAAGGTCTTTATCCGTCTGCTGGCGGTGACCACCCTGCGTCCCTTTGCCTGGTACCGGCTGGTCATCGCCCCGCTGGTCCTTGTTCTGCTCTCCTAGCAACCCGTCGCAAAAGCCTGCCGGCAACACCCCTCTAGCACACCTGGTCACCCCCGCCAGGCCGCAGGTGCCCTTCCTGTTCCTGTTGTGCCTCCTTTACTCCCCGAGTCCTTTTTGCGATCAGCACCAGAAGCGGGGTTCGCAACGGGTTGCGGTTGCTGGATCCGCCCTGGATCCACGCCTGGTTTCCCCGTTTGGATCTCTGGGGACTTTGCCCCGGTCCGTGCCGGGGCCTGATTGTACCAGGCCACTTCTCTGCAATTTCGCTGTTGTTTTCCGGTCCCAGGCAGGGTAGAGGCAGGAAAATTGACCAATTTTCGTGTGCGGGAGCTATGTACGAAACCATTGCCGAAGACGAACGTTTTCTCTGCATCCACAAAGATCCGGGGGTGGATTGCCACACCGACAACGGGTCGTCAGGGGTGATCCGGGCCGTACAATCGGCTTACCGAATCCGATTGTTCCCTTTGCACCGCTTGGACAAGGTCACCTCCGGGTTGCTTTTGTTGGCCAAGGACCGGGAAACGGCCCGGAGTATGGGGGAACTGTTCAGTGCGCATCGGATCGACAAGTTCTACCTGGCCTTGAGTGCAAAGCGACCGCGGAAAAAACAGGGCACGGTCATCGGGGATATGCGGCGCAGCCGGCGCGGTACCTGGCGCCTGGAGCGCAGCCGCGAAAATCCAGCCGTGACCCAATTTGTCAGCCGGGCCTGGAGTGGCGGCAAACGTGCCTTTCTGCTTCGTCCCCAAAGCGGCAAAACCCACCAATTGCGCGTTGCGTTAAAAAGTCTCGGGGCACCGATCCTCGGCGATCCCCTCTATGGTCCACGCAACCACTCCCAGGACCGCTGTTATCTGCACGCCATGGCCGTCAGTTTTGAACTTGACGGGGAGCGGTATTCGTTCTGGACACCGCCACGACATGGAGAACATTTTCTGGACCCGGACGGTAGCGAGGTCCTTGCGGCCTGGAGCCGTCCGGAAGAACTCGCTTGGCCACGGATTCCCGGGTCCGGGCAGCCCTCTTGGACAGCGGGGCGGTAACCGATGTGGTTTTTGGTCGTTTTTTTCCTTGTCTATTGGCTGATGCACATCGTCGTTTTTGGTCTTTCCGGCCTGCAATTGGGGTTTTCGGCCCGAGCCTGGAGCGCGGCCCTGCCGTTGACCCTTTTTTTGAGCCTGACGCCGTTGTGGGCAGCCTTGGTGCCGGATTGGCTGCCGCGCTGGGCGCTGACATCGATCTGGTGGGCGACGTATATCTGGCTCGGGGTCCTTTTTTACCTGTTTTGCGTCCAAACAGTATACGCTGTGGGCTGGGTGGCCCTGCACTGGGGACCGGCTTCCCTGCAATCTGTTTTCGCACCGCGAGCGGCGTGGTTCTGGGCTGGGGTGGCCCTTGTCTGCCTTGTTTTGGCCTACGGCGTGTATGAGGCCAGGGAGCGTTTCGACGTGACCCGGCATGAAATCCCTTTGGCCCAAGCCGCTGCGCCGCTGCGCCTGGTCTTCTTTTCCGATCTCCATCTGGGATTGATGCCTTCGTTCGGCCGTCTGGAGGAACTCGTCCGCCTCTGCGAGCGTATCGAACCGGACCTGGTCTGTATCGGGGGGGATCTGCTCAACGACCACACCGGTTTCCTGGAGCGGGAACTGGATCTCGTGCGCCGTTTGAGTCGACAATTTCCCGTTTGGGCAGTCTTGGGCAATCACGAGGTCTATTCCGGAGTCGACGCTTCGCTCGCCTTTTACGAGCAAGCCGGTGTCCGGGTTTTGCAAAATGCAAGTCGCCTCCTCAACCCCAGTACCCCTTTGCGCGTGACCGGCGTCAACGACCCGGCCTTGGGACAACGGTCCTTGAGCGCACGGCTGTCCCCTGCGCTGGCCGAGGCCTCGGACAACCCGGGAGAGGATGTTGTCCATATCCTCCTTTCCCACTCTCCCCGGGGATGGCCCGACGACGTTCCGGAGGATGTGGACCTCATGCTCAGCGGCCACACCCATCGCGGTCAGATGTTCCCCTTTTCCTGGGTTGTCCGACTGGCCTATCCGCATATAAACGGTATATACTCCGAGGGCAGCCGGCACCTCATCGTCTCCCGGGGCGCCGGAACCTGGGGGCCGCCGTTCCGTGTTCTGGCTCCCCCGGAAGCCCTTGTTCTCGATATTCTACCCACTGCAGAAGCCGCTGGAGGCACCGATGGAAAAGCACCTGCTTCTTACGGTCAGTGACGATGCGAGCAGTCACAGCGCTGTTCAGTTCGTCGGCCAGTTTTTCAGCCACAAGGGAGTGGTCAAGATCACTTTAATGTATGTGGCCCCCAATCCCGAAGATATTCTGGGCACCTCTGGAAAGACCCCAACTGGTGAGAAGCGCACCGAGGTCACCCGGCAAAGCGCGCAATACCAGAAAAAGGGCCGGGCCGCCCTGGAGCGGGCCTGGGAAAAATTGCTGGCCGCCGGGATTCCGCCGAGCAATATCTCCACGATTTTTCGCTTTCGGTCCTTCAACACCACGGTCAAGGACATCGGTCAGGAGGGGGAAAAAGGTCTTTACGACGCGATTCTCCTGGGCCGGCGTGGCATTTCCCGGTTTGAAGAAATGCTCAGTGACAGTATTTCCAAGCAGATCCTGGAGGAGACATTGACGGTCCCCATCTGGATCAATCGGGAGATCGGTCTGGAACGTTTCGGCGTTCTGCTTTGTGTCGACGGCTCTAATCCTTCCTTGCGCATGGCTGACCACGTGGGGTTCATGCTCGCTGAAGAGGTCCATCCGATCACCTTGTGCCACGTCCAAACCAAGGGCGGGCCGGATCCGGCCTCGGTCTTTCGCAGCGCCCAGAGCATGCTCGAAGAAAACGGCGTCGACGCCAAGCGTATCCAGACCCAAGTGCTGACCGGCAGCGATCCCGCCTCGGCCATCGTCCAGGAAACCGACGCCAAACGGTATGCGGCCGTGGCTGTGGGCAGCAGTGGCGAGGAACACCGCGGGTTAATGGGCCGCTTCTTCATGGGCTCGGTTTCACGCAGCCTGTGTTCGCAGATCACCGGCGCGTCGTTGTGGGTCTGCAAGTAGACAGAAAAACTTCGCATTTTGTCCTTGACATTTAAGGGGGATCCACCTATAAAACCGCTTCTTGACGGGGCGAGGTAGCTCAGGTGGTCAGAGCATGCGGCTCATATCCGCAGTGTCGGGGGTTCAAGTCCCTCCCTCGCTACCAATTCAAAAAATAAGGCAGTTCAAGCGGTGTGCTTGAACTGCCTTTTTATGTTCCGTCCCTGGGCCTGTGTTTTCGGTTTCCCGGGATATGTTTTCCGGTCCCGCCCCGCTTTGGTATCCCGGACTCGGCAAGCGGTTTGTCCCTTGTGATCTTCTTCGCGTCCTGTCACGAGAAGGTGTCTCGTTTTTGGGGCCGGCTTTGCCCCTACGCGCACAAAGGTGAGACATTCAAGGGCGTCTGTTTCGGCTCTGACGTAAGCTGGTTGAAGAACTTCCTTTATTTTTGCCTTTAAATCTCCTATCCAGGTCGTATCGTGTGGGAATCAGGGTGTATGTCCTTGCTCCGCGTTGTACGATCAACCTCCACAAGGGGCGTTTACATGGGAGACCTTCGCGCGCGCTGGAAGCGGCTCCATTGGATCATAAGGTCATTGGCTCTTTTCTGTCTGCTGCTCGGACTCTACGCTGCAGCCGGATTCTGGGGGGTACCCGCGCTGGGAGGCTATCTTCTGGAAAACCAGGTCGCCGAGCGGCTGGAAAAAGAAGTTGCTCTGGACCAGCTCACATTCAACCCCTTTACGTGGCGTTTTGAGCTTAGCGGCCTGGAGGTCAGCGATGCTGATTTTTCAGATCCCGTGCTTGCCATGGGCGGCTTGCAGGGGAATCTCCAATTTGGGGACCTGCTCGATTTGGCTTTGCGGCTCGAGGACCTTCAATGTCGTGGGCTGCAGGTCCAAACGGCCGGTTTTGACGTGCCAGGGGCCCCGTTCACCCTGGACTTGAACGGAATGCGGGCCGCGACACGGGTGGGCCTTGAACGGTCCTCGGAACCGGACTCCTCGTGGATGCCTGTTGTCAACGCGACTCTCGCAATCAGCGAATGTACCCTGAGCGAACCCGAACACGGCACGGTCGTCTCACTGGCCTCCGGTGCGGTGGAACTCGAGCGTTTTGCGCCGCTGGAAAAGACGGCCACGGTGAACGCCATCAGCCTGCAGGCCCCTTTTGCCAAAGTGGTGCGCCGTGGTGATGGAAACCTCAATTGGGCCGGCTATTTCGTGGCGTCTGCTTCGGCCAATGCCACAGCGCCTGACCCGCCCTCCTCTCCTTTTGCCTTTTCCTTGGCCTCATTCACCGTCGCCAATGGTATCGCCCGTTTCGAGGACCGCAGTGTCGCCTCGACTATCGAGAAAAGGGTTGCCCTGAACGCAACGCTCAGTGATTTGAGCACCACCGCGTCTTCCCCAGCCTCGTTCCAGGCGCGGGCACGGACCAAGGCCGGAGAAACAATTGAGGTCAAAGGCGATCTGCGTCTGGCCCCCGCGCTTGCGACCAACGGCTCACTCGCGTTTGACGGAGTCTCCCTGCCGCACTACGGGCCCTATTACCAGCCTGCCCTGCCTTTTGAACTCGCCTCAGGCCAAGTCCAGGGGCGGACCACGTTTCGTTTCGCCCCTGAAAGCGATGAACAGTTGCATCTTGCTGGATCTGATCTTGCGATCTCGGGGCTGAGCCTGCGTGATCCGCAACTCGGCACAGAACTGTTCTCTTTGCCGCAGGCGAATGTGACCAACGGCACAGTGCGCCTTGATGGGCAAGCGGTGCACATTGCGGCTGTGGATCTGCAGGGCGGCAAGGTCCATCTCCAGCGTCATGCCGACGGCCAGCTGCACCTCATGCGCCTGTTGGGAGAGGTCGGTAGCCAAAAAGCTTCGACTGCAACCTCGGCCCACGCCGGGGCGGGCCGGGATAAAGCGGACGCTTCCCCGGCCTGGCGGGTCCGGGTCCAGGAGAGTACTCTGGCCGACTGGACTGTGCGCTGGCAGGATGAGGCCGCGCCCCGTCCGGATGCACTCACTGTTTCCGACATCGATCTTGCGCTGCGGCATATCGATTCAGCCCTGGCCACTCCCCTTGAATTGGCGTTGAGCGGAAGTCTGAACACCGGGGGGAATCTTACCCTGGACGGGAATCTGGATCCGAAAACACTGACCGGGACCGGCTCCTTTGCCCTGAACGATCTCGATATCCGCGCCGGCCGGATGTATGTGCCGGGGTCGATGCAACTCTCCTTGCGCCGGGGGGTTGTAGACGGAACGGGGACCTGGAAATTGCGTCCTGGAGACGGGATTGCGCCTCAGCTGAGCGGGGATTTGGCGCTCAAGGAGTTCGAGGCCGGAGCCAGCGGTGATCCCGATACACTGCTTGGGGTCACGCGACTGGCGTGTAACGGGTTCAGCGTGGCTCTGCCGGAGCAGGCCATCACAATCCGCAAAGTCCAACTGGTCGAACCCTACGCCGACCTCAAGGTCAATGCCAACGGGCGACTCAATCTCCGTACCGTTTTCTCTGGCGAACCGGCGCACGAGACAAACGCCACCCGCTCCGCCACGCCTCGCGCATCGGATACGTCCGCACCACAGGAAAACGCTCGGGAACGTAAGTTGGCTGTGAACCAGATTGAGGTCGAAAAAGGGTATGTGGCCTTTGCCGATCAGACATTTTCTCCGGCCATGTCCACCTCGTTGCAAGATATTTCCGCCTCGCTGGACGAATTGGTCCTGGGATCTCCCGAGCCCTCGCGCTTGACGCTGAAAGCCGGGATCGAAGGCCACGCCCCGCTCTATCTCCAGGGGCAAATCGCGCCGTTTGCACGTCCAGTGCAATCCGATCTGACCCTGACCCTGTCCAATCTGGATATGGTCACTTTGAGTCCGTATTTGCGCAAATATCTGGCCTATCCGGTGTCCACCGGCCAGCTTTCCTGGGAATCCTCCATTGCAACCAAGGAAAATACCTTGCAGGCCTCCAATGCGTTTCGCTTTGAACGTTTTGTGCTGGGAGAGAAGGTCGACGACCCCGATGCCCCGAACATCCCGGTCAAATTGGCCTTGTCGCTCTTGCAGGACGGCCAGGGGGACATGGACCTCAACGTTCCGGTCGAAGGCGACCTCAATGATCCCGGATTTCGCCTTGGCGGGGTGATCATGAAGGCGATCATCGGGGTTTTTCGGAACATTGCCTCCGCGCCCTTCAGCTTCATCGGCTCCATGTTCGGGAGCGGCGAGGATGTCAGCTTCGTCTCCTTTGCCCCGGGTCGGGCCGATTTGACGGACATGGCCCGCACCAAGCTCCAAACCGTGGCCGAAGCCCTGAAAAAACGGCCTCGATTACAGATCGACCTCACAGGTCTGGTCGATTCGGCAGCCGATCGTCAGGCCATGCGTGACCGTGCTTTCGACAACCGGATCAAAGGGGCGAAATATCGGGAATTGGAGCAGGCCGGTGTGGCGCCGCAGGACATTGGAGCGGTCTCCTTTGGTGATCAGGAGGAATACCGAAAGTACGTGGTTCAGGTTTATCAGAAAATCCTGAACGAAGCCGGCGACAAGGCGCCCGCAGATGAGGATCTCTCCCTGGAGACAATGGAAGAGCGCATCCGGGCTACGATCGCGGTCACGGCCAATGAATTGCAGGCCTTGGCCGCGCAACGTACTGCGGTGGTCCAATCTTTTCTCATCGCTGAGCAGGAGGTCGCGGCAGAACAGGTCTTTCGCAAGAGTGCTGACACGGCCATCTCCGAGCAGGACAAGGCCAGGGTGCGCCTTGGTCTCCACGGTTGAATTGTAGGGCTGGGGGTGCCTGGCTGAATCCGGCCCCTCAAGCGCAAGCAGACAACGCCAAGGCAGAGCAGGCCGTTGAAGATTTCAAAATGGTAGCAACTGGAATACGTTCAGACTCGTCGGTACGAATATCTCGGCTGCGACCATGAATTTTCTGTCGCCGTCCCTTGGGGGGTGAACGACCTGCGGTAGGCGAAATTTTTCACCAGTCAGAGAGGCTCGTTCATGCAATATCTCGGGGCCCATATGTCCATTGCCGGCAATCTCTGTAACGCCTTCGAGCACATCCGGGCTGTTCAGGGGACAGCGCTGCAGATTTTTACCCGCAACCAGCGCCAATGGAAAATCCCGCCGCTCAGCAGCCAGGAAGTCGCCGATTTTCTGGCTGCCTGGGAGGATTGGGGAGAGTATCCTGTGGTCGCTCACGACTCCTATCTCATCAATCTGGCCGGGAACAAAGACGAGGCGGTCCAGAAGTCCATTCACGCCTTTACCGAAGAGTTGCGGCGGATTGAGGCCCTGTCCATATCAGGTCTGGTCACCCATCCCGGTTCGCATCTTGGCGACGGTCCGGAAAAGGGGTTGCAACGCTACGTGGACCGTTTGGACCGTTGTTTTGCAGAATCGGAAACCAGCCGGGGCATGGTCCTGCTGGAAACCACGGCCGGACAAGGCACCAACCTCGGCGCCCGCTTCGAGGAACTGGCCTGGATCATCGAGCATTCCCAGTATCCTGAGCGCCTCGGCGTTTGCCTTGACACCTGCCACGTCTTTGCCGCCGGCTACGAATTGCGCACTGAAGAAGGCTACCAGCAGACCCGGGACCAATTCGAACGCATCCTCGGACTCGACCGCTTGCAGTGCGTTCATTGTAACGATTCCAAGGGGGAACTCGGGAGCCGGAAAGATCGCCACGAGCATATCGGCCGGGGAACGATCGGTTCCCAGGGATTCGCCAACGTGGTCAATGATCCCGCGTTGGCACAGATTCCGTTTATCCTGGAAACCCCGAAGAGCAAGGACCTGCACGAGGATGTGGCCAATATGCAGGCCCTATGGGATCTGGTTCGTCACTGATCGCCCTTTTTGCACACGACAACGGCCGGCAACCCTGGATGAAAGGATGCCGGCCGTTGTCGTTCACTGCTATGGCCTCTCAGGCCCGCACCGCCGCCCATGGACGGCGGATATAAACAGGACAGCTTGTCTGGAAGTTGTGCCGCAGGATGCTTTTATGGCAGGTGTTCTGCAAGACTCCGGCCCATGCGGTGGGCCGCGGCCATCGTCTCCTCGAGTCGTTTCACGCCACCAGCGTCGAACACGGAATACACGGTCAGCGTGTCGACAATACCATAGCCCAGGGCCTCCAGCGGCTTGGTCTGCATTTCGATGGTTATGCCCATCGCGTTTTCATGTTCCGGCTGCTCGCCGATGCCAACGACCACCGCCTGGCGCCCTTGCCCGGCAAGGCGGCTGGAGAAGACCCGGGGCCGGTCGTCGGTGAAGTCGTAATAACAGTACAGGCGATCGATAAAGGCCTTCATCAAGGCGGTGATATTGTAGTTGTGGGCAGGGGAAACCAGAACCAGTCCTCTGGCCGCCTCGAACTCGGGATAGACGACATTCATGCCGTCTATGAACCGGGTGCAGGCCTTGTCTTTACGGCACCGCTCACAGCCGACGCAGGAGGAAAACTGGATATCGCGCAAAGCGAAGGCTTTGGTCGAGGTGCCGGTCTCTGCCGCGCCGGCGAGGATGGTCTGGACCAGGGCGTCGCTGTTGCCACCGCGACGGGGACTCCCGCTGATACCGAGGATGTCGGCCATGTTCAACTCCTTTGAGGGCTTAGATTCTGGCATTGGCCCGGAACAAGAAGGTCTCGCCCCCTTCAGCCGGAGGCAGGTTTGGTCTTCTTGACCGTAGTGATGATGGTTTCAATCTCTTTTGGGGCCTGGGCGTACAGTTCAGCCGCGTACGACTTGATGTGGCTGTCGACCTCTTTTGCCTTTGGGAAGTCGGGATAGGCGTCGAGACGGGCACAGGTAAAATCCGGAGCGACAAAGGCCATATCTTCGTCAAGATTGTATTGCAGGGGAATGCCCGCCAGGGATTCCTTTTCTGTTTGTTCCACATTGAGCTGTTTGGAAAATTGCAAGGCCTGGCTGGGGGTGTTGAACTGATTGGCTTGCTCGATCTTGGCGGTGATCTCCCGGCACATGCGCTCTAGCTGTTTGTAATGCACAGTCACCCGCTTGCAGCGGGGATTCTCGGGATCATTGTAATAGCGGCCGTACATGTAGGCGTGGGCGGTCTGGACCACCTCAGCATAGGTCTCGCGGACAAGAGCGCCGTAGCGGCTCTTGGTCCGGATGCCCCATGGCACCCGGAGGCACCCCAGATCCGGTGGGGTGTTCTCGGGCGGTATGGGCACCGCATCCGGATCCACGCCTATAGAGGTGTAAAAGCCCCGTACTGTCGGCGGATTGCCAGAGCGCAGCAGGAAATAGAGTGTGGCCTGGCTGCGGAAGACCTCTTTCTGAATCTCCCGCAACTGCTCCACCTTGGCCTGGTATTCCTGGAGGGCGTTTTCAATACTGCGGCGTTGGCCGAAAAAACTGTCCGCCGCTTCCTTGAGGGTTTCCTCAGCCAGGGAATCCGCCATACATTCGTATTGGGCTTTGTTTTTCTTGCCAGCCATATCACTCTCGTGCCCCGACGCTGCTCTATGTGACGCGGTGCCGGGAAATCGCTTCAGCGACGCAGTTCAAATTTGTCAAAGGATTTATCGTAATCTATCCAATCGCATTCCACCTTATCGACCCGCCCCAATGAGGGCCCCTGCAGGATGCGATTTCTGAAATTCTCCAATTGTTCCATTTCACCCTGGGCCAGGATCTCCACCCGCCCATCGTGCAGATTGCGGACCCAACCACCGAGTCCCAGGCTTCGAGCATGGTCCTGGGCCCAGGTGCGAAAACCGACCATCTGAACTTTTCCACTCAGTACACAATGCAGACTCTGTGGCATGGGTAGTCCTCCTTTCCGTGTCTTGGTGCAAAAGGACGCGGTCCGTTGTCCAACCCCGTCCTTTGCAGCCTTGGAAGCCGGTTCATGGGGCAATGCGCCAAAGGATTGTGCGTCTGACAAGGATCATCGAGCTCGCGCCCTTGTCTCCTTTTCATTCGTGAGATAACTCGCGCAGCGGAATTTGTCCATGGGCCCGCCACTTCGTCAAGGCAGTCTGCATTCGTAAACGGCTTCAGACTTGGCAAGCCCCCCTTTGACAGGCTAGACAACAGATATGCGCTTTTTGGAGTATTTAACACAGGCCGGGTATATTCCGTTCGCCGGGGCGGTGGCACCGGAAGTCTACGATTTTTTCCGCTGTCCGCATCCTGAACGGGCTAAATGGTATATCCACCACGGCCAGAACAGTTTCCAATGTGTGGGGTGTCGGGAGCAATGCGAAACCGACGACCCTTCAGGTTTCCAATGTCTGCTTCCTTTGGCGTGGGAGGAGTTGGCTGGAAAGTAAAGCGTGCTTGGCTGGCTGAAAGACTCAGCGACCAGATACAATAAAGGCGGGCACCTGCTGGTGCCCGCCTTTATTGTATCTGGTCGCTGACCACGGATCTCGGCTGACAGATTCGCTGAACCGAACATTTTTTGCCGGGACTGCGTGAAGATGGTTTGCGGCGGCTGCTAGATCTCGTGTCCCAAGATAGCTTTGGCCGGCATCAAGCCTGTCGCCGAGGCGGAGACGATATTTCCGGCCACACCGGGACCGTCGCCTGCGACGTAGAGGCCGCGCACTTTGGTTTCCAGGCGGCTGTTGGTCTGGACCTGGGTGGCGAAAAACTTGATTTCCGGGGCGTACAGCAAGGTTTCTTCATTGGCGACGCCGGGAACGACGTGGTTGAGTTTTTCCAATCCCTCCACGAGATTGGTCAAAATCCGTTCCGGCAAGGCCATAGCGATATCGCCGCAGACCACATTTTTCAGGGTCGGCTCGATATATCCCTTGCGGATACGGTGCCAAGTGGAACGGCGTCCCCGTTTGAGGTCGCCGAAGCGTTGCAGGATCGGACGGCCGCCCCCGATAAGCGAGGCCAGCTTGCCAATGGAGACTCCGTAGGCCTGGTTGTCCGTGACCGGTTCAGTGAGCACGACTTTGGACAGGAAGGCGAAATTGGTATTTTCGGATTTTTTGTCCAGGTAGGCGTGCCCGTTGACGCAGACGAAGTCCTGATAGTTTTCCAGGGAGACGAAGCCGCCCTTGTTGGTGCAAAAGGTCCGGGTCTGATCGTCGTATTTGCTGGTCTGGATGAAAAAGGTCGGGTCGTAGATGACATCGGTCAGGTCCTGCATGATCTCGTTGTGGACCTCGACCCGGACCCCGACCTCGATTCCCCGCTGACTGAGCGGAATATCCAAACCCTGGGCGATTTTGCCCATCCACTCTGCGCCGACGCGTCCCGGAGCGAGGATCACGGACTCGGCAGTATAGTTCCCTTTGCTGGTGCGCACGCCTTGAATACGGTTGTTGTCCACCAGCACTTCTTCCACGGATTCGTTGCAGTGGATGCGCACCCCTTTTTGTTCCACATAATCGTGCATGCCGGCGATATGGCCGGGGAGGCAATCGCTGCCAAGGTGTTTTTGCTTGATCAGCAAAAGTTCGATGCCGTCTTTGCGGGCCTGTTTGCGGATTTCCCGGGCTGTGTCCATATCAGTGGGAAAGACCGGCCCGTCCATGCCAAAGGTGTTGAAAATCGACTCTGTTTCGTCGATCAGCCGCTGGGCCTTTGGCTTGGAGATGAATTGGGTCAGGTCGGTCTTGCCCAATTTGTGGATGAAATTGAGCTTGCCGTCGGAAAACAGCCCGGCGCCACCGACACCGGAAAGGATGTTGCACGGTTGGCAGCGCAGACATTCCTGCTCCGCAGTGATCGGGCAATACCGCTTGCGCGGGTCTTTTCCCTTTTCCAGCAGCAGGACCTTCTTGTCCGAATGTTCGGCCAGATAATAGGCGGCAAACAGACCAGCCGGTCCGCCACCGACAATAATAACGTCAAAATGGTGTGCATTGGGGGTCATGGTGTGTTCTCCAAAAAACGAGTCGTGCCTCGGGGGCTCAGGACAAAAGAAATGCGAGTTTCCGCTCTGTGCGCAAAACCCGCATCTTCCATATCTATCCCGAAATCGTTGTGAAGGCAAGGGAAGAAGCAGTCGCTGGGTTTACGCAGGGGACAGAGGCGATTGGCGGCATGTTGCGGTCATCGGCTGGCGCTTGTTTGGGCCCTTGCGTGGTTGGTGCCCTTGCCTTCGGTCGGCCAGGGAGACGCGGGCCCGGGGCGAATCGTAAAAGGGAGTTTTCAGGGCTTTTCAGGCTATGAGGATGTGGCTCTTCGTCACAGGGCATGGAATTTCAGACGGCAAACTCCAAAAATCCACTGGATCCGTCAAAGAACCGAGGATGTTCGCCAAATTTGATCCGCGTCAAAGCCGCATTTCTGCAGGTGGGGCATGGTGGCCTCGACGACACCGACTAGCTTTTTTGACATCCACAAAGGAGTGACCATGAAGACCACCAGAAAAATCATCCATATCGACGAAGACCTTTGCGACGGCTGCGGCCAGTGTGTGCCCTCCTGTGAGGAAGGGGCCATCCAGATCGTCAATGGCAAGGCCAAACTGGTCGCGGACAAGTATTGCGATGGCCTCGGCAATTGCCTGGGCGAATGCCCTCAGGGGGCGATTACCATGATCGAACGTGAAGCCGACCCCTTTGATGAAAAGGCTGTGGAGGAACTCCTCGCCGCGCAGGGGCGTGCTGTCCAGCAGCCCTCCTCCGGCGGTTGCCCCTCTCGCCAGCTGCATTCCTTTTCGCCGTGTCAGCAGGCAAATGCGCCGACCACGCAGAGTGGTTCCAGTTTGTCGCACTGGCCGGTGCAGATCCGGTTGGTCCCCGCGCATGCGCCGTTTCTGGACCAAGCCGATCTCCTGGTCACCGCCGATTGCGCCCCTGTGGCCTGCGGAGAGTACCATTCCTTGCTGCAAGGCAAAGTGGCCTTGCTCGGCTGCCCCAAGTTCGACAATGCCGAAGAATATATCGCGAAGTTTGTCGAGATTTTCACCAAGGCCGATATCCGTTCGGTGACCGTGCTGCATATGGAAGTGCCCTGCTGTTCGGGCCTGCCGAAAATCGTGGCCGAGGCGCGCCGAAGAACCGGCGTGGAGGTGCCTGTGGAAAATGTGCTCGTCTCCACCCGCGGGGAAATCCTCTCCCGTGAGCCGCTGCCGGGTCAGGAACTGGTCATGGCCCAATAGAAAGGCACCAGGCGGCCGCGCGGGTGCCCATCCGTTTCCAGAATCACCGCTTCGTCAGACGTTGCCCTGACGAAGCGGACTTTTACTGGAAGTGGTGGACAGGAGCCCTGTTGCAAAACACCGTGTCAGGCAGCCGTGCGGCACACCCCAAAGGGTGCCGGCGCAAAAGATGAGCTGGGGAGTTTATCTCGAGAGGTCTGAAGCGTGGGGGACGCTTTTTTTGTTAGAGCCGGATCTCCCCCTCGGCGACCTCTTCGAGTTGATCGGGGTCCAGAATGCTGATCCGGCGTCCTTTGACCTGGATGATGCCGGCCTCGCTCAGCTTGTTTAAAATTCGGGACAAGGTCTCCTGGGAGGTCCCGAGGATCTTGGCCAGAACCCCTTTGGAGACGTCCAGGGTCACGTCGCTTGTCTCCGGGAGCTGATGCTGGCGCTCGACGAGATAGGCGGCCAGCCGTTGAGGGATTTCCTTGAGGGACAGGTTTTCGATCAACCTGGTGAACTCGCGCAGCCGCTGGCTCAGAACCGCAAGCATATTCATGGCCAGCGAGGGATCAGAGGTGTAGAGCTCGAGCAGCTTCCTGCGCGGGAAAAAGGCCACTTCGGCCTTCTCCAGGGCTTCGCCGTTGGCTGGAAAAGTCTGTCCGGCAAAGACGGGCACTTCGCCGACCGGTTCGCCCCGACCGAAGATGTGCAGGATCTGTGCCTTGCCTTCCAGAGAGAGTTTGAAGATCTTGATCCGTCCGGACAAGACGACGTAGAACCCGGCGGCTTCCGTTCCTTCGGAAAAAATGGTCTGGCCGCGTTCAAAACTGAGGCGTTGGCTGATGCCCTGCAACCGTTCCAGCTGCTCGTCGGTCAGGCCGGTGAAAAGCGGTGCCTGGCGCAATGTCTGGGTTGTTTCCATAGCAATCCATGTGCTCTTTTTTGGGGGTGGACGTGCAGCGTGGTCTGGCTGGAGCTGGCCGTTGCCAATCTCCCAATGGCAGAAATTGCAACAGGTTCAAATTCCTGGGTACAAATACGTACGCTGCGACCTTGACCGTTTTCTCGCAGTCCCTTGGGATTGCTGAACGACCTGCGCTATACGAATTTTTCAACAATCAGGCAGCAGGCACAACCCCCCTATCAGGGGAAACATTGGTTTGGTGATCTATGCAGGATTCCACGACTGAAATCAATATCTGCCGGGGGGTTCGCGGTGGCGGGTGTCCGCGGACCCTTATCGATTCCCCGGGGATTGCGGACAGGATGGCCGGAGCGGTCCAGGCCACACCCTGGCCCGGGGTCTGTCAGCCAGCCGGCGGCAGCCCTGCCAAGGCCCACGACAGATTGCGCATCAGCGTGGCTGGGTGTCCCAATGGGTGTTCTCGCCCTCCCATCGCTGATATCGGCTTTATCCGGGCGGTGCGCCCCAGGTGTCAAAGGACAAGCTGTACCTTGTGTGGCAACTGTCTGGCCGCCTGCCGCGAAGGGGCTCTGCATTTCGATCTGGCGGGCGTGTGTATCGACCCCTTGACCTGCATGCAATGCGGGGCTTGCCAGCGAGTCTGTACGGAAAGGGCCCTTGAGGGATACCTGTCGGGATGGCGGGTCATGATTGGGGGACGGTTGGGGCGTCATCCCGAGTTGGCGCTGGAACTTCCCGGACTCTTTTCCAATCAGCAGGCCCTGGACCTTCTCTCGGCCACGGCGGCGTGGTGGGCCGAACACTGGTCTCCCCGGACCCGATTGGGTGCCAAACGCGCCGCCCTGGCTGCAACACTGGTCGCTCAAGGGCATGTAGCTCTTTTCCATCCCGGTCCGGGGTCGTTGTCGGAGGAGATATGCGCCCAGCCGTGATGCGCCGCAGTCTGGGGGTGCTGGTCTGCCTGCTGCTGGCTGCCCACAGTCTTCGCCTCGGCGATTTTGGCCTGAGCGGGGCCTGGCTCGGTCTGGGCGGGCTTGTCCTGACCCGTCAGGCGTGGGTGCGTTGGGTTGTAGCAGCGGCCTGTCTCTGGGGTGTCTGGATCTGGGGCACGACCACAGTGGAGCTGGTGCAGTTCCGACTGGCCCTTGGGGCGCCGTGGGCCCGGCTGGCCGGGATTCTCGGCACCGTGTTTACGGTGACTGCGGCAACGGGATGGCTCTTTGTCCATTCCAGCGCTGAACGGATCTCCCCCCGCCATCGCTCCCAGCAAGGCCCCCTGGCTGCGATCTTTCTGCTCACTGTGGTCTTGCTCGCCCTGGCTCGGCGCAGCACGCCGTTTCCCATACTATTGGCGGACCGGTTCTGGCCCGGCTCGGGGTGGCTGGAAATCCTGGTGCTTGGGCTCTATGCGGTTTGGGCCGGGACCAAATTTCTCGATCCCGAACAGCGGCTCCAGTGGCGGCCACGGCTTTGGGGCTTTTTTTCTGTGGTTTTTTTCGCCCAACTCGCTTTGGGACTCGCTGGCCTGGAACAGTTTCTTATGAGCGGAGACCTCCATCTTCCCGTCCCGGCGCTTATCGCTGCGGGCCCAGTCTATCGCGGCGGTGGACTCTTCATGCCTGTTTTGTTTACCGTCACCGTGCTGCTCGTCGGGCCGGCCTGGTGCAGTCATTTGTGCTATATCGGCGCTTGGGACGACGGCTTGAGCCGGAGTGGTGGCAAACGCCCCGCTGCCCCGCCGCGCTGGACCCTTTGGCTTCGGCTGATACTGCTGTTTGTTGTCGTGGCCACGGCCTGGGGGTTGCGTGCGCTTGGCCTGGAACCGCGCTTGGCGGTGGCGATGGCTGGTGGATTCGGGCTTGCCGGCGTCGCAGTCATGCTTGTAGGTTCGCGGCGCCAGGGCATGATGGTCCATTGCACGACCTTTTGCCCCATCGGCATTGTGGCCAATATCCTCTCCCGCCTGAGTCCGTGGCGACTCAGGATCGGTAGCGGCTGCAGCCGGTGCGGGCGGTGCCAGCGCGTCTGCCGCTATAATGCCCTGGATACCGAAGATTTTGAGCGGGGACGTCCCGGGCTGGCCTGCACCCTGTGCGGTGATTGCCTTGCCGCCTGCCCGGAGGGACAACTCCGGTTGGACTTCCCGGGATTGTCTGCGGGCGCCGCGCACCAAGCCTTCGTGGTCTTGATCGTGGCCCTGCACGCCGTGTTTCTCGGTGTGGCCCGGATATGACTCGAAAACCATTCGTAACCAACAGGATTGAGACTATGAGTAACGTGCCTCAAGGGGCTATTCTTCAGCGTGACAAAACCACTTATGCCATCAAACCGCGCACCCCACTGGGAGTCCTGACCCCGGAAATCCTGGAGGCAGTGGCTCGAGTGGCGCGCCGTTTCAATGTGCAGACTGTGAAAATGACCTCGGGTCAGCGCTTGATCCTCATCGGGTTGCGGGCCGAAGATTTTCCGGCCGTGCAGGAGGAATTGGGTGAATTGGGCACCATCTGCGTCCATTACGTCCAGGCCTGTCCCGGGGTGGAAACCTGCATGTACGGAGTTCAGGACTCGATGGGGCTCGGGGCCCGCCTGGAAGCGCTCGTTGGCCCTATGGCATTGCCGGCCAAGGTCAAGATCGGGGTTTCAGGGTGTCCGTTCTCCTGTGGCGAGAGCCATGTCCGTGATATCGGCCTTGTGGGTCGGAAAAAGGGTTGGACTGTGCTTTTCGGAGGCAATGCTGCCTGGAAACCGCGTTTTGGGGACCCGGTGGCCACGGATTTGTCCGATGAGCAGGCTGTTGCCTGTGTCCAGGCCTGTCTGCGTGTCTACGCCGAGCAAGCGAGGAAAAAGGAGCGCACGGCCCGCTTCATTGAACGGCTCGGACTGGACCACCTGCGTCACGAGCTTGATTTCTCTGTCTCGGAAGGCTATCAATAAAGAACGCTTGAGGAATTCGGCCTCTTAGCGTGATGTAAAACTCATGGCCTCGAAACAAGAGGAGTTTTTCCATGCGGCGAACGAGTTTCAGCATTGTTTGTGTTCTGGCTTTGGCCTTGGTCCTGGCCGGTTGCGCTACTGCACCGAATCAACAGCAACGCGGTACGGCCATCGGCACTGCTGCCGGTGCCGGGGTCGGAGCTATTCTGGGGCAAGCGATCGGCAAGGACACCAAAGGGACCTTGATCGGAGCCGGTATCGGCGCCGTGCTCGGCGGGATTGCCGGGAACCGGGTCGGCGCCTATATGGACCGCCAGGAACAGGAATTGCGCAACGCCCTGGCCCAGGAACGCGCCGCCAGCGTGCGCCGGGAACAGGATATCCTGCGGGCGACCTTTGACAGCAATGTCCTGTTTGATTTCGACTCTGCCAGGGTCAAACCCGGCGGTGTGAGTGAACTCAATCGGGCTGCCTCGGTGTTCAACCGGTATCCCCAGACCCGTATCCGCGTTGAAGGCCATACCGACGCCAGCGGTTCGGAAGAGTACAATATGGATCTTTCTCGGCGACGGGCTCAAGCGGTCAAGGATGTCCTGGTCCAGCAGGGCGTTGATCCCCGCCGGGTTTCCACTGTCGGGTACGGCGAGACCCAGCCCGTGTCCTCGGATCCGGCAGCAAACCGCAGAGTGGAAGTCGTGATCGAGCCGATTGTGGCCAACTCCAACTCCGGTTCATCCTCTGGCTCAACATATTGATTTTGCAAAAAAACAACGGGTGGTGCAAAACGGCAGGGTTCGGCCCTGCCGTTTTTTTTACAGCTGTTTCCCTTGGATGAGGATCCAGGGGACACCGGCTTGGATTGACACCTGAAAGGGTCCTTTCTAGATACAAAAATATGGAAGCGAAAAGGAAAAACGGGCCCCACAAATGGAATCCAGAGGCTGCGTAACGCGCAAACCATAACGAGAATACCTATGCGGCACGCACTGGTCATTGGCCTTTTGTCCCTGGTCGTGGTTCTGGTCTCCCCGTGCCTGGGTCGAAGCGAAGCAACGCCCGGGCCTGAAAGCGCGGATTCCAGCTATGCCCTGAGCTTGTACGGCGGGGCGCTGACGGATGAGGATTGGCGCAAGTCGATTGGCGGGCAGGCTGATTTCGTGGAGTCGCAGCTGATTGTCGCAGCAGTCCAGCGCAGTCTGTGGGGAGAAAGCAGCGATCCCTGGTCGATCGGGGTGGAGGCCAATGTGGCCAAACATTTCGGGATTCAGGAGCATTGGGAGTTCAATTTGCCGGTGCTGACCTTGAATTGGCACCGTTTCCCCTGGAATGAGACATTACGGCAACGTGTTGGTTTCGGGGCCGGCCCCTCAGTCACGACCCAACGCCCCAAAGCCGAAGAGGAGATCAATCCCTCCTCGCGACACCTGCTACTGTACTGGCACCTGGAGACGACCCTTGCCCTGCCTCAGTCCCCGTGGTCTGTCCTGTTTCGCCTCCACCACCGTTCCACTGCCTATGGGGTCTTCGGGGATGAAGGCGGCAGCAATGCTCTGACCACAGGCATCCGCTACCATTTTTGAGTGTTATCTCGAAACGGGCGCGCTTGTTGTTCTCCCTCCCCTTCGCCCTGGTCCGCACGCATGTTTTCTTTGGTCATCTCCATTGCCTCCCTGTTTGCTTTGACAATGCGAGACGTGTGAGGGGCCTTTGACCCTCAATTCCCGGCCTCCTGAGCAGCCGCTTTCTACATACCCCGCGGGGCGCTGGGTTCGTTGGAGAGCGGTTCGACCTCTGGGGTGGCCGTGCCATTCCCTTCGTGGCGCAGACTTTCGAGAATGTGCGAGGCCAGGACATCTGTTGCCTCGTCCTCGCCCCACCCCGGTGTGAGCAACCCGATTTCGATTTCGGGCAGATCCGGCAATCCCTGTTCCGGACCGATGATGCGCATGGTCGGCGACAAGGTGTTCCGGGTCACGACGGTCACGGCCAGACCGGCGCTGACCGTGGCCCGAATCCCGGCCAAACCGCGGCTTTCGCAAATGATGCGCCACGGGGTGCCCGCGTTTTCCAGGGCCTTGAGGGCCTGGAGCCGGAAGGCGCAATATCCTTCGGGAAAGAGGGCCAGGGGCAGTGGCTGCTGCTCGTGGGCAAAGGCTTGGGCGTCTTCGACCCAGACGAGTTGTTCACGACGGACGAAGCGTCCGCTGGCGTTCTCCGGGTGCCGGGTGACCACGGCCAGGTCGATTTCTCCGGAATGGACCATCGGTTCCAGATTCCGGCTGAGTTCGCAGAAAATCTCCATTTGGATATTCGGGTACAATAACCCGAAGTGGGACAGGACCTGGGGCAGGAAATACGCCGCGTAATCGTCGGGCATGCCCAGACGGACCTTGCCTGAGATCTGCTCCTGTCCGACTTCGTTGAGCATGGCCTCCTGGATGCGCAGGATGCGCCGCGCATACGGCAGGACCATTTCCCCCAGGCTGGTTAAAGTCACCTGCCGGCTGGAACGGGCCAGCAGTTTCTTGCCGAGTTGCTGCTCCAGCCGGCGGACCTGCATGCTCACCGCTGATTGGGTCCGATAGAGCTTCGTCGCGGCCCGGGTAAAACTACCGAGTTCGGCCACGGTCACAAACGCGCGCAGGAGTTGGCTGTCAATATCCTTATCTAGCAAGATCTATGCCCTTTGCTTATAGAGAGATCACGTTTTTGCGTTGGTCACCTCCACCTCTGGGGACTATCTTCCGGATATATTTCAGAGGAGAGGAGGAGACCTATGTTGAAGAACAAACCGATGTATCCGGAGGTGAGCCAGGACGGACTGCTGCTGTTCGTTGTCGTGTCCTGGGGTATGACATTCCTGTTCACCAAACTGGGACTGCCCAGCTTTCCGGTGCTCAATTTCGCAGCCATGCGCACCTTTGCCGCGGCCGGAACGCTGACGGTCTGCGCCGGGATTCTGCTCCGGCACCGCCCCCACTCCAGGTTGACACGGGGGGACCATGTTCTGGCCCTGTTGCTCGGCGGTCTGGGCATGGGGTGTTTCCCGTATGTTTTTTCCCTGGCCATGAGCCAGACCAGCGCGGCCAACGCTGGATTGATCTTTGGGGCCACACCAGTGGCCGTCGGCGGCATGAGCGCTCTTTTGGGACTGGAGCGCTTGCGGGCGAAGGATTGGCTTGGGCTGTCGTGTTCGTTCGCTGGTATCGCCCTGGTCTCCGTAAGCTCCCTTTCTACTGTGGGCATTGCCGACCTGCAAGGGGATATGCTTATGTTCCTGGCCATGCTCATGTGGGCCGGTTATACGGTGGGCAATCGTTTTGTCTCCGAATCGGCCTCCCGGGTCCATTTCACTGCTCTGGCCTCCCTGTGGGGCAGTACCTTGTTGTGTTTGATGCTCGGTCCGGCATTGTTCAGATTTTCCTGGTCCACTGTCACCCCTTCCGCGTGGACCGGCGTCTTTGGTGCCGGGGTTCTGGGCACAGGCATCGCTTACGTGTTGTGGAGTTCGAGCGTCAAAAAAGTCGGACCGGCCCGAACGGCAGTGTATATGAATCTCGTGCCGCTGGTCGCGGCCGTATGCGGGGCCGTTGTCCTGCACGAGCCGTTGCGGCTGGTCCATCTGCCGGCGGCAGTGGCGGTCATGACCGGCGTGGTCCTGACCCGGGGGCAATCGCGGAAACGGAGCGCGGAATGGAGTTCCAGAGCCGAACACGTCTGACAGGCGTGGCCAGGCGCCGGCAAATATTGCACCCCGGCCTGCTAAGCCTGTTTTCCTTCTGTAGCGTTCGCCAAAGAAAAGCGCCATCCGGTCATCCGGATGGCGCTTTTCTTTGCAGTATGGACTCGCAACGGTCAGACAGCAGCAGATGTCCCGGTGTCTTCCTCATTCTCGTCGTCGGATTCAGAGGGCACAGAAGCGGCCAGATCCCAGGCCGGGGTTGGAGGACAGGGAGCCTCCTTGTCCTCCGCGGATTCATTGAACATGCGGCAACTGCCTTCCAGATGACCACCGGTCAAGACCGTCAAGGCCTTGGTTTCCACATCGCCGTCCACCCGGCCGTTTTCGCCGATGTTGAGCTGCTCCCGGGCCGCGACATTGCCCTGGACCCGGCCGTGAACGTAGACATGGGTGGCCCGGATATTGGCGGTAATGGTCGCGTTCTGATTGACATAGACGCTGCCTTCGCTGGCAATCTCTCCGGTAAATTGGCCTTCGATGCAGATGTCATCGCTGCCGGAGAACCGGCCTTCAAAATTCGTATTGCCACCGATCAAGGTCGGGGTTTTTGAGGGCTTCGGTTGTTCGGGTTGGTGTTTTTTCTTGAACATACGACTCCTTTTCCCGGCCGCGCCTCCTGCGGCCGGCTTTGTCTGTCACCCCGTTGTGTATTTTCCGAAGACAGCCCGGCGACATACCGGAGGATCCGGCGAAGGGTACCGTTTTCTCGCTCTGTCTTGGGTGCTACAAACGGGGTGCGGGATACGGGCTGGGCTTGCCACCGGCTAATGCAGCCCAAGGGAATTCGTCCGGCGATCGAGAATATAATATCTGGGGTTGGTGGCCTTGTCGTCCTTGACCACCTTGTAGTGGACATGTGTCCCGGTGCTGCGGCCGGTATTGCCCATGTAGCCGATGACATCGCGCCGCTGGACCGTTTGCCCTTCCTTGACCGCCACGGACTGGAGGTGGCCGTAACTGGTGGTGATGCCTTTGGAATGTCTGATCCGCAGATAATTGCCGACCAGATAGTTTTTGCCGACTTTGATCACCGTACCGTCGGCCGGAGCAATCAGCGGGGTCTTCCAGGGACCGGCGATGTCCATGGCATCGTGAAATTCCCGCTTGTTCGTGAAGGGGTTCGTGCGCCACCCATAGCTGCAGGAAATCCAGGTTTTTTCCCCGGAAACAGGCATGATGGACGGCAGGTGCTGCAAAGCTTTGTTGCGGTCTTTCAGGGCCTGGAGCACCTCCCCCAGTCCCTGTTTGAGAGTCTCGGAATGGGAAAGCACAGCCGGTTTGACCGCAGGGGGGGCTGTGACAGCCGCGTTTTCGGGAAGCTTTGTCCAGTCCTGGGGCAGACCAAAACCGCCCTGGTGACTCTGCTTTTTGGTCTGAGCGAGATTTTCATCGCTGATATCCAGCCCCAGATAGCGGCGGACTTTGCGCTCCATCTCTTTGATGGTCCGCAGCTCCTCGTGTGAGGCGCTCAATTTGGCCTGCAGGTCCTGGAGGTGACCTTGGGAGCGGTCGAGTTCCAACTGCAACCCCTGGATACGGTCATCTTTTTGGGCCAGCCTCTGGGCTGAGGTCGATTTGAGATTGTCCAGCCGATGTTCGGCCTCTTGGTATCGAACGGCCATCTCCCGGGCCTGCTGGCGGTAATGGACAGTGGTCCAGGTCAGGATGGCGGCGGCGAGAACAAGGGCGCTGGCCAGGATCGCCAGAGAGATGGTCATCCCCCGCCCAAGCGAAAGTGTTCGAAACGGCCGTTCGGGATCGGTGAACCACACCAAAGTGAGTTTTGCCACAAACTGTGCTCCTTATTGACTTCCAACATGACGGCACCCGCATGATGGCATCTTTGGAGAGTAACGCCGTCACGCGGCAGGACTCCCTCGGCTCTCCAGCCGTGCTCTCGTGGTGCTGGACTCAACGTATTGGCCGGCTTGAGGCGAAAGGTGGAAACTGAGGGGGAGGCGTCCAGGGCAGTGAAAAAGGGGGACGCTGTGCAGTGCCGTTTTTGGCTTTGCGCATGGCGATACCTAAGGAACCAACAAATGACAAGTCCTCAAGAAAAGGCCTGTCCGGCGTGAGGGTGGGAACAAACGAGTCGCCAGACGAGCCAGGGAGGCATACAACCGTTTTCAGAAGCGCTTGGTTCTTCTCCAAGATGCGTTGCTTCACTGCACCAATGTATTGGTCCGGGCAGCGAGACTTTGGCCCCAATATCCTGCCTTGTGTTCCCCTTGCGGGATTGAAAATTGGACTTCCTGGGCCGATTCCTGAACCGCGGCGACCAGCTTCTGCATCACCTCCCCAGCCTGCGAGGCCAGCTCGTTGGCCTGGGACGCGGCTGTGGCCGCCTTTGCTGTGGCTTGGACAGTGGCCTTGGATTGGGCTTCGATGGCCGAGATCTGGGCCTCGACATCCTTGGTGGCCTGCTGGGTTTGTACCGCGAGATTGCGAACCTCCTGGGCCACGACGGCAAAACCGCGGCCGGCCTCACCTGCCCTGGCCGCCTCCACGGCCGCGTTCAGAGCCAGGAGGTTCGTCTGATTGGCTACCCCGGAGATCAGATGGATCACCCCGCTGATGGAATTGATCGTTTCTTCGAGTTCGCCCATGTCGTTTTGTAACCGGGTGGCGTGGTCGTGGACCTCGTGCATGACGCCAATGGATTGTTGGACGACTGCATCGCCGCTCTCGGCTTGGTCGCGGGTGCTTTGAGCCAATTCGGTAATCCGTCGCTGCTGGGCCCGCTCGGAACTCATGTCCACCCACAGGGCAAAGGCCCCGATGAGCGAATTTTCAGCGTCGTAGATGGGATTGGCCGAAATCCGGAGGTCCACAGAACTTCCGTGCCGGGCATGGCGCAACTGGACCTCGCTTTCGGTGAATGCTTCCGTTTCCAGCACTTCCCGGGTCATGAACCACTCCGCCTGCCGCCAGTCGACAAATTCCTCGACCTGCCATCCGTGATACTCTTCGGGAGCCCCATCGCGGCCCAGAATTTCCAGGGCCGCGCCGTTCACGGCCGTAATCCGGTTCTCACGGTCAACCACCACATAGGGCATGCAGATACCGTCCAGCAGAGATTGGGCAAAGGCCATGCGGTTGTTGAGTTGCTGCAGAACGCTGTCCAGAGCCCGGGAGGTTTGACCGATGACGTCATTGACGCCGTGCTCAAAAGCGAAATCGGACTCCCCGCTGGCCACTCGTTCGGATTCCTCGGCCAAGCGCTTGATGGGACGCATGATCTGGCGGCTGACCAGACCGATGACAATCAGGGCCAAGGCCAAAGAGGGAGCGGCGCTCCAGCCTGCGGCGGCGAGTACACGTTCATTGATGCCCTGACTCAGTGCGGATCGTGCCACGGTGGTCACCAGATACGTCTCCCAGGGCGCAAAATAATTGACGACCGCCAGTCGCTGGTCGCCTCGTCTGGTATACGTGTGGACGTTTTGGCTCTTTTGGGAGCTCCGCTCCAAAGCGGTCTGGTCCCATTGCTGCCCCTGGCGATCGCTCTCGGGATGCAGGAGGATTTTTCCGGAGGGGCCCACGGCCAGGGAATACCCTTTTCCATTGACGTTCAGGCGTTGCAAAGTCTGCCCTAATTGGGGGGTGAGCAAGGGCCGCACGACCTCCAGGGCGCCGATCACCTGTTCGCCGCGCAAATCCATCAGTGGCTGATAGGCCGCAAGGAAGGCCCTGCCGTTGATGCGGATTTTGCCGGTATATGGTTCACCTGAGGACAGGGCCTGGGACGCCGGATGGTCCGGGGCCAGGAAGCCGCCGATTCGCCGCTTCTCGGCGTTGTCCTGCAGTGTGGTTGAGATGCGGACAAACCGCTTGTCCTTTTGCAAAAGGACACTGACATCGTCGGAGACGGTCTTCTGGACCGTGTCCACCAGGGTGTGGTCCTCGTTGAGAAAGGCGTTGCCGAGTTTGAGTCCTGGCAAAACAACCGTCTCCCCTTCTTGGCCCCTCCCTTGGAGGGCAATTTTGCTTTCAAACAGGGGGTTGATAACCGGGAAGCCTTTCAGGTTGAACTGGAGGTCAAAGACGTTGAGTTCCGAGTCCAGGGCCTTGACCGTCAGATCGTGTTTGAGCTGAACGGTCTCCACCAAAGTCCGCGAAACCCCTTGCAGGAGTTCATGGCCTTGTTTTGTATATCCTTTTTTGGAATACCAGCCATTCATGGCACTGGTGCACAGGAGAGTGACCAGAACCACGGCTATGCAGCCCAGTGTGAGCTTGGCCTGAACGCCGACCTTCTTCAGCATGGAGATCTCCTTTTTTCCCGTCCCTGCTTTGAGTTCTTTCTTTGCGTTCAGGGTGTTAGAGAATGGAGATGGCTTTCAGGCTGTCATTGTGTGACATTTTCGTGACAGGAGAGAAGGGCAAAGACGGGAGGAAAACGCGGACTCGGATCACGGCTGGATGACCGGTATCCTTGTCAGTGCACTGCCATGTGGTGATAAAGGGGGCGGGCAGGTTCGGTGAGAGCAGGAACAGGCCGATACGCAGGAAGCGTTGGCGGCAGACAGCTCGCCGACCCCCTGTCCTGGTCCGTCACAAGGGGCGTGCTTCGCGATGTTGAAGCGGGATACGCAGCGATGCTCGTGCTGGCCTGTTAACTGTGGGAAAAGAAACTGTGGGTATGAATCAAAGCGGCGGTATAGGCCTGGGTTACTTCGTCAGCAGTCAGCCCCAAGCTGGCGAGATGGAACTGGACAGCGGTCCAATCGCCGCGTTCCAGGCGGATAGCGAGATCAAGCCATTGTCTGTCCTGGGTGTTGTCCCCCAGCAGCGTCGAGCGGATGGAATCGTCCAGGGCGAGATACTTGAGGACCTGGCTCATGGGCTGGTCCAGGATGACGTCCAGCAGGGAAAACAGCCCCAGCAGATACATGGATTCCGGGGGCAACGGGGTCTTGGCTTGCTGGCTGAGATATTGCAAGAAGGCCGCCCGGCTGACCGAGAGGTTGATCAGTTCCCCAGGTTTGTCATCCCGGATGACTTCCGAGAGCAACAGAGCCCGGATCCAATTCTTGATCTTTTTTTCGCCCAGGAGCTTCACGGCGTGGGGAATCGATTTGACTTCGTTCATGAGCCCCATGCCGGGGGAATTGAGGTACTTGAGCAGCCGGTAACTGGTGGAGACGTCGTTTTTGATGGTCAGAGTCAGTTCTTCGAGGTTGTCCGGATGCCCCAACTGCTCCAAAAGCTGGAGCTTGGCCACTTGGCTGGTGGAGAGATCCTTATGGCTGATCGTCCGTGAATTGGTAAAAAAGAAGCCCTGGAAGAGTTCGAAGCCGAGTTCACGGGCCTGCTGGAGACTGGCGTAACCGTCCACATTGCGGGCTAAAAGCGTGACATTGCATTCGTGGAGTTGAGCGGCCTTGCGGCGCAGCCCCTCTTCGGAGAATTGGCGCAGATCAACGATAGCGATGTCCGCCAGACGGACAAAAGGTTGCAATCGTTCGGTATTGCTGGCGATGTCCACGGCGAGCAATGCCCGGTTCTGCATGGCCTCACACAGGGCGAGGACAGCGGCGTTCGGCGTCGCTTTTTCGCTCAAGGCGACCAGCGTGTCCGGGGGGAATTCAACGCGTTCATGGTTTTCAAGCAGGGATTGATCCAGGTGGACGCATTTGATGGTCGGGGTGGGCGCGGTATGCTCGGCCAATTGTAAACCGTTTTGGAGGGCGTCGGGGTCCAAAAGGGCTGACGTGCATTCGCCGTGTTCCAGGTCATTGCTTTTGCACAGGTCCACAGCGTATCCCCAGACATCCAGGCGGACGTTCAGGATCGGTTGGCGGAAAAGGCAGATGTCGAAATCTGTGGATTCGCTCATGCTCACGTTCGGTCACCCAATGGGATCGATATTGTGTAAGGAAGTCAAACTTTATGCGAGAAATACCGGAAAATCAAATGGTCTTTATCTCTCCAGCGTTTGGAGCATTCCGGCACTAGCACTTTGCGGTTTGATCCGACAACCCTTTTTCGCCCTCCTCTTCAGCCGCTACGTCGCCCTTGCCGAATTCGAGCCCGAACATTTCCCAGACCGTCAAAAACAGGGCCGCCACCACCGGTCCAATAACAAACCCGGCCAGACCATAAACCGCCAGTCCACCCAGGGTGGCCAGCAGAATCAGATAGTCCGGGAGCCGGGTTTCCCGCCCTACCAGGGCCGGCCTGAGAATGTTGTCCGCCAGCCCTATGACCACCGAACCGGTGGCCAGCAGGATGCCACCCTTCAGATAGGCCCCGGTGGCGATGAGGATGATCCCGGCCGGCCCCCAGACCAATGCCGAGCCCACCACCGGCAGGATAGACAGCAAGACCATCAATACCCCCCAGAGCAAGGCGCCCTGGAGACCCAGAATCCAGAACAGCCCACCGCCGATGCCGCCTTGAACAATCCCGATGACCAGGGTCCCCTTGATTGTGGCTCGAGCCACCTCGGCAAAGCGGTTGAAAAGCAGCCGTTCCCGCCTGTCGCCCAAAGGGATGGTCCGGACGAGGACGTTGACAATGCCTTGTCCGTCCTTGAAGAAAAAATACAATAAATAGAGCATGATAAGTGTCTGTATCAGAACCTGGACCGTACTTTGTCCGATGCGAAAGAGGTGATTGGCCAGGAACTGACTGGCTCGCAGAGCGGTTTGGGAGAGAATCTCCCGCAACCGGTCAAAGTCGATTCCAATGCGTTCCAAGCCGTCTACGAGCTGTGGCAGAGACTGTTCGACAAGGCGCACCGGTTGCTGGATGTCGATTTTTCCGGAAAGGACCTGTTGATACAGGGACAGGGATTCCTGCATCACCGCCAGGGCCAGGACAAAAAGAGGCAGCACTACCCCCAGGACGATACTGGACACTGTAATCACGGATCCCAGGCGCTGGCGACCGTGACACAGGCGCAGGACCTGCCGGTACAGCGGCTGAAAAACGATGGCCAGAAGGATCCCCCAAAAAACCGGCTGCCAAAATCCTTTGACCAGCCAAAGGAATCCGGCGGATACACCGGCTGTGAGCAGAACAAAGGCGCGTTTCTGGGCTTGATCCGTGGATGATTTGAGGGGCATTGGCGATCGTCTCCTGGTTGGGCGCTACGGCACAGACGTTTGAACCGGGAACGGCTATGGGAGGAATTGGCCACAATATGTGAGGCTTACGAAAATAAGCAACTGAAATCAAGCAAGTTCGTCTTGTAAGCCGCAGGCTTTTCTGCTAGCCGAAAGGCAATAGTTCCGAGGGGGAAACGAGGTTGAACTGGTCCTGTCCCGCCTGAGGGTGCATTGCGTTGTGTGGTGCGGATACCCCCCTCCCGGTTGCCTCGGGAAGGGATATACCCTGTGGCCGGCATGGACCACAAGGAGGAGTGGAGATCTATGAAACGTTTGTTACCGTTTTGGGGATTCGGGTGTCTTGCGGTGTTTGGGCTTGTTCTGGGTACGGCCATCACAGGCCTTGCCGTCTCGGAAATGGATAAGCTTGAAGATGAGATGACAATCGAAGCACTGGAATCCGTTTCGTTTGAAGAGCTCGAAGCTGCCGAAAACGAGGCTGCTGAAGCAAAAAAGGCGGAACCAAAGCAAGCGGCGGAGACACCAGAGGTGGAGGACGACGCTACCGAGCAGGCCGGAGCTGAAGAGCAGGAAACCGCTGCTGAAGAGTCCGCAACAAAATCTGAAGCCCCTGCCGAAACCGCCGCAGCTGAGGCTCCTGAGGAAGAGGCCTCCGGTGGGAGCGGCGTTCCGCCGCAAATGGTCACCTTGGACGCCGCCAAAGGAAAGGCCCAGGGATTGTATTCACCCGTGGATTTTGACCACGAATTGCACCTGACCACTGGCGCCTGCACCGACTGTCACCATATGTATGAACAGACCGGGACCTACCAGCCCTGCTCCAACTGCCACGAGCCCAAGGTGGACGCGGCCAGCCCGAAGATGAGTCTGTTCAATGCCTACCACAACCGGAAGAATATCGCTTCCTGCGTTGGCTGCCACACCGAAATGCAGGTCGGCCCGACAGGCTGTCGTGACTGCCACACCGTTGGCCAATAACAGCTTCTACAAACACAATTCCACTCGGCCGGTTCCTCCATGGATCCGGCCGTTTTTTTTGTGCGGCGCAGTTCGGTGTCAGCTCTGCAAGTGCGTTAACACCGCCTTGTACAAGTCCCGAAGGTCGGTTTCCGGATTCGAATGTTCCTGCGGCACCGGGACCCCTCTCTCCTGGGCCAGGGTTCGGATCTGATACCAGGTCGGCAGCCAGACCAAGGACCGTTCCAAGGTGTCAACGTCGCCGAGGAGTTTGACGAAATGGCCCAAGTTGAGGATGAAGTAGATCCGATGCGGAAACGGTGACTCCACAGGCAGCGCCCGATCCGGATCCCAGACAAAACAGCCGACATGGGCGTGCCAGGGAAGTCCCGCCCGTTTCAATTCACGAGCAAGGCGGCAGATTGCTTCGGTGAACGGGAGCGGCGGGTAGTCGTATTCCGGATCGAAGGGCGTCGGTTGCATGGATCAAACCTCCTGAGGTTGCCGGGGTGTGCAATGGAATCGTTTGCAGAGATTCTGGCGGCACCTTCTGCAGGGCAAAAAGGTTCTCCGGGCTCTTTTTGGGAGATGGCCGGAAACACCGGCTTTACTGACAGAACCATAGTTGTGCCTGGAAACCTGGAGCAGAACAAGTCCACAAAAGCCCCTTTGACAGCAAGGTCAAGTGATTTAGTGTTGAAACCCGTTGCGGGACCTCTCCGGAGGTACTTTGAGGCAGTAAGAAAGTGGCTGCCACAAGGTTGCCAATTGCATGGTGTCCGTCCCTGGTTTAGGACTGGTTGCAGGCTGGGGCGCAGTTCCGGGAGGCGTTCCTGCATGGAATTTTTCCAAACTGAGAAACAGCTCAAAGGAGATGGATATGAAAGTCATCGGATTCAATGGCAGTCCGCGTAAGGAAGGCAATACGGCCCGTCTGGTTAGCACCGTGCTCGACACCCTCGAAGGCAATGGGATCGCCACCGAGTACATCCAACTCGGCGGGCAGAACATGCATGGGTGCATTGCCTGTATGCAGTGCCGCGAAAATCAGGACCGCCAGTGCAGCATCAAGACAGATAATTGCAACGAATACCTGGAAAAAATGATCGAGGCCGACGGCATTGTCGTCGGAGCCCCGACCTATTTTGCTGATCTGAATGCTGAGACAAAGGCTCTTTTGGACCGGTCCAGTTTTGTGGCCCTGCAAAACGGCGGGCTCTTTCGCGGCAAGGTCGGGGCTGGTGTGGTTGCTGCCCGTCGCGGCGGCGCCGTCCGGGTCATGGACTCTATTTTAAAGCCGTTCCAGATGTCGGAAATGTTTTTACCGGGATCGACGTATTGGAATCTGGGATACGGACTCCAACCGGACGAAGTGGTCGGTGATACGGAAGGCATCAACAATATGCGCAATCTCGGCCGACAGATCGCTTACCTGCTCAAGGCTCTCGACTTGGCGCGAGAAAATGGTGTCCAGGTCAGTTGAGTGTTTCAAACGGGCTGAGATTCCCCAGGGGGCTCTGCCCGTTTTTTTGTGTCTGAATGTCAGTTCGGACAATCAGTAAACGGGATGCAGTTCCCCAAGGAAAGGAGACTCGCACATGGCCGCCTTTTTGTTTGTGCTTTCCAAAAACGAGAATGAGGCCCTGACCCGGTGTTGCCAGTTCGCGAACATCGCCCATAAGAAGGGGCATACGGTGAACATGTTTTTTATCGACGAGGGCGTGCAATGGGCCGACAAGCATCGTGATTTCAGCCAAAAGACAGTTACGGGCGATTGTCCGAACGATTATCTGTCCTATCTGGTTGAAAATGAGGTTCCCATTGGGATCTGTACGCCGTGCGCCAAGAACCGCCAAATGGACGAAGCCCATTTTCTGCCCAACATGCTCTTGGATGGCGGCCCCCATCTGATCGATATGGCGGCCGAGGCCAAGGTGTTCAACTTCTAAATTCCCTTTGCCTCGGTCTTCTTGGGACGTCTTTGAACAAAGAGCGACCAGCGCCCCAAATCTCGTCCTATTCAGGCCACAGGCCGCAGTGAACCAGGAGCAAACTATGTCCAGCGAGCACGAGAACCACCACTCCTCGAATTCCCACGACCACGCGTCGCACCACGAACATATGGTTCAGGACTTTCGTCACCGGTTTTGGATCAGTCTTGTTTTGACCGTGCCGGTGTTGGCCCTGTCGCCGATGTTCAAGGCCCTGGTCGGACTCGAGAACTGGTTCCGCTTTTCCGGAGAAATGTACGTCCTGCTCGCCGTTTCCACAGCAATTTTTGTATACGGGGGCAAACCGTTTTACGGTGGGCTGGTCAAAGAATTGCGGAAAAAAGAACCGGGGATGATGACCCTTATCGGGTTGGCCATCAGCGTGGCCTTTGTCTACAGCGCCGCCGTGGCCCTGGGGTTTCCCGGAAAGACCTTTTTCTGGGAAGTGGCCACCCTGATCGACATCATGCTCGTGGGACATTGGATCGAAATGCGCTCGGTCATGGCGGCTTCCTCGGCCTTGGAAGAACTCGCCAAACTGCTGCCCGGCACCGCCCATAAATACACGGAGGGCTCCACGACCGAGGAAGTGACTGTCGAGCAATTGCAAAGCGGGGACAGGATATTAATCAAGCCTGGGGAAAAGATCCCGGCCGACGGTGTCATTGAATCCGGGACTTCCTCGGTGGACGAATCCATGTTGACCGGGGAGGCAACGCCGGTTGCCAAAAAGGAAGGCGAGGAAGTCATCGGCGGCGCCGTCAACGGTGACGGAGCTTTGAGCGTGACCGTCAAACAGACCGGGGAAGATTCCTATCTCTCCCAGGTCATCAACCTCGTCCACCAGGCCCAGGAAAGCAAATCCAAATCCCAGAATCTTGCCGACCGCGCCGCCTTGTGGTTGACCATCATCGCCTTGTCCGCCGGGGCGGTGACATTATTCGTCTGGTTCGGTTTGGCTGGTCGGGATTTCCTCTTTTCCCTGGAACGCACGGTCACGGTTATGGTCATCACCTGCCCGCATGCCTTGGGGCTGGCGGTTCCGCTTGTTGCGGCCGTCTCCACATCCCTGGCGGCCGGTCGCGGCTTTTTGATCCGCGACCGCGGGGCGTTTGAAAAGGCCCGGGGATTGCAAGCGGTCCTTTTCGACAAGACCGGGACCCTGACTGAGGGCACGTTCCGGGTCACGGCCGTGGACGCCGTCGAAGGGGTCGAGCGCCGCGAGGTCCTGCGTTTGGCCGGCGGCGTGGAAAGCCAATCCGAGCATCCCATCGCTCAGGGGGTTTTGGCCACCTTACGCGACAAGCATATCGAGGTGCCCGACATTGAGCAGTTTGAAGCCATCAAGGGCCAGGGGGCGACAGCACGCATTGAAGGCCGGCAGGTCCAGGTGGTCAGTCCCGGCTATCTGGATGATCAGGGGATCGCCTACGACGCCGGGGCGTTTTCCGATATTCTTGATCGGGGCAAGACCGCGGTCTTTGTCCTGGTTGATGGTGAGGTCCTTGGAGGGTTGGCGCTTTCGGACACGATCCGCACGTCGTCCAAGGAGGCGGTTGCGGTGCTCAAAAAAATGGGTATCCGCTGTCTCATGGTGACTGGAGACAATCAGGACACCGCGGACGCTGTGGCCGCGGAGGTCGGCATTGACGAGGTTTTTGCCGAAGTGCTGCCGGAATATAAGGCCCAGACGGTCAAAGATGTTCAGCAGCGCGGTCTGGTCACCGCCATGATCGGCGACGGGATCAACGATGCCCCGGCCTTGGCCCAGGCCGATTTGGGCGTGGCCATCGGCGCTGGAACAGACGTAGCGATGGAGACCGCAGACATCGTTCTGGTCCGCAACGACCCCCGCGATGTGGCCGGGATCGTCTCTCTGGCCCGCGCGACCCACCGGAAGATGGTCCAGAATCTCTTCTGGGCCACGGGCTATAACGCTTTTGCCATCCCGTTGGCCGCCGGGATTCTGGCTCCGTGGGGCTTTTTCCTCAGTCCTGCCGCCGGGGCTGTTCTCATGTCTCTGTCCACGGTGATCGTGGCCATCAACGCCCGGTTCCTCCGAGCCCGGCCGCTCCTCGTCGCCGCGGATGCTGGTTCCGACAGCAATCCGGTCTCGGCGCAATGAGGACTTGGTTGTCCACATATCGCTTTTTCCCTCGGAACGTTTTTGCATTGGGATCCGGAAACTCGCTTGGTACCGGAATTTTGTTGACGGCCTGGAAAAAACGCACACTCCACGTCCCTCCAGGCTGGACCCAATTTTTCTGAATCGGAGTAGAGGCTATCTTTTGAGGGACTTGTGTTGTGCATGTTACTTTATCTGGAGGGCGTATGGAATTTCAGTTTGCTATGCCGAGTGCGGTTCGTTTCGGTCCCCGCGTGGCGTCGAGTACAGGCGATGTTGTAGCAGGTATGGGCGGAAGCAAGGTCCTGTTCATTTATGATGCCGGGGTGGAGGCAGCCGGCTTGACAGAGGGGGTGCGGCAAAGTCTTGAGGACCAAGGTCTGGAAGTGTTTGATTACAACGGTGTACTGGCCAATCCGCCGGACACCATTGTTGAGGAGACAGCAGCCTGGGCCAAACAAGCGGGCGTGGACAGTCTGGTGGCCCTCGGCGGGGGGAGTTCCATCGATTGCGCAAAAGCGATCAATATTTTGCTGACCAACCCTGCTCCGATTACTCAGTATGATGGATTGGGATTGGTCTACGCTCCGACGTTGCCCTTGGTGGCCCTGCCGACCACAGCCGGAACCGCCAGTGAAGTGACCTCGTTTACGATTATCACTGACACGGTGCGCAAAAAGAAAATGGTCATCGGTGGTCCTCATGTGGGGGCGGATATGGCCTTGCTGGACCCCGAACTCACAGTGGGACTTCCCCCAGATATCACCGCATCCACCGGGATGGACGCGTTGACCCACGCCATTGAGGCCTATGTGTCCAAGGGAGCTATGGTGCCCACGGACATCAACGCGTTGAAGGCTATAGAGTTGATCGCCCAGTATATCAAACGCGCCACCGAAGACGGCACGGACCGGGAAGCACGGGAAAATATGCTTTTGGGGAGTATGCTGGCCGGTTTCGCCTTTAATTCGGCGGTCCTCGGCCTCGTTCATTCCATTGCCCATCCCTTGAGTGTGCATTGCGGCCTGCCCCACGGCGTGGCCAATGCCTGCGTTCTCCCCTATGTTATGGCCTATAACGCCCCGGCCGTGCCGGAACGGATGCGGGGAATCGCCCGCGCCTTAGGCATTGATGTGACCGGACAATCGCAGAAAGAAAGCGCCCAGGCCGCCGTGGACCTTGTCAGCCGGTTGCGGCGAGACTTGGCCATTCCCTCGCTGTCGGCACTCGGGGTCCGTCAGGACCACTTCGACCGTGTCGCTGACGACGCGTTGCAAGAAATAAGTACTCTTTTTAATCCCAAGCAACCAACCAAAGAGGATGTGATGTCGATTTTGAAACAGGCCTTGTGATTTAGCCTGTTCCCCACCGTGTCAATAAGCCCCAACTGCAAACGCCCCCTGCCGCTTCGGCAGGGGGCGTTTGCAGTTGGGGCAAAAGGGCGAGGCTAGCTGTCGTTTTTGCGCTGTCGCGCCCACTGGGTATGGCGTTTCTGGCTCGAGAGTTCGGTCTTGCGCATGCGCAGGGATTCGGGGGTGACTTCCAGGAGTTCATCCTCACGGATGAAGCTGATGGCCAATTCCAGCGACAGCGGTCTGACCGGTGTCAGGGTCACGCTTTCGTCCTTGCCCGAGGCCCGGACATTGGTCAGCTTCTTTTCCTTGCACGGATTAACGTCGATATCCTGTCCCCGGTTGTGCTCGCCGACAATCATTCCCTCATAGACCGGTTCGCCGGGCTGAAGGAAGAGTTGCCCCCGGGGTTCGAGGTTGAACAGCGCATACGGCACCGCGGTGCCGGCCCGATCGGAGACTATGGACCCTGTGTAACGGCTGGGAAAGGCGCCGCGGTAAGGGCCGTAGCCGTCAAAGCGGGAATGGAGCAGTCCCGAGCCACGTGTGTCGGTCAAAAACTCGTCGCGGTAACCGATAAGCCCTCGGGCGGGTATGGAGAATTCAATGCGCACCCGGCCCTGGCCGTTGTTGACCAGATTGGTCATCTTGCCTTTGCGCAGGGAGAGCTTTTCCGTGACCACGCCCATGAATTGCTCCTCGCAATCCACCAGCAGCCGTTCCAGTGGCTCGAGTTGTTGCCCGTTTTCATAAACAAAGATGACCTCCGGCCGCCCGACGCTGAATTCATATCCTTCGCGGCGCATGGTCTCGATGAGGATCGAGAGCTGGAATTCCCCGCGTCCCTTGACCAGGATGGTGTCGCGGGTCTCGGCGTCCTCCAAGGCGATGGCCACGTTGGCCAGCACCTCTTTTTCCAGGCGCTCCCGGATACGGCTGAACTGGACGTATTTGCCCTCCCGGCCGCTTAGGGGCGAATCGTTGACTGTGAATTTCATGGCTACAGTGGGCTTGTCCACAGTGATTCGCGGCAAGGGCTGGGGATCGACCTGATGACAGATGGTGTCGCCGATGCGGATGGTGTCCAGGCCGGCAATAACCGCGATGTCCCCAGCCTCCACCGCCTCCACATCGCGCAATTGCATGCCTTCGTAGACCTGGAGTTTGGAAATCCGGAGGGGGGTCTCTACGCCGCCCTCGCCGACACAGACCAGGTTGTCCTTGATCCGCACGGTGCCGTTGGCGATTTTCCCCACCGCCAGTCGACCGACAAAATCAGAGTACCCCAGATCCGAGACCAACATCTGCAGCGGTGCTTCGGGGTCATAAGCCGGGCCGGGGATCTGATCCACAATAGCGTCGAAAAGACAATGCAGATCTGTCCCTGGCTCTTCCAGGCTGGGCGAGGCCACGCCGTCGCGGCCGATGGCGTAGAGCAACTGGAATTCCAATTGCTCCTCAGAGGCGCCCAGGTCGATAAGCAGGTCGTAGATCTCGTCCAGCACTTCATCGGGCCGGGCGTCGTGGCGGTCGATTTTGTTCATGACCACGATGATCGGCAGATTGGCGTCCAGCGCTTTGCTGAGCACGAACCGGGTTTGCGGCAAGGGACCTTCCGAGGCGTCGACCAGGAGGATGGCGCCGTCAGCCATGGACAGGGCCCGTTCCACTTCCCCGCCGAAATCGGCGTGGCCGGGGGTGTCAATGATGTTGATCCGCACGCCATTCCACATGACCGAACAGTTCTTGGCCGCGATGGTGATGCCCCGTTCGCGTTCCAGATCCATACTGTCCATAAGACGATCGTCGGTTTCCTGATCGTCGCGAAACAGGCCGCTTTGGCGGAACATGGCATCGACGAGGGTGGTTTTGCCGTGGTCGACGTGAGCGATAATAGCAATATTGCGCAACCGGTCGTTGCGAACAGTCTGAGGCATGGGCTGGATCTCCAAAGGAAAAAGTGAATGTCGGCGCGGTACGGCGTTGGACGCCCTGGCGCTGCGGGGGGACGCGGGGGTAAACGGTACAGAAGAACATTACAATTTACTCGGCTTGCGTCACAATGGCAAGTATTTTCCCCTGCCACGGGTGAGCGGCCCAAAAGGCCCAGGCAAATGGTTCAGGTTACGCGCCAGGGGGATGGAGCAGCATATCCGCCAACAGGGCGAGTTTGGCCGCCACGCCCAGCCCGCCGAGAACAACGAAGATGCGGGCCAGTTTGGCCCAGAGCGGCCGTCCCTGATACCGCTTCGCGGCGTTCCAGACAGCTATCAGCGCCAGCACGGCATAGACGGTGATCGCGGTATTGAATCCAATCAGGATCCTGAAGGAGGAAATCTGGCTATTGAGAAATGAAAACAGGGCGTTGGCCAAAACCCAACATCCCCAGAAAGTGACCGGTAATCCCAGACTGCCCTGGAGAAACCGGCTCAAAGGATTGTAGGACATTATGCCTCCCGAGGTGGACATAGAGGATGAGAAACACGGGTGTTGGTGGTAGTCGAATTTTTTTTGGCAGACAAGGCGGGGAATTGGGACAACATATGGCTATGAACGAGATTTTTTTTACACCCCGTCTTGACCCTCTTGCAGTTTTTGCCTACAAGGCTTAGCAAATTATAATAATTTAATTTTATTATTTTTTATAGACCTGCCCGTGCAGGGCCGCTGGCGTTGCAGGGCACACTTGACCACTTGGTTGTTCAACGCAAGGGGGAAGTATGATCGAATACCGGCGCAAAGCGCATTCGGATGTCTGGCACTGGTGTACGAATTGTTCCAATTGGCCTGTCGAGGATTACGAAACCCGCCTTTCCCCCCCGCCTCAAGCCAAGTTATGCGCCCAATGCGCCTTCAAACGGGTCAAAAGGACCTGTGTTTCCTGCGAACTCAGTCCAGGGACTGCCGCGGAATTCCGGCCCTTCTCTCCGCCACGGGCGCCGGTTTCTGATTTGTCGTGGCAAATCTTGAGCAAAGCCGCCGGCTGTTCTCCCGAACATGCGAAAAAGCAGTTCAGCCCGTACCTGCCCTCCCGGGAAGCCTCCTTTTCATGGTCCGAATCCTGAAAACGTTCTGAGACAAGCTGGCGTGCGAACTGGCATCCCCAATCCAGCATCGGCGACATGGTGCGTGGTCCCGGTTCTCGAATTGGAGACATGTCCTGGATGGTGCTTTGCGTCGCGAAGGAAATCGTTGCGCGCGCACTGTCCGTCACTGGGCTGAAAGCCCAGGCTCAACGCACGTGCGGCATAAGGGTCCAGACAATCCCCCACTGGCCATTTTCCTCGTCCAGGTCCAGGCAGACAATGCCCGCGTTTTGGAACCGGAACAGGGTCGGCGCGGTCTTGCCAAGGATGAGATAGGTCGTCAGCCGGTCGAGAAACGGCAAATGGCCGACGAGCATGAGGTTGGGCCGGGAGCGCACTTCCTGGGCCAGTGGGGCTACATCGTCCAGGGGCCCGATATCTCCGCGCTGGGCCATGCCCTCGGGAGGGTGCAGCCATTGGTTCAACCGGCTCGCGGTCTCGCGCGCCCTGGTTTTCGAACTGTGCTCGATGCGCTGGACACAGACCCCTTTGTCCGCGGCCAGTTGGGCGATGGTTTCCACTTCGCCGAGCCCCTCCTCGGACAAGGGCTGGCTGGAATCGATCTCTTTGGAAAGCTGACGGCCGTGCTGAACGAGATAGAGATGCATAGCGACTCCTCTGGTTTGGCAGAAAACAGCAACAACGCGTCCCGGGTCCAAAAAGCACAGGACAGGCAAAGGGGTCAAGGCGTCGTCGGCTCGTCCGGTTGTCTGGTTTTTTCCTGCTCCGGACTTCAGTCTTCCCCGGCGAAGCCTTGTCCCCCGGTTCGCTTCAAGACCGTCTCAATATCCGCAACTGTCAGACACCCCTGTTCCAGATCCTCGGCCGTTGCAATCATGACCTGCTCCCGGAGGTCCGCGGCATCCAAGGGGAGACGCTGGTCCAGGAAGCCGTGGGCCTCGAAGTAGTCGCGCATGGCCAGACGGGTTTCCTTGCGAAATCGTTTGACCCGGCCCTGTTCCAGGGCAGCCAGGAGCGCAGCGGCATTCCCGTCGACTTCGTCCAGGATGGCACTGACCTCGCCGAGAAAGGTATTCTTGACCCCGGCCGCTTCGAGGGTCTCTTGTCCCACCGGCCGTCCCCGGCCGATACGCCACCCCCGCAAGGCGGCTTCGTAGGCCCGTGCCAGAGCCCGTGCCCGGCGGATTTCCGGAGCGTCCGGCGACACGAGCCGTAAGGCCCTTGTCTCGAGCAACTGTTGCAGACTGCCCCACCGCGTGACGCCCATCTCAAGTATCCGCTGCACGAGTGGTGGATCGTCCAGCACATACCAGATGTGCAGGGATTCCGCACTATCCCGGCGGGGATCGATACCGGCGACATCCAGGCGCTCTCCGTATGCGGCATGGTCCAGATCGCCGGCGGGCGGAACGTGGCGGCGGCGGGAAGGTGCCGCAGATAGTCGCGGTTTGCAGCGCTTTTCCGCCTCCTGGCCGGCGGTGTCGAGATCGATATGGGCCCAGCTGATTCCGGCCTTTTCGGCCAGTGTCTGCCATTTCTGGATTTCTTCGTCCTGGGCGGTGAAATACAATATTTGCCGGTCGCTGCCCCCGATCTCCAGAAGGGAGCGGATGACCGATTCGGCCCGCAGGGCGTCGGTATTGGCCAGGGTTTCATCCAATACCAAGGGCAATCGGGCGTGGTTTTCCTGGGTCTGGACAAAGCCGAGGCGGACCGCCAGCAGGAGTTGGATTCGGGTCGCTGCCGAAAGCTGGTCGAGTTCCAGTTCTTGACCGCTGGCGCTCTGGCGGGCCCGAAAGGCGGGCGTCTGAGGGTCGAACGCCAATTGGAAGGCTCCATTGGTCATTTGGACAAACAGGGTGTTCGCCTGGCCCATGACCCCGGGCACCTGTTCGTCTCGGCAGTGGCGCTGGAGGTGCTCGCAGAGCAGGTACCCTGCGGTGGTCGCAGCCGCTTCGTCCCGTTCTTGAAGGAGTTGGTCTTTGGCAGTCAAGACCCGCTGTTGGGCCTCTTCCATGTCTCGGCTGGTCCGGGCTCGGGCAATACGGTCCTCCAGGACGGCGATCGCATTGGCCGTTTCGGTACGTTGCCGCTCAGCGGCCAAGGCCTGCTCCTGGAAGCGTTGCAGGGAGTCGTCATCGAAGGTCCAGACCGTGTCCGGAAGCATGGCGACGTCGCTCTCCAGAGCGGTCTGGATGGCGTGAAGTTTCTGAGAAAGCTCCAGATAGGACTCCCGCTGTTGGACACAATGCAGCAGCCCCTGTTCGTCACCGGCCTCCAGGGCGCGATCAGTGAACAGGGCCGCATATTCCTTTTGGATTTCCGCCAATCGCTGGCGCGAGAGATCCAGTGTTTCCTGCGCGTGTTCCAGGGCGGTCGACGCGTCTTGCCACTGTGTTTGGCGTTGCTGAAGGACCTTCAGCGCCGCTTTGGCTTCCGGCAGCGTGTCGGGCGGCGCAATAAAGACCGCTAAACGGCCTTGCACCGCCTTCAGGGTTCGCTCGCACCGCTCAGCGGCGTCATCCACCTCTCCCTGCGCTTGTCCGACAGCGAGATCGGCATCGGACCAGGCCCGCAATTCCCAGGCGAGATGCCGCAGAAAGGAAACGGATTCCGATGGTTGCAATCCGTGGTGGCAGGTCCAAGTCCGGACCCGGTCCTGAAAGGCGGCCCATTGGGCCTCGCATTCCTGAAGCCGGTGCTGGAGGTCCCTCCACCGCTCCAAGCGGCGGCGTCTGGCCACGGCCCGCTCCCGTTGTTCCCCGAGGCGGCGGAGGTGCTCAAAAACTTCAGCCAAAGTCCAGGCCGCGGGGGCGCTCGCGGTATTTCGATCCAGCACTGCCTTTGCCCGAGCCCGGTTCCGGGCCGCAATCTGCCGCTGACGAACACACCACCCCCCGATTCCCAGGCCCAGCGCAGCCAGCACGCTGGCAACCACTCCCCTTCCGTCCGGGACAGGCAGCACTATGGTGGCCGCTAGCGCCCCTGCGCCGACCATGAATCCTGCCGAGGCCAGCCACAGGACCGTGCCACCGTTTGCCGCCGGGGCTGCTTCCAACCATTGCCACAATGCCTTCACCGCATCGTCCAATTGCTCTGAAGTGGGGGCCCAAGCGTCGTCGTCATGGCTTTCCATCCAGGATTGGATGGCTCGCAGCCCCGAGATCCGTCCTTCGAGCTCTTGCCCCTCGCTCACGAGCCGGGTCAATTCGTGCACAGCCGCGACATCAGGAGCCGGGCCGGGGTCGTCCGCAACGGTGCCGAGATGTCTGGCGACCGCGTCACGTTCGGCTCGGGCCCGGGCCAGGGAGGTTTGGGCCGCCTGCAGCGCTTGTTCCGCCTCCTCCAATGTCTCGACTTCAGCCTTAGCGGTCTCGAGGAGTCCCTGGGCGACGCCCTCGCTGCCCAGGCCTGTCCCGGCCATGGTTTGCAGGGCCCGGCGCTTTTTGTCGTTTGCCGCGGCACAACGTTCTTTTTCCTGTTGTAAAGCGGTTCGCAACCGGTCGAGTTCGGCGGCTTCGTTTCCAGTGCACTTGGCAACGGCGTCGGGATAGGCCGCCAATTCCCGGGCCAAACGGTCCCGCTCGCGTTGACGCTGGCGGGCGGCCAGTCCGCGCTGCCATTGCCAGGCACTCCGGGCCTGTTCGTCCTGCTGATCGAGTTGGGCCCGCAATTCGGGCAAGCGGTCTTCTTCGCGTTTGAGATCGGCCAAGGTGGTTCGCAGGGTCTGGACCTCCCGCTGCGCCCGTTGCAGGGCCTCGCTGGAGTGGTTGCGCCGCGGCCGCACGAATTTATATCCCAATGCTGCTTTGGCGGACTGGATATCAAAGCCCCCGGAGCATTCCCGCTGAACGATTCTGGCCAATTCCGCATCATCGGCAGTCAGGAGGTCGCGCAGGTCCAGGAAATAGCGGTCCATGACCGTTTCCGGCGCGAAATACGGGGGAGCGCAGTCACGGCCGTTACACTGGGTCTGGAGTCTGCCCCCGCGCAGCCGCACCCGCCACTCTTGCTCGCTATTGGCCCAGTGGGCCAGCAACGTGGCTTGCGAGGCCAGCGCGGACTTGGGCCAGAGAGCAGCGGCAATGGCCCTGGCCGTGACGGTCTTGCCAGAGGCGTTGGAGCCGGAGACAAGTGTCAACTCCGCTCCAAGATGGGGGGAGAGGTCGAGTGGCCCGGTGAGCCCGGGGAAATCCTGGATCGACAGACGGGTCAGGCGTAAACGGGAACTCATGTTGAAGAGACCTTCTGGTCCAAAAGGGTTTCCAGCAGCCGGCGGCCCTCATGGAGCAGGTGATCCCGGCAGAAGATTTCGGACGGGGACTCGGCGTCCAGACCGGCGTAGGCCGGAGCGCTTAGGACGCCTGCGAGTTCAGTGCGACAGGACCCCAGGAGGTCGCGGGTCTCTCGGGAGATCTCGCCGGTTTCGAGCTCAAGGAGGATGCGGGCCAGATGCCCGACCGGATCATGGGCGCGGGCGAGTTCCTCCAGGTCCCGGTCCGGGACAATCTGCGACAAAACCCGGCCGACGCTGGCGCTTCGTGCGGCGACGTGGACTTCCAGATCTGACGCCGCAGCCTGGACGGTGTGCTGGATCTCGCGCTGTATATTGCTGCGGCCAACCAGATTCACCCGGCAGACGAGGTGTTCAAGGACCCCGCCGCTGTCTTCAGCGCAGGCGGTCTCCAGGGCCTCGCGCACGCAGCGCACCAACTGCTCCCGGCTTTGATCCGCGGACAAGCCGGTGATGTCACAATCGATATATTCGTAGCGTATTGTGGAAAGCGGACACTGGCTGGCTTCTGGCGGCGCCGCAGAGGGCCAGCGGACGAGCCACGGTCCGTGGACGCCAACCGCCCCGGGATCCAGGGCCTGAGGCGAGCCGGGGACCAGAATTCCAGCGGCGCTGCCGGTCTGCGGCTGCCAGCCAGGCGTGTGGTAATGCCCGGCAACCCAGAAATCCACCTCGGCCGCCTCAAGGCGGGCTGTGGGCAAGGGGGCACTTCGGCTGCTGGATTGGCCGACTTCCCCGTGGACAATGCCGACCCGGCGGGTGGTTCCTGGCAAGGATGGCGGCAGATCCGGCACGGGACAGGTTTCCACGAAACGGTCCGGAAAGGACCACCCGACCACCTCCAGGACCTGGTGCCCAAACTGGTATTGGCGTTGCGTCCACCGGCCCTCGCGGCCGAGCAGGTCAAACGTGAGCCCGGAAAAGGTCTCGGCCAGGGAGGGCAGCGTCTGGTGATCGTGATTTCCGGCGATGGCCAGGACGGGAATATTGGCCGAAGTCAACCGGGACAGACCGCTGTGCAGCGGGCCATGGGCTTCGAAAAATCGATTGGCCTGGTCGACGAGATCGCCGGCAACAATGACCAGATCAACGGCCTGCTCCAGGGCGACTCCTACAACACGATCCCAGGCTGCCACTGCAGAATGGTCACCGGGCACCGAACTGCCGCTTGGCAGTGACGAGCGGCGACCCAGATGGAGATCGCTGGTACATATAAATCGCATGGTGGTGTCCGGGGGTGAGGTTTCAGGGCTGCTCTGCGTAACCAGGGGAGCCCGCAAGCCGGCACGGATACAGTGCCACATGGCGCTCGACCCAGAAACACGCGCCACGTAGCGGCTTTGGGGGCAAAGGAAACGGCTGGAGTCGCCCCCAGCCGTCCGCATTCCCACCGGTGTGCATCGCCCGGAGTCTATTGGGCGACTTCCTCGATGGTTTCCCCCGCCTTCTTGATGTCCTTGCCGATGCCTTCGATCGTATTACAGCCGGTCAGGACAACGAGCCCTATCGCCAGGGCGCTGGCCAGGAGACGTACACGTTGGATACTGGTCATGGCAGAAAGCTCCTCAGGGGCAACGGCCCATTTTTTTGCGCTGCAAACGTATGTGCGATGGTCACAGCTTCGGAAGCGGGACCAGGGGCCTCGCGCCCCATTCTTCGGCTTCAGGGACAGGGTGAGGCCACCGCGATCTCCCGGTCATCCAGCCGGAAACGGTTCGGGCGGATGTCAAACGGGAGCAGGTCCAGGGCCTGTTCGTATTTGCGCAGCAATTCGGTTTCGCTCTGGGCCCCGATATACAGAGTCGCCAATTCATAGCTGTACATGTCCTGATTCTCAAGCTCTTCCAGGTGCTGTCCCTCACGGACATTGACCCGCAAGAGCGTGTCCGGCTGGAAGCGCAGCAGACGCTCGATATCCTCGGCGTGGGGCGTGCGGCAGACCCGGCCAGGAGTATGGCTGCGGAGCATGAAATTGGCAGCGATCCTATACCGGCCCTTCTCTTGCTCAATGGCCCGAGGGGGGTGGCCCAGGGCCACATCGAGCATGACTGAATGGTGGGAGATGCCGTGGACCTTTTCAAACAAATCGGCGTGGGACTGTGAGATGCGGGGATTGATCTCCAAGAGCCACAATGCCCCTGTGGTTTGATCGTAGAAGAATTCAATATTGAAAACCGCGTTGTCCAGGCCGGTCTGGACTATGACCCTGCGGGCGATGTCCTCCATGCGTGAGACAATTTCTGGCGGCAGTGAGGACGGATACTGATAGCGGGCAAATGTCGAGCGGTCCGGTTCGCGGATGGAATCGATGACTCCGTAAATGACCATTTCCCCCTGGAAGACGTACCCTTCCAGCGTGCATTGGGCGCCGATTCCGATACTGGTCTCAGCCAGGAACGTTTCCGGCATGTCGGCGAATTCACACGGTGGATTGCACATCCCCATCAGGACTTTGAACGGCTCGCTCAGGAAATCGCCCTTGTCGTGGCAAACGCGGCGTATTGTTTCGAATTGGTGCGTGTCGACAATTTCAAAGGCCAAAAAGGAACGAAACGACTTGATCGGCTTGATCCAAAACGGGGGCATGAAGCCGATATCCTCAAAGGCACCGGGATCGGCGGGATCGAAGGCCTTGAATTGCGGAATGTGCTCCGGCACGCACTGCTTTTGGATCAGGCGGCTCCAATATTTGTTCTCGCATTTGAGCACCGCCTCCAGACTCGGTCCCGGAATCGAAAATCGGGTAGCCAGGATCGCAGCCAGGATGGTCGCTGGGAAATCGTAATAACTGACAACGGCGTGCAGCGGCCCGGCAAAGCGTTCCATCCGCGAGGTCGCTTTGTGGATCAACGCCTGGATGTCCCAAACATCCACATGGCGGATGTCATCAATATCCAGGGCGGGATGGAAAACGCTCGAAGCGGCCTGGGGCAACCGCTCCAAAAAGGCTTTGTTAAACGGGTCGTGACCGACGACAAATACATGGTTTGAAGTCATCTTGCCCTCCCTTGGGCGATTTGCCGTCGCAGATGTTTGCCAGAATCCCGGCAAATCGTGCCCTACAGCTGGACCAGTCGCGAGCTGTGTCCGAAGTTAAACAAGGACCCGAGGGACTGATTCGTCCCAGGTTTTGCTGAAGAGCCGCACATCTCCTTCATACGCATCCAGCGTAGCCCGGAGGATAAAATGGGTCCGTGTGGAGGTCAGAATCGTCCGGGTGACGCTGTGAACATGCCAATTACGGCGCTGGAAGGTCCGGTGGTGGACTATCTCCCCGCGCACGGTATCGTAATTGTTGTTGCTGTAGGAGTAACACTCTTCTACCGAGCGGCCGAATTCCAGGTCCAGTTCGTCCAGCCGCACCGTGGCGTCATTATTGATGACATGGAGATCGACCCCGTTGGTGGCCAGGTTGTGGGTCACACGCCATTCCCGCTTGGCCGGGACAAGCAGGGTCTGCGGCACTCCTGGCGCTTCCCTGGGGCGCCCCAAATCCCGCAGGTGCGGACCCTCCCGTGGATCCCGGTTCCGTTGGGGCAGGAAGAGCCGGCATCCCTCGGTGGACAGGGTCAGCCGGGCCGGTTCCGGAGCGGGCCAGGCCAGCGGCCAATACGAACTTGACACGGCCAGCCGGATACGATGCCCACGAGGGAATCGCTGCCCGACCACATTCATCGGCACCCGGACCCGGTAGGTCCGCCCCGGTACAAGGGGCGCGGGGTGGTCATGCCCATTGCGATGGGTCAGGTTCAAGATACCGAAAGTCACCCGTGTGGCCCGGTCGTTAGGAGCCAGATCCGAAAGCCGAACCGCCACCAGCGCCACGGGTTTGTCCGCGCTGAGATCCAGTTCGACCTCGGGCGCTCCCAGTATTTCGATGTCCTGCTCCAGGACAGCGGTGTCGAAAACCAGAGCGCCGCCGTCCTCCTCCCGCTGGTCCCAGGGCAGATCAGTCTCTTCAGCATAGGAGCACCACTTGCCGGCAAACAGTCCCACACTCAGGGGGCTTTGGATGCTCATGGTCGTCGGCTCGGGCGGTTGCTGGTCTGCGGCCCGGACCAGCCCGCAATTCCCCAGCCGCCAGGAAGTCATCTCCACCGAGGGAGCAGGCCATCGCGTTTCAGCGACCCAGCGGCCCGGGCGGGAGGGGACCAGCGGATCTGCGGAATCCTGAATCCAGGCCCGCAGTACCGGTGGCTCGTCGTGTTGACCAGGTTCGCCCTTGAGCCACCGGTCCCACCACCGCAAACATTCCCCCAAAAAGTCGATGCGCGGTCCCAATCCGCCCATATGCGGATAGGAATGGCCCCACGGTCCCACGAGTCCGCGCCGCGGTACATGGAGATTTTCCAGAAGCCGAAAGACGGCGTTGGAGTAGCCGTCCGCCCAGCCGCTGACCGCCAGGACCGGGACCTTGATGGCCGTGTAATCTTCGCAGACCGAGGCGTGGCGCCAGAAGCGGTCCCGGTGTTGGTGTTCAAGCCAGGTCTTGAGCCACAAGCCACTGCCCTCTAGGCGTTCCAGCCACATTTGCCGCCAGTTTTCCCCCACCACCTCCGGGTCTGGTGGACAGGCGTTGAAACTGAACATGGTCGAGGCCCAGGAGAGGTTGTCGGTCAACAAACAGCCGCCCATGTAGTGCACGTCGTCGGCATAGCGGTCGTCCGAGGCGCAGACCGCGACCACCGCTCCGAGTTCCGGGGGTTGCAGGGCAGCGATCTGGAGTCCGTTGAACCCGCCCCAGGAAATGCCGAACATTCCGACTTTGCCGGAGCACCACGGCTGGTTGGCGATCCAGCGCAGGACCTCCAGTCCGTCATCGAGTTCCTGTTGCAGGTACTCATCGCGCAGGACCCCCTGTGAATCGCCGCTTCCGCGCAGGTCGACGCGGACCCCGGCGTAGCCGTTTCGGGCAAAAAAACCGTGGTTTCGGGCGTCGCGATCGGCCTTGTGGTCGCGTTTGCGGTACGGGATGTATTCCAAAACGGCTGGGACAGGGTGCTTGTGGGCCTTGGGCGGCAGCCAGATCTTGGCCGCCAATAGGCACCCGTCCGACATGGGGATCCAGGCGTGGTCGATCACAACCGGAGCGGACATGACCTCTCCTTCTTTTCCTGTGGGGTGGGGGAATTGGTCGGGGAGACGACGGGCTTGAGTATATCCCAAACCTGTCAGGGGGGAAAGAGAAAAGAGCGCCTCGGCCGAAGGCTTGCGGCCTGTTGCGAAGATCTCAATGGCAGAACGCCGCACCAGATCCCCTTTCGTATGCAGCGCAAATGCGCTGCTGAGGGGACTGCGACCTGGAACGTGTATTCCGGCGTCTCTGAAAGTGTGTGCATGAGTGTCGCGGCAACCCTGACAGTGCGGTGCTGAAGTCGGGATTGCCGCGACGAGGTCACCGGGCAAAGGCGCAAGCGAAATGGCGGGGCTGAGTGCCCCGCCACCATCCATTGCCCCGTATTTTAGTGCGGCGTCAGCTCGGCCAGTCGGGACTGCAGGACCTTGATGTAGTGGTCGATCTCGTTTTGGGTGATGGTCTGGACTTCGGCGGCCATAGCTTCGAGTTCTTCCTCGGGAGTCCCCAGGGACTTGGTCAATAAAAACGTCTCCACTTCCGAATCCGGCAAGCGGTGGCCGCAGCCGCCGATAGTACCGAGGAATTCCCCGTCTTGGACGATGGGCACCACAAATTTGACCAGTCCGGCATCGCATTCAGTGGTATATGGCGTGCCGCTTTCCCGGACCATGTTCGCGCAGTGCTGGTTGGCCACGGCGCAGACGGTCTCGATGCCGGCGGGAAAGGATTTGATATGCGGACACAGCCGGTTGGCAAAGGCGGTATACGAGGTAATGCGGGTCCCTTCGGCGTTGTAGACGCAGGCGTTCAGGCCCGATGTCTCGTGGAGTTCGCGTTCCAACGCTTCCCACTTTTCCACTGGAGCGATATCTTCAAGACGCATGGATGGTTCTCCTTGACGGGTTTGAGACTGGGAGACCGTCAGTTACGGCGGCGCGCCCCGCTGTTCATAATGCATGGATGCAGGTGGACTGTTCGAGGCGGTGACCTGGACTAGCGCCGCTGGCCACCGCCACCTCCCATACCGCGTCCCCCCTGTCCGGGACCGCGGCCACGACCACCCCCACCCATACCACGGCCGCCCTGTCCAGGGCCGCGCCCGCGGGCTCCTCCGCCCATACCGCGCCCGCCGCCGGCAGGCCCACCCCGTCCGGCTTCCTTGGAGCTGTCAGGGGAGCTTGCCTCGGAGGCAGGCGGTGCCGTGTGGGCCTGTTCCAGGGCCTCGGCTACGGTAGCCGCGGCGCAGGTCACAATCTGGATGCCGCTTTTGGCCAAGGCTTGTTCAGCCTTGGGACCGATAGAGCCGGTAATAAGGACGCTCACCCCGTGATCGGCCAGGAGTTGAGCGGTCTGGATGCCAGCGCCTTGGGAAAGGTTCTGTTGGGGGGTGTTGTCGAGATAGGTTGGCGTTGCCGCTGGGGAATCGAGCAGCACAAAACCGGGGGCGCGCCCGAACCGTGGTTCGAAGGCACTGTCAAGAGTGGCGCCTGAAGCGCTTATTGCGATCTTCATGGGACCTCCTTGTCTCTGGTGTGAGAGACAGTTGGACCCTGTGCTCCGGGTTCGCGTCATGCACGAACATATAAGGGCAATGTACGCCTCTGCATCCGGCTGTGCAAGGGGGAGCGCTGGAAAATTCGTCGGGATCGGAGGACGAGAGGAACTGCCCTGCTGCTGGTGGTTTGGGTCGAGTCGGGCTCCGTCGCTGGTTCAGGACGGAGCCCGGTCAACTGGGTCAAATACCACGCTCGTGGTTCGCGGGCACAATGCGGAAGACCCGTTTGGTGTGTTTGGTGGTGCAGCGATGGATGTCGGCCTTGACAGCCTCCCCCTTGGCCGGATCGTAGATCCTGTCACGGTGAAGGATAACCACGTGCGAGCCGCAGACCCAGCCATGTTCATCCGGATCCTCGAGAATGCGATGTGGGTCCGTCGGTGTATAATAACAGAGCAAAAAGAGATCGTCGTAGTCGACCAGTTCCGGCATATAGAATTCGAGACGCCGGACGTCCGCCGGACAATACGCCAATTTTTTACCGTGTTTCTTGAGTTCGTCGGACCAAGCCAGGGGATCCTGGGTGTTGACGACATCAATGTACGAGCGTTGCGGTTCGCCGGTCAGCATGGACAAACAGGCCGCCACACAATGCGGGCCGTATTGGAGTTTGGGGGATATGTCCAGATCACGGAAAAAAGCGTCATCGGAATGGGGCCATAAGGCTGTCGAATAATTAAATGACATACACATGTCTCCAGAAAGGTAGCGTGGTTTCCGGGAAGCCAGAAGCAATTGCTTCGCTTGGCAAATCGTTGGGGCGACCAGCCCCGATTTTGCAACGAAGCGCTTGGAGCAATATGTAGCCATTGCCCGGTCGACAGGCAAGGGGCGCAGACCATTAGAAAACGAATCCGCCCCTTGCCGCAAGGGGCAAGAAGAGCGGATTCAGGTTTTCGGCGTCGAACAGGGGGTGAGCTTATTGCTGCGGCAGGCGTGATTCGACCCAGTCGTGCATTTCGCGCAAACGCCTGTTCAACACGTAACGGCCGTCGGCAAAAACACCGTAATCACCGCCGCCGCCAATGGCCGAAGCAAAACGGATGTGGTTGCAATGGATGAGCCAGATATCGCTCCAGACGTTTTCAATATATTCGTCGAAAATGGAACTGTTCTGGGGCAGTCCCTCGGCCAGGTCATTCTCCCAGGCCTGAGCCAAAAGACCGGTGCCGGTTGCCGTGGCTTCGTTGGTGACCTCGATAGTGTTCTCGAAGCGCTGCCAATGGCCGTCGACCCAACTCTGAGTGTGGCAGGAGAGGCAGACGGCCTGGAGATTGCCCTTCCGCTTGTCCTGCTCTTCCGCGCTGATAAGAAAATCCGAGGCGGGGCTGCCGTCGAGATTGGTGGGCAACGGCAAGCCTGCGGCGTTCTTGATTTTGGAGGTCTGCGGGTCTTTGGGCTGGGGATGGGCGTAGGGCAGTCCGAAAATGCGCCAGGGCAGTCGTGGCGACAGGGCGTGGGTCCGTTCAGCTACTACAGTGCCGCCGGGCTTGGTCACCAGGCTGATATGGCAGGCGGCGCAGGTTGGGGCCCGGAAATCGGTCCCGGCTTCCCAGGGCACAGCGGAAAAATCCCAGTCGTTGTTTTCGGCTGAATAGATGGTGCCGTGTTTGCTGGCGGTGTAAACTTTGTACGCCGGAACGTCGGGGCCGACATGACATTCTTTGCAGGTGTACGGCTTGCGGGCTTCGGCCATGGAAAACCGGTGCCGGGTGTGGCAGACCGCACAGGAGCCCTTGCTCCCATCGAGGTTGATCCGGCCGGAGCCCTGGTTGGGCCAGCCGGCGATTTCAGGAAGCATGACAGGACCGTAGGCGGTATCTTTGCTTGCAAGACCGTCGAACCGGAGTTTCGTGCCGTGACAATACAGACAGGATTCGGCCTTGGTGGCGTTATTGGGGGCCTTGGCCGAGAGTTGTTTTTCGCCAGGCTGAAGCACTCCGTTGATACTCGTGCGCAAATCGGCGTAGACTGCATTGTCCACCAGGTTGCCATACGCATGGGCCATGATGTTCTGGCCGTATTGTTTGCGCTCTGTGGCGTGGCAGGTGGCGCAGTCCTCCGGGCTGACAACGACGTGGACCTGGTAGCCGAAATGGTCGAAGGTATCGGCGTGGGCATCAGGACGCAGGGTATGGCATTCGGCGCATCCGACCGAAGTGTCCTGCAATCCTGAAGGGATGTCGGTGCTGGAGATTTTGCTGGCCAGACCGGTTGTCTGCATGGCTTGGCCAGGAGTGATCCGGGCGTGCCGGCTTGCCCGCCATCCCTCGACCATGCCGGGGTGGAGGTCTTCATGACAGCCGAGACAGGACAGCGTTGCCTCGGACAGGGGAGGGGATTCAGCCCAGACCGGCATGGCCGCCAGCACGGCCCCGGCCACAAGAAGGGACAGGAGTCGACAAAACATAAAGTTCTCCTTTAAGTTTTTAGAGGCTGTCCGGCACCTCGCACCGGAGCGTTCTCGACCACAGGGCCCCGCTTCCATAAAAACCGCCGACTCTTTTTGTGCGGGACCCGCTTGCCTGAAATTTTGGAAACAGCATTGTATTCTTTCCTACCTGCCCTGTTTGTGAAAGGCAACTCCACTGCTGCGTTTCCTGCGATTGTCTCTGAGTTGGAAGCCAATTCTGAAATTGGCTTCAATCGGCCTTTGATCTCCATCGCAGAGAGAGGTATGGTTCTGGCTCAGACTGGGAAACTCCGTATGCGCCAGTGCAACGGGCTTTTCCCTTCATCCTGTTTATCCACGAGGAGGCGACTATGTCGGAACGCTCTGGTTTGATCACCATGAAAGGCAACCCGTTGACCTTGACGGGCACGCCGTTGACCGTCGGAGATACGGTGCCGGACGTCACCTTGCTCAATACCGGGCTCGAACCTGTCCGGTTGAGTGATTACAAGGACAAGGTTCTTATCCTGGCCAGTGTCCCGTCTCTGGACACCTCGGTCTGCTCCGAGGAAACCAAGCGGTTCAATGCCGAGGCCGCCCAACTCTCCCCGGAAATCAATGTGCTGACCATCAGTATGGATCTGCCTTTTGCCCAGAAACGGTGGGTGGATACCTACTTGGCCACGAACGTGACCACCTTGTCGGACCACAAGGATGCCACCTTCGGCACCAGTTTTGGGGTCTTGATCAAAGAGTTGCGTCTTCTGGCCCGCGCTGTGTTCGTCGTGGGCAAAGACGGCACCCTCGCCTACCAGCAACTGGTGGGTGAAGTGACCGATCCGCCGGACTACGACGCCGCGCTCGGTGCGGCCAGGCAACAGGTCAGCGCCTGACATTCCTCCCCCTTTCTGGATCGGGAGCTTCCCGGTCCAGAAAGGGGGCTTTCCACGAGTTCCGCGCCGCGCTCGGAGACCTGAGGCGCGTTTTTCGCGCTGCCACCATCCTTTTTGTGTTCCGCTTTTAGACCCGCCCGCCGTTTATCCTCTCTGCATCCCCTGTCCCGAATAGAGATCCACTGGCCGTGAGGTGGAGCACCGCCCCGCCAATCGCGTCGTGGGCCGGAATCCGGACGCGAACGCTCGTCGAAAAAGGCTTGACGGGCACGGCGCGCTTTGGTTCTTCCTGGAGGGCTGTCCTGGGTATGGTGCCCGGTGACGCCCGCTTGGCTCTGTGGCCCGCTGGTTTCCGGCATTCTCTTGGATGCGTATCAGGCTTTTGCACCTGGGGCGCTGGAGACCATTGCCCGGGCCTTCCGGCTGACACTTTCAACAGACAAGGAAGAGTTCATGAACAAGTACATCGCGTTGGGGTTGACCCTGCTGCTGACGCTGGTCCTGCTGGGCACTTTGGGGTGCGAGGATATGCAGCGCTCCGTGAAGTCGTTCAAGGCCAACACCGTGGGTATCGAACGCAAAGTGGTCTGGACTGGCTTCGACGGCTCCCGCAAAGTCTGGGAAGGCCGGTTCAAGATCGAGTCCTCCAAAAATGGCAATGTCGTCTATTTCATCGATGATAACGGCAAGACGGTCATTCTCGGACCGGGGTATTATTCGGTGGAACAATAAGCGCAGGACGAGCGTGGAAGCGGTCTTCGCCTCTCCGGCCGTGGCCGAGAACTTTGGGCTCCGGCCGGAGGGGGTCACCGTTGAGTCCCGTTTCCCAGCCTGGCCTCCAGAAAACGCAGACATTCCTGCCAGGAATCGAGATCGGCCGTGGCCGCGTAACGGTCCCCTGACCATTCGGTAAAAGCGTGGCCGGTGCCGCTGTAGAGCTTGATGCGAAACGTGGCATCTACGGTATCCAGATCCCGGGTCAGGCTGAGGACATCCTCCATCGGAGCGACCGCGTCCTCGGTCCCGTGCAAAATAAGCAGCGGCCCTTTGAGTTCGGCGTAATGCTGTCCTTCCGGGGTTGTCAGCCCGCCGTGAAAACAGATCCCTCCCTGAAGATCCGCGCCCGCTCGGGCGAGTTCCAGCACTGCCGCACCGCCAAAACAATACCCTAGGACTACGACCCGGCCGGGATCCACTCCCTCCAGGCCGTCCAGGGCTGCAAGGCTGCCGAACAACCGTTTTCGAAACTCTTCACGGTCCTTGTAGAGTGCACCGCTGCGGGTCCGCTTGGCCTCGAGGGTATGGGGCCGGACGCCTTTTCCGTAGAGATCAACAGCAAAAGCGGCGTATCCGGCCCGGGCCAGCATGCGGGCTCGGGTTTGCTCATATTCCCCCAGCCCGTCCCAATCGTGGATGAGGACGACCACAGGCTGCATGTTGCCCAGTTGGGTGTTGCGGGCAAAAAAGCCCTCATAGCGGGTCCCATCCACGGTATAGTGTTCGGTGGTGGTCACAATATCGGTCCACCCGGTGGTCACAGCGGGACCGAGCAGACAGCCCAGACATAATGCCAGCAAAAGTATGCGGATCATGGCAGACCTCCTTGTCAGACAATCCGGCGCCTGTCGCAGAGACAGGTCCCATTGTCTCGAACCCTATCCAGGATGGAAGTCTTTGACCACTGTTTTTTCGTTTTTCAAACAGGACAACACTAGGTCGGCGTTTTGGAGGTTCTCAGGCGAGGCTCTCAGACAGTGGGGCTGCTCAGCGTTCCAACAAGGCGGACAGCTCCCGTTTGAGCTGGTCTTTGGCGGGTTTGGCCTGGCGGTAGATCGTGTCGACCTTGTAGAATTCCAGGGCCCTTATATCGACGATGTCTGGAACAATGGAGATATCCGGGGGATTGGCGGAGGTTTTTTCGGCCACGATGGAGTGCTGCATGATCTGGAAGGTGTTGAAGATAGTGTCCAGAAAGGACAAGTCTTTCTTGGGTGAGCGCTTTCCGGCCACGTCCACGGCAATTGTGGCCTCGCACGATGGGGCCAAAATATCATAGGGCACAGGATTCACCGCTCCGCCGTCGATCAGGACCAGGCCGTCACGCCGCACCGGGGTGAACAGGCCGGGCAAGGCCATGCTCCCCTGGACTGCTGACAGCAAAAGTCCCTTGTCAAAGACCACGGCCCGCCGCTGCCAGAAATCCGTGGCCACCACGGCCAGCGGGATGGTCAGAGCTTCGAAGCTCTCTACCCGAATCTGCTTGAAAAGAAACGATAAAAATGCGTCGCTACTGACCAGACCGCCCTGCCCCAGTTCCGGATCCAGGAACTCGATCCATTTGAAAATGTCCTTGTTCACAAAGACATCCTTCCAGGTGTCCTCTTCCCGGACCACCAATTCATTGACCACCTCGCCGATTTCCTTGGCGCTCAGTCCAGAGGCGTACAGCGCGCCAATGATCGCGCCGATGCTGCTGCCGGCGATTTTGTGGGGACGGATGCCGAGTTCGTCGAAGACTTCCAGCATGCGGATATGGGCCAGACCGTTAGCCCCGCCGGCGCCGAGGGCCAGCCCTATGGTTTTCGGAGCGGACATCGGTTCCTCCGGAGAAAGGGTGGTGTCTGGGCCCGTACCGACGGCGCGGGCAATGGTGGACTGCAGAAGGGCTCCACTGGCCGCAAGCCCTGAGCAGAGTTGGAGAAACATCCGGCGACTCATTTGGCGCATTGCATTCTCCTGATTCAGGGGTGGTTTTAGTCCTGGATGTTGAAGACGTGGAACAGGCGCACCAGCCCATCGTATTTGTTCCGGGCGACCATTTGGGGAATACATACCATCTAAGGCAGGACTTGCCCAGTTTTACCAAGGCCCATCCGGAAGTTTGTCCAACTTGTTGCGTCCCTCGGCGACGAACTCGTGGCAGTGGTCCTGTCTCCTGGACAGGCGAACTGCATCTGGAGGGCAGCGGCAAACATGTCTGTCAAAGAAGGCCAGCTTGTGGCACAGCCTGGGGCAGTTGTGACCACCGGCAGGCTCTCCGGTGTTCAGGCGAAACGCTGCACCGAGTAGAGCACAACCTCTTCCTGAGGCGCTTCAGGAAAGTCCGGCCGCGCCTTGACCACTTTCCAATTGATTTTCTTCAGCACGTCGAACCCTTCCACGAGTTCTCCGAAAACGGAGTAGCCGAAGCCTTCGTCCGTTTCGTCCCTGTGGTCCAGGGCCGTATTGTCCGCTGCATTGATAAAAAATTCGTCCCGGGCCGAATCCTTCTCCGGGGTCCGGGCCATGGCCAGTGTTCCTTTCCGGTTGGACAGACCGTTATGAGCTTCATTGGGTACCGGCTCTTTGACCGGCTTTTTGACCCAGAACCGGTCATAGCCGCCGCCCTGCACGACAAAGCCGCGCACAATACGGTGAAAGAGGGTTTCATTATAGTGGCCCTCGTCCACATAGGCCAGAAAGTTGGCCACTGTTTTTGGGGCGGCTTCAGGATAAAGCACTGCAAGCATATCCCCTTCGCTCGTTTCCAACAAAACATGTATCGAGTCCATAGCGCGTCTCCGTGTGGTGGTGCTGTACGGGCAATAGCCTGTTGCGGGCTTTTGGGAGGTACTGCAAATGGTGCCGCTGGGCAAGTCCTTCCCCGCTGCGGTGACACTATTGCCTCCAGGGAAATACCCCCCGATGCACAGCACACGGCCAAACTGGGCCTTGACATGGCCGTATAGAAAAGTGTTTAGATACTACTACGATAGACAGCTTTCCTCTGGAGGTCCTGTGACTGCTGCCAAAAATATTTACGGTAAACCGTTGCGCCCTTGCAGCTTCGGGCCGCAAACAGGCTTTTTCCGCACCGGGGGTTGCGAAACCGGTCCTCAGGACCAGGGATCGCATGTCGTCTGCGCCGAGATGACCGAGGCCTTTTTGCGCTTCACTCAGAGCAGGGGCAATGATTTGATGACCCCGGCGCCGCATTTCGGATTTCCGGGTCTCAGCCCCGGAGACCGGTGGTGTCTGTGCGCTCTGCGCTGGAGGGAAGCCCTGGAGAAGGGGGTGGCGCCGCCGGTGATCCTCGAGGCTACCAACGAAGCCGCGTTGCGCTATGTGTCCCTTGAGGACCTGGAGGCCCATGCCCTTGACGCGCGTCAATAAACCACTTTGGTCGACATTTTTGGCCAAAGGAGAAGCCAAATGAGCCTGATCGCCGTCATGCTTCTGAATCTGTTGGCTGTTCTGGCAGTCATGGGGGTGGCCTGGCTGGTCCATCTCTGGCGGGGCAAGGTCTCTGTGGTCGATGGCTTCTGGGGGCCGGGTTTCGCCGTTGTGGCATGGCTGACGTACCTGCTCACCGGGGGCACTCTGGAACGGGGCATTCTCCTCGTCGCGCTGGTCTCACTCTGGGCGGTCCGGCTGGCTGCGCATGTGACCCGTCGCAATTGGGGCAAACCGGAAGATCCGCGTTATGCCGACATGCGGGCCGATCGTCCCGAAGTGTTCTGGATCCGATCCCTGGTGACCGTTTTCGGCCTCCAGGCGGTCCTTGTCTGGATTCTCGCGTTGCCGCTGCAACTCGGCATTGCAGCCAGCGCGCCTCCGGAACTGACCTGGCTGGATCTGCTTGGGCTTTTGCTGTGGTCTTTCGGGTTCTACTGGGAGGCCGTCGGCGACGAACAACTCTACCGGTTCAAAGCCGATCCGGTTAATAAGGGGCGGATTCTGGACACAGGATTGTGGCGCTACACCCGGCATCCGAACTATTTCGGTGAGACGGTCATGTGGTGGGCGATTTTTGTCGTTGCCTGTCAGGTGCCCGGCGGCGCCTGGACAGTCATCAGTCCGCTATTACTCACTTTCTTGCTGCTTAAAGTTTCCGGTGTGACCCTGACCGAAAAGAAAATGGGCGAACGCCATTCGGAACTGGCGGCCTACAAACAGCGTGTCAGCCCCTTTTTTCCCAGGCCCCCCAAGGAGCGGAAGCGATGAGTCTTGGAACCTATCTGGCTGAAACCGGCCGTTTACCGGATTCGCTCATCCGCGCTGCCATTCGGGCCCGGCATCGGGCGGTTCTCCGCCGCGAAGATCCCGGGTCAAGTGAAGCGTGTCAGGAATTGGTGCGCACGCATCTGCGCTCAATGGCTGCCGGCCCGATTGCTGCGGCTCCCCAGGCCTCCAACCAGCAACACTATGAAGTGCCGCCCCGTTTTTTCGAAATCATGCTCGGACCGTGGATGAAATACAGCGCCTGTCTCTGGTCCGAACCGGAATTGGGCCGCATTCCCGGTCCGCAGGCTGCTGAGCGCGAACGCACCGAGTTGCAGGCAGCTGAGGAGCGGATGCTCGCCTTGAGTGCGGAACGGGCCGGTCTTCAGGACGGCATGCGGGTCCTGGATCTTGGCTGCGGTTGGGGCTCGTTCACCCTGTGGGCCGCAGAACGGTTTCCCAATAGCCGCTTCTGGGCCGTTTCCAATGCCCGTGACCAGGGCCTGCATATCCGCGAGCAGGCGGCCAAGCGGGGATTGAGCAACGTGGAGGCGTTGACCGCGGATATGAACGATTTCGCACCTCCGGCGGCGGCCGTGCCCTTTGACCGTATCGTGTCCGTAGAAATGTTTGAACACATGCGTAACTGGCAGGCCTTGTTGGCCAGAATCGCTTCCTGGCTTGCAGACGGGGGACACTTGTTTCTCCATGTCTTCACCCACCGTGAACTCGCCTATTTTTTCCGGTCCGGGCCTGGGCACTGGATGGGCGAACTTTTTTTCACCGGCGGCATGATGCCCTCGGACAGTTTGGCTCTCCACCTCCAGCAGGCGTTGGTCCTTGAAGACCATTGGCGGGTTTCAGGCCGCCACTACGCCCGGACCCTTGACGCTTGGCTGGCCTTGTTGGACGCCTCTCCTGAGGCGGCCCGGGACTGTCTGGCACCCGGAGCGGGATCCGTGGGGCCGCAACGGCAGTTGGTCCGCTGGCGGCTGTTTCTCATGGCCTGCTCGGAGTTGTTCGCGTTTGCCGGCGGCGACGAATGGCTGGTTTCCCAGTATCTCTTTTCCAAAAGGACCCCGCAATGAAGCCCCAGCATATCGCGGTCATCGGCGGCGGCGTCTCCGGCATGGTCGCCGCCCATTACCTTTCCCGGCACCACCGGGTCGATCTCATTGAAGCCCGGAACCGCCTCGGCGGCCACGCCAATACGGTGAGCATCGGCGGAAAATTTGGAGCCGACGCCGACATGCCGGTGGACACTGGTTTTATTGTCTATAACGACCGGACCTATCCCTTTTTTATCAGTTTTCTTCAGGAACTTGGCATTCAGGGCGCGGCAACGGAGATGTCCTTTTCCTATTGCGATCTCGAGCGCCGCCTGGCCTACGCCGGAACAAACCTGGCCGGCGTATTCGCCCGCTCCCGCCAGCTCCTGGATCCCCGTTTCTGGTGGTTTTTGGGCCATATCCTGCGCTTTAACCGCCGGGCGCGGTCCGATTTGGCCGCGGGCGTCCTCGACGACCTCACGCTGGCGGAGTATCTGGAGCGACTCCAGGCTTCACCACGGCTTCGACGTGACTATCTGGCCCCCATGACCCAGGCTATCTGGTCCGCCCCCGAAGCCGATGCCCTGGACGCCCCGGCGGCCTCGTTTATCCGGTTTTTTGAGAACCACGGCCTGCTGGATCCGGCGCAGATGCCACAATGGCGGTATATCAAAGGCGGCAGCACTACCTATGTTCAGGCCTTTGCCGACCAGTTCCCGGGACGTATCCGGCTGGGGCTACCGGTGCGCTCGGTGCAGCGCGACACGGGAACTGCCCCACTGATCCGGTACGACGGTGGGGAGGCCCGGTATGACGCCGTGGTCATCGCGGTCCACGCCGATCAGGCCCTGGCTTTGCTGGAAGATGCGGACGATGCCGAGCAGGCTGCCCTCGGGGAGTGGCGATATTCCCGAAACCGGGCCGTCTTGCATTGTGACCCCGCCCATATGCCACCCTACAAACGGGCCTGGGCCTGCTGGAATGTCCTGCGCCAGCCTGCAACAACCGCCAGGCAGCCGGTGCAGGTGACCTATTGGATGAACCGCCTCCAACGTTTCTCGGCCCACGCCCCCTGGTTGCTCAGCCTCAACCCTTCTCCGGACGTCGCAGCGGAGAAAATCGCCTATGCAACCGAATACGCCCACCCGGTGTACACCAAGGCATCGACAGCGTCCCAGGAATTGCTGCCCGGCGTGTCCGGACGGCGAGAGACGTATTTCTGCGGCAGTTATCACGGCTACGGTTTCCACGAGGACGGGGCCCGCTCCGGAGCGCTGGTGGCCCGCAACTATTTCGGGATAGATCTGTGACCTTCTCGCGCCTGTATACCGCCTTGTTGCGCCATGAGCGCAGCACGACCGCGTCCCACGCTTTTACCTACAAAGTCCCGGTCTTTGTTTTTGATCTCGCCGAACTCGACCACGACCGGCTGGAGAACGTGCTTTTCGCCCGCCACCGCGCTTCGGGCAAGGCACAACGTTGTTCCCGGGCGCGGCACCGGCTCTTGTCCGTTGAGGAATCCGATTATCTCTACCCCGGGCCCCAGTCGCTTCGGACCAAGCTGGCCCGCGCTCTGAGCGCCGGGGGGCTGGAGCCGGAACTGGCCTGGCAACGGGTCTGGTTGGTGACCTCGGCCCGCTTCTGCGGCCGGATCTTCAATCCCGTTAATTTCTGGATCATCACCGGCGGAGCCCGACCGGCCTCATGCCTGGCGGTGGTCGTCGAGGTCAACAACACCTTTGGCGAAAAACACCTTTATGTCCTGGGTGACGGTGCCGAGCAGCCCTTCCCGGCCCGCTTTTCCGCTCCTAAGAGGTTCCACGTCTCTCCGTTTAACGATATGCAGGGCGACTACGTTTTTCTCATCGGTGATCCGGAATGGGGTGTGGACATCTGTATCGATCTCCAGCGCGACGAGCGCCGAGTCCTTCAGGCCCGGCTGTGGTCCGAAGCACGCGGGAGGCCGGTGCGCAGTCTGCCCTTGGCGGCCTTTCTTCTCCACCCCCATCGCGTGCTGACCTATCCGCGTATTTTGCGCCAGGCAGCCAGTCTCTATTTTCGACGCCGCCTGCCCGTGCACCGTAAACCAGAACCGAGCAGCCCGATGACCATTCGTACTGCGTCCCGTGGCAGACCGGACCTCATGGCTCGGCTGATGCGACGGATCCTGAGCCTGGTGTTGCGAAATATCCGGTTCGGCCGGCTGCATTTGATCCATCCGGATCAGACCGAGGAACGTTTCGAGGGATCACAGCAGGGTCCCGACGTCTGCCTGCGGGTGACTGACAACCGCTTCTATCGCCGTCTGGCTGCGAGCGCGGATATCGGCTTCGGGGAGGCCTATACCGAAGGGTGGTGGGAAACGTCAGAGCTGACCGAAGTGATCCGGTTTTTTATCCTCAATCGCGAGCAGATCCGCTTGTCGCAGACGCTGCACCTTCCCGACCGCCTGGTGGCGTTTGCCGGAAAGCTCCGTCGCCTGGGAGGGCGGCGCAATACCCGCAGCGGCGCCAGAGACAACATCCTGGCCCATTACGATCTGGGCGACACCTTGTTCGCGACCTTTCTCGACCCGAGCATGGCTTATTCCTGCGCCTGGTTCGAAAGGCCTGACTTCAGCTTGAGCGAGGCTCAGGAAGCCAAATACCGCCGCGTGTGCGAGCGTCTGGAACTGAAGCCCGGTGACCGGGTTTTGGAGATCGGGTGCGGCTGGGGCGGCTTCGCCCTTTTCGCTGCCCGCCACTACGGCTGCCGGGTCGACGGGGTGACCATCTCCGACAATCAATACTCTTTTGCCTGCAACGCGGCCCGGGATCTGGGCCTCACCCATCTGGTCGCCTTTTATCGTATGGATTACCGGGATATCGAGAACAGGTATGACAAGATTGTTTCCATTGAGATGTTCGAGGCCGTTGGCCACGCCTACCACAAAGCGTTTTTCGCCGCTCTGGATCGGCTGCTGGTCCCCGAGGGGCAGGTCTTTCTCCAATTCATCGCCATCTACGACCAGCGCTACGAGGCCTACCTCAGGGAGGGCGACTGGATTCGCAAGCATATCTTTCCCGGTGGTCTGCTCCCCTCTTTGGCGCGAACCCTGGAGGCCATGCGCGACGCCAGCGGATTCACCGTGCGCTGGCTCGATGCCATTGGCCCGCATTACGCCAGGACATTGCACTTGTGGCGGGACAATTTCCTGGCCTGCAGCGACAAGCTCGAGGCCTTAGGGTACGACGCGGTGTTCCGCCGCACCTGGGCGCTGTATTTTGCGTATTGCGAGGCCGGATTCGCCACCCGGGTCATCGATGACTATCAGATGCTCCTGGCCCGGCCCGAAGGGACTGCGCCCAAGTCGCGCTGAGCGGTGCTTATCCTTTCAAACAGGCGACCGCTACCAAACCGGTATTACTCCGGGATCGGCCGCATATCCGCAAATTTCGGTTCGTGGACGGGGATCAGGATATCGGCTTCTTCCTTGACCCGGCACAAGTCTGCATACGCCTGGTAGGCGTTGACCACTGTGCCCGGCGGAATGACCTCCATTTCCATGCCCCGGATCTCTGGCGGTGGATAAAAGTTCTCCTCAATCACGCAAAAACCGGTGATGATCGCTGTCCCGGCGGCGGTGGCAATACAGACGCTCAGGCCGCCTTCGGTGTGTGCGGGCGTGTGCATAACCCGAATGCCGGGCACGATTTCCTGATCGCCGGTGATGGTCCGGATCTGGCCATTCTCCTCCACTTCTTCAATAAAGTCCTCAAGATAACGAAAATCTAGGGGATGGGGGTTGTGGATCCTTTCCAATTCCTTCTCGTGGCAATAGATCGTCGCCCGGCTGCATTTGGCGTCGTTTTCGCAATGATCGGTGTGCAGGTGGGTATGCAGGACCAGATCGATATCCGCCGGGGTCAGATTGTGGCGGGCCAGACCCTGTTCCAGGGTCAAGATTTCGCCCTGGATGGCCTCCTCCCGGGCCGCGGACTGGATAGGGTGCATTTCCCCAGTATCCACGAGGATATTCTGCTCTCCGCCCTGGATATACCACGCATAAATGGGGATGGTGTACTCCCGTCCGTAGCCGTGCTGGTAGGTCATCATTCCTTTGTCAAAAACTTTGCTGCCGACGACCAACGGGTGGATGGTGTAGATCATGGGCGTTCCTCCACGTTTGGATCCAGTGTGCAGTGTGGTTGGAGTGTGTTGTATGTTCTACACCTGTTTGCCGACCCCTGCCAAGGGCCTCAGTTTCGATCGCCCTGACAATGGTGTACGGAAAAGCGTTGACTTTGGTTTTTGAGAATAATAATTTATCCTAAGTACGAGACTCCGGGATGGACGCAGTTCCCGCGGGTTCCGGAATTGGTGGACTAAGTGCGCAATTCCGTGCCAGCCCAGTGCAGGAAGGTCTGAACATCCGGACCTAGCGGCCCGTGTGTTTGAGCCGAACCTCAACCCGCTTTGAGCAAAAGCGCACATCTTGTCTTGAAATGCACCCGGTTTTTTGTGATTTTGCATCCTAGAAATCCAGGCCAACTTGGCCGGTAGCGTTCGGACGCGTGAGCGCGCTTTCTGAATGCTGGCCCTGAATCGCCCTTTGCGCATTCAGAGCACTACGTAACCCTATAAATTCAAGGGGGACTTTCATGACCAACGACACGCGCAAACCCACAACCAATGATGCCGGCATACCGGTCTCCAGCGACGAACACTCCCTGAGCGTCGGTCCTGACGGGCCAATCCTGCTCCAGGACCACTACCTCATGGAGCAGATGGCCAATTTCAACCGGGAGATGATTCCTGATCGTCAGCCCCACGCCAAAGGCTCCGGGGCTTTCGGTCAGTTCGAGGTCACCCAGGATGTGAGCGCGTACACCAAAGCGGCCGTGTTCCAACCGGGGACCACAACAGACGTTCTGGCCCGGTTTTCCACAGTGGCTGGTGAATCCGGGAGCCCGGACACCTGGCGGGACGTCCGCGGCTTTGCCCTCAAATTTTACACCACCGAGGGCAACTACGACATGGTTGGCAACAACACCCCTGTCTTTTTTATCCGCGACCCCATGAAGTTCCAGCACTTCATCCACTCCCAGAAACGCCGGGCCGACAGCGGCTTGCGCGACCACGACATGCAGTGGGACTTCTGGACCCAGTCGCCGGAATCCGCCCACCAAGTGACCATCCTCATGAGCGATCGCGGCGTGCCCAAGACCTATCGGCATATGAATGGCTACACGAGCCATACCTATATGTGGGTCAATGCCAAGGGCGAAAAATTCTGGGTCAAATACCACTTCAAGACCGATCAGGGGATCGATTTCCTCACGGATGAGGAAGCTGATCGCATGGCAGGCGACGACCCCGACTACCACCGCCGCGACCTCTTTGAAGCCATCAAGCGTGGTGAGAACCCCAGTTGGACCCTCAAAGTGCAGATTATGCCGTTTGAGGACGCCAAGACCTACCGCTTCAATCCCTTTGATCTGACCAAGGTCTGGCCCCACAACGACTATCCGCTGCATGAGGTCGGACGGCTGACCCTGAATCGCAATCCCAACGATTTCCATACCGAAATCGAACAGGCGGCCTTTGAGCCGAATAATCTCGTGCCCGGCATCGGGCCGAGTCCGGATAAAATGTTGCTGGCCCGTCTGATCTCCTACGCCGACGCCCACCGCGCCCGGCTCGGGGTCAACTACAAGCAGATTCCGGTCAACCGCCCCATTGCCCCCGTGCAGAGCTACAGCAAGGGCGGGGCCATGCGCATGGACAATGTCTCAGACCCTGTCTATGCCCCGAATACCAAGGGCGGGCCCAAGGCCGACCCTGAGCGCTACCCCGAATCGGCGACCTGGTCGGCCGACGGCGAATTTGTCCGCGCCGCCTATACACTGCGCCAAGACGATGACGATTTCGGCCAGCCGGGAACATTGGTGCGTGAGGTCATGGATGATGCCCAGCGCGAACGGCTGGTGTCCAACGTGGTCGGACACTTGAAGAAAGGGGTCTCTGAGCCAGTTCTGCAAAAGGCTTTGGAATACTGGAAAAACATCGACACCGAGATCGGTGCTCGGATTGAGAAAGGCGTGCGCAGCTAGCGCGCGCCGCTGATGCCGTCCAGTCGCCCCTCGTTGGGGCGACTGCCGCGCCTTACAAACAACGCCCTCCCAGGAAGTCCCGGGAGGGCGTTGTTTGTGGGGAGGTGCATGGGCGGCTTCGCGAAGATGCAGGACATGGCCGTTTGTCGCGGTGGCAGGCCGCAGCGGTTCTTGGAAGGTGCCCAATCTGGGACACAAAGGTGTGACGAGGCCGGAGCCTGGTCACAAAGAAAACCGTTCCGAGAGGATCATGCCGAATGGTTCCTGAGTTCCAGAACGAATTCGGCCAAAGCCGCGTCCACGCGGTCCTGATCCGCCAGACCGAGTACGTTGCCGTCGGTGAGCTGCTGCTGCACCAGCCCCGGCAGGACCGGGAGCGACAGCCGCGCTTGCGGCAGATTCGCCATGTCCGGCAATTGGATGCCCATCGGGGCGCGGTTGAGCACCAGGGTCTGCTGCGCCAGGCCGAGGTCCATGGCCATACGCGCAATCTGTCCAGCCACTTCCAGGCTGCGCCGGCTCGGTTCGCTGACCACCGCCAGGTGATCCACCGCCGCCACAGTGCCCCGGCCAAGATGCTCCACGCCGGCCTCCAGGTCCACCAGAACCCAGTCATGGGGAGAAAGCATCAGGTGAGCCAGAACACTTTTTAAAAGCGCGTTGGCATGACAGGCGCACCCGCCGCCGGCGCCGGCAATGGAACCCATGAGCAACAAGCGTTTGGTCCCCGGGCGAATGGCGTCCCCGCCCAGGGGGACGTCCACGGCCAACTGGTCCGGCAGATCGGCCACGTCCGGATTGAGGGCCAGCATGCCGGAGCCAATGCGCTCTTGGACGAGATCTTCGCGCTGCACCAGGGGGGTGGGTAACTCCTGCGGCTCGAGTCCACACGCCTGCCCCAGGGACAGGGCGGTGTCCGCGTCCACCATCCAGACGTTGGCCCCGTTGCGGGCCAGGTAATCCGCCAGCCAGGCCGTGAACGTGGTTTTCCCTACCCCACCTTTACCGGCAATCGCGATTTTCATTGGCTGTCTCCCCCGTATTCAACTTTTTTTTTGAAGGATGTCGGCTCCGCACAGCTGGTGCGGGGCCTCGCCACGAAATGCACGCTGAGGCCGCGATCACTCGGACAATCCCAGCCCTTTTCGCTTCTCCCGTATCCGGGCGTCGATCATGTCCGCCGCCTCAAACGGATCTGGAGAAACACCAAACGCGGCACCGACCACATCGTTGAGTCCGTTCAGGGCCAGATCGGTAACCATCTGACTCCCCTGGATGTTCGGTGGGAGCCCTAGATGGGTGTAGATCCCGCTGGCCACGGCATAGAGGCCGATAGCCGCGGCTTTTTCCGAATACCATTCCGGGGCCGAGGCGGCCACAGGCAGATCGCTGATGTCCACGCCAAGGGCGTTGGCCAGCACACCGCACAGATGCAGGATGCGGGCGTTGTCGACACAACTGCCGACATGCAGTACCGGGGGGATGCCGAGGGATTGGCAGACGGACTGCAACCCGGAGCCGGCTTCTCCGGCGGCATCCGGCATGAGCAGACCAGCCTTGCCCAAAGCGACAGTGGCGCAGCCGGTGGCCAAAACCAGGACATCTTTCTTGATCAGCTCCCGGGCCAGATTGACGTGGCAATGGTCGTGCTTGAGTTTGGGATTGTTGCAACCGACGATTCCCACGACGCCGCGGACACTTCCGTTCTTGAGCGCATCGAGAAGCGGGTCAGGAGTGCCGCCCAGGGCCTCCAGGATGGCCTCGTTGGAAAAACCGGTGGTCAGCTGCATCGGTCCCTCCGGGATCTCCACCCGCTGCGGATCCCGATTGCGGTAGGCCTCAATGGCCATGCGGACCACGTTTCTGGCTTGCTCTATCGCATTGGTGTACGTGAATTCGACATGGGTGGCGCCCGTAAAATGAGCCTTTTCCGAGGTGGAGACGAATTGGGTGTGATAACATCCGGCGATCGTCACCAGACTGGGCATGATGCATTGATAATCCACGACCATGAGTTCCACCGCCCCGGTGATGAGCGCGAGTTCGGTCATGAGGTGATTGCCAGCCATGGGCACGCCCTGACGCATGAGCAGTTCGTTGCCCGTGCAACAGAGTCCGGCGAGGTTAATCCCTGCAGCGCCCGCATCCCGGGCCTCCTGAAGAAGATCCGGGTCCTGGACTGCGGTCAAGAGCATTTCAGAAACAATGGGGCTGTGGCCGTGGACCAGAATATTGATCTGGTCTTCTTTGAGAACGCTGAGATTGGCTGTGGATTGGCGGGGTTGCGGGGTGCCGAACAAGGTGTCTGACAGTTCGGTGGCGATCATGGAGCCGCCCCAGCCGTCGGTCAAAGCCACGCGGGCCGAGTGCAGGCAAATGCTTGTGGCGTCGCTGTCCACCCCCATGTGGGTGCGGTGCATCATCTCCACCACGTCCCGATCCACGCCGCGTGGGGTGATTCCGGTTTCCTCCCAGACACGGCGCCGTTTTTCCGGGGCCCGGGCCGCGAAACTGACCCCGTTGCGGCGAAAACTGTAGTCGTCCATAAAGACCTCGGCCAGTGCGGCTGCGGTCTCCTGGACTGATTTGTCCCCGTGCTCTACGCCGACTTCATCGGCCAAGCGACGGAGTTTGTCTTCGTCGCGTACGGCATAATCAGTGGTCTTTCCCTGCCCCACAGCTTCGAGTACCTCGACGAGATCCCGCCCGTGGTCAGAGTGCGAGGCCGCCCCTGCGGCAATGAAGCGGCCGAAATTGCGGGCCACGGTCAGATCCGCACCTGCGCCACAGACCCCCCGTTGTTTTTTGCCGTTGTCTTTGGGGTTGATACGGCAAGGCCCCATCACGCATTTCTGACAGGTCAACCCTTGTTCGCAAAAAGTGCAATGCGGGGTCTGCTCCTCCAGGCGATCCCAAACCGTTTCCACTCCTTCTCGCTGGGCTTTGGCGATCATTCGTTGCGCGTCTTCCCAGAGACTCAACTCTTCGATACTCCGCTTTTCCTTACTCATACAGCCTCCTTGGCATTTAGGGCTCCGGGTCTTGAGACCATTGGAAACGACTCTGCCGTGCTGGGAGATTGGTGTCTGTCAGCTGGCTGACAAATTGTACGAAGTTTCTCGAAACGTCACTGCGTCAACCCATCGCTGGGGCACGTGGTGGAGGGTCCCTGGAATTATTTCTCCATTGACGAAGCGGCAATGGGACAACAGGCGGCCAGGGCTTCCGGGTCCCGGACCCGGAAGGCACCGCGGCCAAGCTTTTCTATGAGCCCTCGGCGCTCCAATTCATTGAGGTGTGTGGAGACGGTCTGTCTCGAGGAGCCGACAATCGAGGCCATTTGTTCAATGGTCAACCCCATTTCGACGCAGTAGCCTGTTCCATCGAAGGAGCCGTTGCGGCGGACTTCGTAGACGAGGAGTTCTGCAAGCCGGCAGGTGATGTCTTTGAAGGCCAATCCTTCGATAATTGTGAATGTCTGGCCGAGCATTTCGCCCAGCACCCGCAATACGGCACCCCCCAATTGGGGCGTTTCCTGCAGCCAGGTCTGAAAGCGGCTGGTTGCTATAAAATGCAGCACTGTGGGGTCCAGGGTGGTGATCAAGGTTCGGGGGTGGGTACTGTAGATATCGCCCGGACGCAGATGCGCAAGGGTGAATTCTTTTTCCCCGTAGCCGAGGTAGACTCGCAAGCGGCCGGATTCGACAACGAAAATTGAATTCGGTTCCCGTGGGCCGTCGGAAACCATGCTTCCCGCCGGGAAGCGCACGGTGTGCAATTGGTTTCGCAAATGGGTGTATTCCGGTTGGCGCAGGAGGTGCAGAATATCGGTATCCGAAAAATGGGTGCGCATAACTGGTCCTCTCGAAAACGCGGGGATTGCGGAACGGAAAAATGCGTATCAAGACCCCAACCAAGCACATTGTCGCCTGGAAGAAAAGGCGGCTCATGGGCGGATCTGCCTCCAAAACCACCCCCATGGCTGGACAGCTCCGGGGATTTGTGGTTGGTGGAAGTATTGAAGACCGCCCTTGAAAGGAGGAGATTTCAGTCCCAGAAACGGTGTCTCCCTGAAATGGTGGCGGACCCTGTATCCTTCTGTCGACCCCTCTAAAGGAAGAACGCATGCCCCTTGCTGTCCTCCAGACCGTCCAACAGCGCGTGGACGATTTTCTGGTCAAATGGAAAACGAACATGGACCGGGCCGGTTACCTCGAATCGACCACCGCCAAACGGGAGGACTGCATCCTCTCCTTCCAATGGTTTCTCGATCCGCTATGTGCCGCTGTGGCAGATGCCGGCCCATCTGTGGATTTTTATGCCCTGGTCCACGATACCTCTGGCTGGGCGGACAAAATCCTGGCCACCTCTCGGCGACATCGGTTCCGCGGCCTGAGCGCGGCCATGTTTTTCGGGTGTTTCAAGACCCTGGTCCTTGCTGTGGAGGAAATGGTCCATGAAACGAGCTATTCCACGGCCCAAAAAATGGAGGCGGTCCAGATCCTGCGCTCTTGGGCCGATGCCCTGGAAACCCACATTGTCAATGATTGGACGACCCTGAGCCAACGCGAAGCCGATGAGCGGCTGGACATTTCCAACCGGCATTTGACCCTGGAGAAAAACAAATATGAAAATATCCTGGCGATCATCTCCGAGTTGGTCGTCGTGGTTGATGCGCATGGGGCCATTATTGAATTCAACCGCACAGCGGCGGAGCACCTCACTTTGGAACAGATCGAAGGCAGCCCGGTCTGGGAGGTTCTCGGTCTGGACGTCGACAACATGGAAGAATTGGTCCGCACCTATCCCGCCGAATACGGCCATGAAATCGAAACCAGCTTTGCTCCGTATTTTTTTGAACTCCACCTCGCCCCCCTGCAGCGCATCAGTCTCGCTTCAATGAGTTATCTCTTGGCCCTGCGCGATATCAGCCCCCATGTCCGACAGCGGGAAATCCTGGAAAACCAGGTCCACGCCCGGACCACTGATCTGGAAAAAGAAAAAGCGCAGTTGGAAGAGATGAATATCACCCTGCGCCAGGTCCTGAAAAACATTGACAGTGAACTGGACAAACACAAGGCGGATATTGCCCGCCGGGTGGAGACTACACTGCTTCCGGCCGTACAGCGACTGCGCAGCGAAGCCGGGACCTCGCTCTCCCAGGACCATTTGCATATCCTCGAAGATCAGCTTCTGGCCCTGTACGCGGAGGCCCCTGGCGGGCACGCTGATCCCTTACTCCTCAAACTCTCCCCTACCGAAATGAAGGTTTGCCGGCATATTCAGGTCGGACACTCGACGAAGGCCATTGCCAAGGCGTTGCATCTCTCTGAGGGAACCGTGCAGTCTCACCGGAAGAGTATTCGCAAGAAGCTGAAAATACAGAATAAAAACGTTAATTTATACACATATCTCCAGGATCGGGGGCAGGCTTCGGGTGCCCCTGCTTGAAGGCAGTGGGGAGGGATATATCCCCAATAAATCTCCAATGCGTCACCTTCCCTTCTATTCCCTTTTTCCATAATATGAATCTATAATTGGATCTCCAGGCGATTGTCCGTCAGGGACTATCCCCACTCTCCGCATCCCGGAGGGGGCCTGTCTGACCACAGAGCCGGGGAAAACTTCAAACCATCCATTTTGGGGCGGCGTTTCGTCCCAGGGCACGGGAGGCGTATGATTCAGACCAGCACCGCCGTCGCATTGCGGGATTTCTTCTTCAGCGTCCATGCCGACGAGATGGCTGCCGCCCTCACCCGGCTGGACGAACTCACCGGACAGGCTCCTGCGGTCGCGGATTGGGATGCGGTGGAATTCGGATTCAACCGCCTTTTCGTCGGCCCGATGGCTCTGGAGGCCCCCCCATACGCCTCTGTCTATCTTGATCCGGAGCCGCTGCTCATGGGACGGTCGACGCTGGCGGTGCGGGATGTCTATGCCCGGCTCGGTCTGGTCTCGCCAGCCAAGAACAGTCTGCCGGACGACCATATTGCTTTGGAACTGGACGCCTGCGCGGGTATGCGTTCGGCTCTGGAGCACACCCCTGACGACGAATTGCGGGAACTCTGGCGGTCCTTTGTCCAGGAGCATATGCAGCAGTGGGTTCCCCATTTTATCACCCGAATTGAACAAAGCCCGGAGACGCACCCGGTTTTTCGCTATGTCGGGAACCGGTTGCGAGAATGGCTGGAAGCGGAGGCGGCTGCCCAGCCGCCGTTGGCTTCCCGGAACGCGCCCAACCAGGAGGGAGACAGGTATGACGACTAGACCGAAACAGACGCGACGGGAAATTGGGGGATGCCCCCTGACCCGGCGCCACTTTCTCAAAGGCATGCTCGCCGCCGGTGTGGCCGGCGCCGTTCCGGCTGGACTGCTGCGGCCTCTGCCCGCAGGGGCCGGCATTGTCTATGAGGGCGGCTATGAGACCTTCCGCAACGCCTGCCCGCGGAATTGTTACGACACCTGCAGCATCGTCAGTTATGTCAAGGACGGTGTCCTGCAATACATCGAGGGAGCGCCCGAATCGACGTTCACCCGGGGCGGGCTCTGCGTTAAAGGCTACGCCTACACCCGGCGGCCCTACAGTCCCGACCGCATCAAATATCCGATGGAGCAGCAAGGACGCGGTTCGGGAAACTGGAAACGGCTCAGCTGGGACGAGGCGATGGACAAGATCGCGGACAAGCTGGTCGAGATCGGGGAAAAGGACGAGAGTATGCTCGGCCTGGGATTAACTAAATATTCCGGGAATTTTGGTATTACGAACTACGGCATCGAAGGTATGATGACCTCCCTGGGGTACACGACCCGGTTTGTGGGCACGCCGTGTTGGCCGGCCGGTATCGATGCCCAGAACTATGATTTGGGGGATATGTGGTGCAACGACCCGGAAGATATGGTCAATTCCAGATATGTGATCATCTGGGGCGCCAATCCGGCCTGGTGTTCGGTGCACACCATGAAATACATCTACGAGGCCCGGGAACGCGGCGCCAAAATTCTGTGCATCGATCCGGTTTTCACCCAGACCGCGGCCAAGGCTGACGAGTTCTGGCAGGTCAATACCAGTGCCGACGGCGCGCTCGCCCTGGGCATGTGCCGTCACATCCTGGACCGGGAACTGTTCGACGCGGCCTGGGTCAAGGCCAATTCCATCGGTTTTGAAGATTTTGCCGACTACCTGCGCCGGGAGGTGACTCTGGAATGGGCGGCCGAAAAATCCGGCATCCCGGCCGAGCGCATCGCCCAGACCGCTGAGGAATTCGCGTCCGCCAAGCCCGCCACGGTCTGGATTGGCTACGGATTGCAGCGCCACGTCAATGGCGGGGCTACGGTCCGGTCCATCGATGCTCTGGTGGCCATGACCGGCAATGTCGGGAAAACCGGTGGCGGTGCCCGCTACGGTCACCTGCGGACCTGGGGCTTTAACTATTACGCCCTGCTCCAGAAACGCCCGGAAGGGGCCAAGGGGTTTGTCGGCGGTTCCGGACCCAAAGGAGATTTCGATTTCTCCGGCGAAGGCGACCAGGAAGTCGAATATTCCGATCGTACGGTGAATATCAACAAGACCGCGCAAATGATCCTGGACACCGACGATCCTCCGGTGCGGGTCCTCTGGATCTCCTGTAAGAACCCCTTCAGTCAGGACTTCGATCGCAATAAACTTCTGAAAGCCTTTAATAAACTGGAAATGGTCGTCACGGTTGACCAGTTTTTTAATCAGACCGTGGAGCAGTCGGACATTGTGCTGCCGGTGACAACGCTCTTTGAAGAGTGGACGGTCAATTCCTCCTATTGGCATTATTGGGTGGGGGTCAACGAACAGTCCATCCAGCCCATGCACGAGGCCAAATCGAATATCGAGATCGCGGCGCTGCTTTCGGAAAAGATGAACGCACGCAAGCCCGGCTCCTGCACCTTCCCCACCTCCATCGACACCAAGGAATGGATGGCCAAGGAATTCAACGAGGGCATCCACGAACTCCTGGGCATCTCCTCCTGGGAGGAACTCAAGCAAGGCCCCCGCAAGGCCCAAATGCATCCCGCCTCCTGGCACGATCTCGAATTCGGCACCCCCTCGGGCAAATACGAGTTCCGTTCCGAGCTGTGCGCCGAGAACGGCCACAATGCCCTGCCGGAATACGTGGACGGCCGAAAACCCTACGACAAACTCCGGTTATTGACCCCGCACACCAAGTTCGGGATCCACAGCCAATTCATCAATCTGGACTGGATGGAAGAATACAATCCCAAACCGTTTGTCTACCTCCATCCGGCTGCGGCGCGGGAACGCGGTATCGCCGACCTTGATCAGGTTCGGGTCTTCAACCAGGTCGGGGAACAGACCCTTACGGCCAAGCTGACCGATAATGTGCCGCCGGATTGCATCATGATGTATGAGGCGTGGTTCAAGAACAATCCCTACAATTGCAATGCGCTGGTCGACGACACCTCCTCGGATATGGGCAAGTACAAAACCGGGGCCCCGGGCGTCGCGATTCACGACCAGTTCGCTGACGTGGCCAAAATCTAAAGGCCGCCGGGAATGACGCCCGGAGAAACGATCGAGCCTGTTTCATTGGAGGAGACAATGGCCAAACAATATGGATTTTTTGTTGACGCAGAGCGGTGTATCGGCTGCTTTACCTGCGCCATGGCGTGTAAGAATCAATACCACCAGGAGGAAGGGGTGATCTGGCGTCAGGTCTATCCCCTGACCGAAGAGGTCTACCCCCACCGGGAACGGGCCTTTTATTCCCTGGCCTGCAACCATTGCGAAAATCCGACATGCCTGAATGTCTGCCCGGTCAAAGCGTATTATAAACGCGAGGAGGATGGGATCGTCGTTCACGAGCAGGACAAATGTATCGGTTGTGGCAATTGCATCCGTTCCTGTCCTTACGGTGCGCCGCGCTACAATGAAGTGCTCAAAAAGGCGGAAAAATGCAGCTTCTGCTGGCAACGCATCGACGACGGACTCAAACCAGCCTGCGTGCTCGCCTGTCCGGTGGACGCCTTGCAAATCGTGGATATGGCCACCTTTGATCCCCCGGACACGGTCCAATATCCGACCGGTTTTCCCAAGTATCCGGATCTCAATCCCTCGGTACGGTTCCGGCTGCCCAAAACTCCGCTTGACATCAGGAGGGACGACACATGAACGGCATGGAACTTCCCCTCGTTTTTTTTACCGTCCTCAGCCAATTGGCCATAGGCATGGCCTTGATGAGCACTATCCGGCAATTCGCCACAAGCAACGGCGCCATTGGTCCGGTACGAAACGAATGGTTGGTGGCTGCCGGGGTGGTCCTGCTCGGGCTGGTCGCCTCCCTGGCCCACCTCGGCCACCCCACTGGAGCCGCCCGGGCTCTGGTCCATCTGGGTAAAGCCTGGCTCAGCCGCGAAGCCCTCGGGGTTGGCATCTTTCTGGCTCTGACGGTCTTGACCGGGTTGAGCGCGCGCAAACAGGCCAATCCGGTGTTAGCCGCTCTGGCAGTGGCCGCCGGTCTGCTGACCTTGTTGTTTACCGGGATGACCTATGCCCCGCCGAGCTATCCGGCCATCAACAATGTCCTGCCTTTTGTCTTTTTCCTGTTCACGGTCTGCATCCTCGGTTCCGGGTTTGGCGTCTACTTCACTCCTGAATCCAAGCGCCCCATGTTGACACGGATTCTGACCGTGAGCCTGATAACCGCGCTGGTGGTCTACCTTATCGTGCCCTGCGTCTGGCTCTCCGGGGGGACGGTTATGGCCCTGACCGGCAAGGCCTGGATCGGTTCCTGGATCTATTGGTTGCGCATCGTGGTCGGTTTGGCACTGCCGCTGGTCGTCCTTGCCAAAACCCGGTCGATCCCTTTGTGGTTGCCCTTCGTGCTCCTTGCTGGAGAACTGTTGGGGCGTATCGTCTTTTTTAGTCAAACCTTGCACTCAGCCGCAAACATGGGCGGCCTCTACTGATGCAGTCCCAGGGCCTGCTGGCGGGCTGGTGAGCGCCATGCGTTGCCGCCTCGGCAGCGGGCCCTGGGGCGTGGCAAACGACCGCGATGTCGCGTTGCCCCCTTTGTCCCTCTATTCACTGCGAGCACTGATCGTGCGCTACAAACGCTATTTTTGCCTTCTCGTTTGGACCTGCTGCCTGTTCTGGGCCACCGGAGCCGTGGCCCAAAGTGTCCCGGCAGATGACTCTGCGCCGTGTCCGGTTGTCGCTCCGGGGGACTACGCCGCAAGCGTGTCCGTGTCTCCGGAACCCGGGCGGGTCAATGAGCCGGTAACCCTGAGCGTGCGCCTCACCCCGGCTGAACCGCCGGAGGGCTTTTTTGTCTCCACGCTGGTCTCTGTGGTTCAGGGTCCGGCCGGACCGTCGCCTACGATTGCCCCCGGCTTTCCAGACACCCGGTTCACCGCAACGGTTCCGGGAGAATATGTTCTGGAAGTCCGGGCCAATATGATCACCAAATCGAGCTGCGGCGGTGTAGAGAGCTGGGAGTTGCTCAGCCAGAGGATTGCACTGAAGATCGCTTCCGCCCCAAAAAGCGAATGATCCCATCGCTATTTTCAAAAAAATCAAGAAGCCGCAATCCAGAACACGCCAACAACTGGAGAATGAATGAATATCGGGTCGCATACGTTTGAGGAATTCAAGGAAATCGCCCGGCGTTTCCACGGTTTTCCCGCCCCGGGGCTGCTGCTCGGCGGGTATATGGTTGAAAACGCCAAAGCCAGGATGCCTGAGGGGGTCCTGTACGAGGCGATGGTCGAGACCGGCAAATGTCTGCCGGACGCGGTGCAGCTGCTCACGGTTCTGAGTGTGGGCAACGGCTGGATGCGGGTGGTCAATCTCGGCCGGTACGCGCTGTCGCTCTATGACAAATACACCGGTGCGGGATGGCGGGTGTACCTTGATTCCGACAAGCTCGACCATTGGCCGCATATGCAATCCTGGCTGATCAAGTCGACGCCCAAAAAAGACCAGGACACCGAAGCGTTGTACAGGGAAATCGAAGCCGCGGGCGACACGGTTTGTTCGGCGTACCCTATCCAGATCCACGAGCGGTTCCTCGGCAAATCGAGCATGGGTGAGATCGGCTGGTGCCCGGTCTGCCGGGAATACTACCCCACCCGCGACGGGGCTGTCTGCCGGGGCTGTCAGGGTGACGCGCCCTACGCCAGCATACCGGGCTTTCCCGGACTCGGGCAACATCGAGCCCAGCCTCACGCGGTTTCTCTGGAAGAAGCCGTGGGCAAGACCGCGGTCCATGATATGACCCGGATCGTCCCCGGCGAGACCAAGGGACCGGCTATCCAGGCCGGTCAGGTGATCACCGGGGGAGACCTGTGCCGTTTGCAGCAAATGGGACGGGAACGGGTCTATGTTCGGGAGGAGCTCGGAGGCGTTGACGGCTTCGTCCATGAAAACGATGCGGTCCTGGCCTTTGCCGAGGCCATGGCCGGCGAGGGGGTCACCTATACCGCGCCGCCGAAGGAAGGGAAAATCGATTTTCGCGCCAGCCAGAGTGGCCTGCTCGTGGTCGATATCGAGCGGCTCCGGGGGTTTAATTGTTTGCCCGATGTCATGTGCGCCACCCGGCAATCCGATATCTATGTCGAGAAGGACAAGGCGTTCGCCGGCACCAGAGCGATCCCGCTGTATCTGAGTGAGGACCGCTTCGAGGCCGCTTTGGCTGTTTTGCGCGACGGCCCCCTTCTGCGTGTCGAGCCGTTGCGCCCGATGGACATCGGCATTCTGGTCACTGGCTCTGAAGTCTTTAAGGGGTTGATCGAAGACAAATTCGCCCCCCTCATCCGGGGCAAGGTCGAGCACTTTGGTTGCCGGGTGTGTGCCGAGGAGGTTGTTCCGGACGACCGGGAAACCATCGCTGCTGCCGTGGCCCGTCTGCGGGAGGCCGGGGCTCAGCTGATCATCACTACCGCAGGCTTGTCCGTGGATCCTGATGACGTGACCCGGGCGGGGCTGCTGGATGCGGGGATGACAGACATGGTCTACGGTGCGCCCCTGCTGCCTGGAGCCATGACCCTGATCGGCCGTGTGGGCTCCAGCCGGATTTTGGGCGTGCCCGCCTGCGCTCTTTTTTACAAAACGACCAGCCTGGATCTGCTCCTGCCGCGGTTGCTGGCAAACCGCCCCATCACCCGTGCTGCTTTAGCCGAGATGGCGGACGGCGGATTCTGCCTGAGTTGTACGGTGTGTACCTTTCCCAAGTGCCCGTTCGGCAAGTAGGCGTCCTAGCACGTCGAATTGCTGCTGGTTTGCATCGAGACACGACAATCCTCAATACGGGGCCAAAGGGTGTTGCGGCGCAGGACGCAGCCGCTGCAACCGGGGGGCGTTTTGCCTGCACAGAGGAGCAAACGCCTCCCGGCCCTTTTTTTCCGCTCAGCCAGCCGCCTCGTTTTCCGCCCCAGTCAAAGCCTCCTCGAGTTCCTCCGCTGCTGCGGTCCGGACATCGATGCCAGCATTGGCAAAGACATACCCCGGACCTTTATGCCGGATATCCTCCCGGACCAGGACCTGGTCCACCTTTTCCTGTACCAGCCATTCAGCTACCTGAATTCCTTTGCCCTTGGCGACTGTTGCAAACGGATTGGCCTTGACCGTTTGTTCGACAACGGCCCCGTTTTCCCGGTTGCGTTGCACAAACGCAAAGAACCCCGCTTCGCCGAAATGGTGGCTCAGCCGCCCATGCCGGGTCTCCAGAGGGACTGCCACCCGGTGGTGTTCGGCCCGGCGGGGTTCGACATGGATGAGCACTCGCTCGACATTGTCGAGTTCGTCTTGCAGGCGGTTTTGAATCCGTTCCGTGGCCGCGTGGGCCTTGGTCAGGTTCTCGGTGCGTACCCGGATCGTGGTCTGAAGAAAGCGAAAACGGCCCGCGTTGCGCCCCACCAATGCAATAATCTCAGTGACCAGCGGCTCACTATGGATGATATCCCGGGCCTGCTCCAGGGTCTCCTGTTCTACTGACGCGTCCAGAAGCACGCGCATCCCCTCGGTCAGCAATTCCCAGCCGGCATGGGCGATGAAAAGGACCACCACAGCCGCGGCCAGTTCGTCGATTCCCAGACCAAAGAGGCTGAACTGGATATCCACGTAACTGAGCAGGGCTGAAACAAAGACAACGAGGGAAGACAGGACATCGACCTGGCGGTGCTTGCCTTCGGCGATCAATGTCGGGGAACCGGTCCGTCGTCCGACCTTGAGGGCGTAGCGTCCGAACCCGAAGGTCACCGCTGTGGTTCCGGCCAGAACGAGAAGTACCAGCGGCGTCACTTCGACTGCGGCCGGACCGGAGCCCAGGATGTGCCGCACGATTTCGTAGCCAGCAAAAAAGATGAACAGGGCAATGACCACGGAGATGAGATTTTCGATCTTATACAACCCCAGGGGAAACGTCGGGCTCCGCCGCGAAGACAATCGGACGCCGCCGTAAACCGCCAGGGAGGCAAAAGAATCCGTGGCCGAGTCAATGGCACCGGCGGTGATGGCCAGGCTGCCACTGAAAACGGCTAAAGACGCTTTGGCTGCGGCCAAAAGAAGATTGATGAGAAAAGCATAGAGCGCCACGCGGCGGATCTGATAGGTTTCGGGCGAAAGCGCTTCGCTGCCAGCAGGAGATGGAGTGTGTTTTGACGCGGTGGACATGGTTCGACCTTGCATTGAAAAAAGGTCCGGATTCTGAGAGAAGGTATAGTGAAAAAACGTATTCCCCCTGCCCGGGCATACCGCCAAGAATTGGCGGGGAAAAGATCACATCCGCAATGCTTCAGGATTCGCTTGGAAGTGCCCAAGGGCGTGTGATCGGAATACAGATGGAGTTGCCGGTGGTGCTCCTCTATTATCATGGAGGATTTCCACCGCTCCGCCGCGCAATCCAGAGCACAGGAGAAACGGCATGTCAAAGCAGATCAGTGAATTGGAGAAGATGGTCGCCAATTTCCGGGCGTTTCGTCACCATTTACCCGATGTCGGCGAGGCTTACGACTGCCTGCCGGCTGAAGCCCACAAGGACGGGGTCCTGTCTGGAAAGGTCAAACGCCTGATGGCCCTGTCCGCTGCCCTGACCCACGGCTGCAAGGCGTGTATCCTCTATCAGACCGAAGAAGCCCTGAAATTGGGGGCCAGCGTTGAGGAGATCCTCGAATCATGCGCCGTGGCCATGAGCCTTGGCGGTACGATGGCCGCGGGCGAAACACCGCGGGTTATGGAGTACCTCCAGGAAAAGGGACTTGTCTGATTGGTTGCCGGGTGGCGGTTTCTGGCAATCAGAACTAACGGGTAATCCCTATCAGGCCGTTGAACATCTCCCAATGGCAGACAGCAGCAAGACGTTCAGACTCTTGCGTACGGACACGTACGTTGCGACCTTGAACGTTTCTTGCGCCCTTGGGATTGTTGAACGCCCTGGATTATAAAGAATTTTTTAATAGTCAGCTATTCCGGTAGTTTCTTGGGTCGACGGCGGTACGGCGCAGGATTTTTTGCAGGGCGACCCGGCTCAGCCCAGCTAACTTGGCCGCCTGGGAGACATTGCCCCGGGTTTTTTGCAAAAGGGCGTGGATGTACTCGGTGGTAAAACTTTGTAAGACGCGCTCCTTGGCTTGGCTGTAGGGTTCCAATCCGTCACCTTCGGCAGTTCCCTCCTCTTCCGACTGGAAATCATAGCCTTGGTTATCAATGAGCGCGATGTCTGCCTCCGTGACTTCGTCATTGCTGGAAAAAACCAGGGTCCGACGCACGACATTTTGCAGTTCTCGAATGTTTCCCGGCCACGACCTCTGTTGTAAGGCGGCAATAGCCTGAGCAGAAAATGGCTTCGGTGATATGTTGAGTTCGCTGCAGACCTGCCGGGTAAAAAAATCAGCCAGTAAAGGGATATCTTCTGGAATTTCTTCGAGGCGCGGTGTCTTGATAGTGACAACATTCAACCGAAAAAAGAGATCCTCGCGAAATGCTTTGGTGTGGAGTTTGTACTCCAAATCCTGATTGGTCGAGGACAAGATACGGACATCCACCGGAAGGTCTTTATTCGAACCCAGAGGACGGATCTCTTGTTCCTGAAGCACGCGTAAGAGTTTTGTCTGCACGGAAATGGGAATGTCCGCGACTTCATCCAAAAGCAGGGTCGAGCCGTTGGCTTCCTGGAAAAGTCCTTTTTTGTCCTGCGTCGCCCCGGTGAAAGCCCCTTTTTTGTATCCGAATAACTCGCTTTCCAATAAATGTTCGGGAATTGCCGGGCAGTTCACCGTCACAAACCGTTTGTCCCCTCTGGGACTTAACTGGTGAATGGCTCGAGCCACAAGTTCTTTTCCGGTCCCGCTTTCTCCGCGGACGAGTACCGAATAATCCGTTTTGGCGACAGAACTGATAAGGTTTAAAAGGTCCTGGACGGGTTTGGATTGCCCGACGATGGCGTTTAATCCCGCCGCCAATGGACTTTCGGCCCAATTGTCCTGATCGCTACGCAATTTTTGCCGTTTCAAGTTGCGTTTTAAAACAGCGACCAAGTCCGGTATTTCAAACGGCTTGCAAACAAAATCCGAGGCTCCTTGCTTGATGGACTGCACGGCCAGGTCGACATTGCCGAATGCGGTCATCATAATCACCGTTATATCCGGGGTCAGATTTTTTATCTTTGGCAAGAGTTCCATCCCGCCGATGCCTGGCATGCATACGTCCAGGAGAACCAGGTCGTACTGGTGCTCGAGGAGTTGGCGCAGCACCTGCTCGGAATCTCCGCAAACATGGATGTCGACATCGTCGAGTTCGTATTCCAGAATCCGTTTGAGGCCCTGAATCATCTGCAATTCATCGTCTATAATCAAAACGAGTTGTCTGGCCATAGATGCACCGTTCGTTTTCAGTTTCCAATTGGAGACGTTTGCAAGTAAGAGGTTGGGGACAATAGTCCTTGAGGCGGAGAAGCAGCCTCCGCTTCACCGAAAGTGGTTGTAGTTCGGATTCACTCTCCGCTTGGTCTGGTGGTGTCCTGAGCGACATTGAGTGATGCTTCAAGGGGGAGACTGACGATGAACCGGGTCCACTGCCCTTGTTCGCTTTCCAAAGTGATTTCCCCACCGTGGTCCTGGATGATACCATAACTGACCGACAATCCAAGCCCCGTGCCTTCACCGACCCGCTTCGTGCTGTAAAAGGGGTCGAAAATTTTTTGACGAATACTGCTCTCAACCCCGGGACCGTTGTCCCAGACGGCCAAGGCCACCCTCCTGCCTTCCTCCTGGACAAATGATTCGACCACGATACGCCCCTGTTCTCCTACAGCCTGCATGGCGTTGAGCACCAAGTTGACCACTACCTGTTGGATTTTGTCCGCGCTGACCACAACAAGCGGCAGAGTGGGATCTAATTGCAAATGGAAATCGATGCCATTTTTATGCAATTGGTGCCGTAAAATCTGAGCGACATTTTGAATAATGGCATTGATTTGTTCAGGACTCTTAGGGCTTTCTTGTTTTTTTGAAAATTGCAGAAGATCAGTGACGATTTTCTTGCAATTCCGGGCTTGTTGTTCGATGACATCGACATCGGTGACAGCTTGAGGGCTCTCTTTGAGTTGCCGCTTCAAAAGATCAGTGTAACACAGTATAATGCCCAGCGGATTATTGATCTCATGGGCGATTCCCGAGGACACCTGTCCCAGAGCAACCATTTTTTCCGTCTGCTGTATTTTCTGATCCATTTTTTTCTGCTCAGTTATTTCATGAGTATAGCGAATAATATTTTCCACTTCACCGTCCTCATTCACAATAGGATAAAAGTGGAGCAAGAAAATTTCACCGCTTGATGTTTCTACCTCCCTGCTACTGGGCTTTTTATCTTCTAATACTTGCGGCAAGCTGCAATCTGGACAGATATCATCCAATCCCGCATGGATCTCATAACAAGGCCGATGGAGAACGTCAGAAAGGGTGACATTGTATCGGCGCAAATAGGCCTGATTGACCATTTGGACCCGCAAATCGCGATCGAGAAGGACCAGTTGGTCGGTGATACCGTCAAAAACAGTCTGGAGCAACTCTTTATTATGCAATAAGAGGTGCATATCCCTCAGGCTCTCCACAGCGATTCCTATCTGCCGCCCTATGGACAGAAGCAGCTCTTTTTGTTCCTCATTAATGTCCACAGGGTCCTTATGGATAAAACTCATGACCCCCAGGACCCGGCCACGGCAGGAAATGGGAATGTTGGAGCAGGACACCTCTGGAGCAAGCGTCACGGTACTGCACAGTTCAGCACGTAAGGCGCGCGTGATAGAGGCCTTGAATTGTTCATTGTCCCGGGACGAATGCTCGGAAACAGAACAGGAATTGGCCACTTCTTCGGGCAGCGCGCCCGCGTTATAGGCATACCGCAGGACCAAAACATCCTGGTTCTGGTCCAAGAGATAAACGCCCGCGCCATGGGCCGGAATAAGGTCCAGGGTCTGAGCCAGCACCCGTTGCCAGACATCATGGACACCTTCTGCTCGTGTGGTCAGTTCAGAAATCCGATTCAAAGCGCCCAATTCCTGATTGCGGGCCATGACCTTTTGTTCCAGCAACTGCTGGGAGTGCTCCAGAGCCTTGGTCCGGCGCGCTACTGTCTTTTCGAGATTCTGGGCGTGGTTTTTGAGTTCCTGCTTGGTATGTCGCAAATGCTCCGACATGGTCACCGCGGCTTCTGTTAATTCCTGAAATTCATCACGTGGCTTGTCCGGGTCAATCGGGGGCAGAAAATCCTGCAGACGTTTGTCTTCAACTTCTCCTCGGAAAATATGCAGAACGCCCCGGAGATTGTTAACCACGACCTGATTAAAGATCCAGGCCAGTGCAGCGTAGAAAAGCGAGGCGCCGATAAAAAGAAACAAAAATGTTGTTGTGGCCTGGTTTTGTATGACGGAAAAGGCTTTTTGTACCGGTATGCCAACGGCCACAACCCCAGCTAATTCTCCAGCTTGATGACCGAACCCCCTTTGATTCCCATAGCGTTCCACCAATTCCTGGGGGGCATCTTCAGGTTTTCCGTGACAGGTCATGCAGGACTGTTGAAAATACACAGGCTTAAAGCGCATAAACTGTTTGTCACCTGTAACGGTCATGACCCCCTGCCAATTCTTCAGTTCCGGATTGCGGCGGAACCGCTTGATCATCCCTACTTCCAACATGTTTGCTTCCGAGTCAGGGTTGCGGGCATTCACCGCCACTCGCCGGTACTCGTATTGCGGCAGTTCCTGATTGAACAGATCCATGATGGACCGGCTCGCGTACGAGGTGGACATGGCTGGGAGTAAAAAAAAGTCCTTCCCGAACCGCTCGTACATGGCGGGCCGGAGTTCTTCGCGGACATAGTGGCGGCTGGCCTCTACAGCGGCCATGACCAATTGTGTTTTTGCGTACGCCTGTTCTTTGAGCTGTGCCTCTTCGCGGTTGTACAGGAAAAAGACCGCGAGAAAACAAAACAGGATCAAAGCCAAGGCAGTACCGAGTAAAAAACGTGATCGGACCCCTAGGGATTGCTTGAAAAACGCGCTGGAATTTTTTTGAGCAGTCATTGGATTCTCGTGGTGTTGTGTCAAAGTAGGGAGTGTCTGGCCAGGCCACAGCCAGGTCCTGACAGCACCGGTAGCTTTCTTCCCTCCAGCGTGTACCACGCAAAGAGGCTCGGCAATTGAGGGGATGTTTGTGGCGCTGCCCCCGTTTTTTCGCGCAGAAACAGCATCAAAGAGAGTATGAGTGTAGCGTTGCCGGCCCTGCGAAGCAGGTGCAGGTTGAATGCCGTTTTGCCACCAGTGCCATCCTTGCGGCACGATACGGATCTTGTCCTTGCGCCGAAGATTCATGGGGGGCTGCGCCAAGCAAGGATTTGAGGATCAATTCCCTTCAGGTGCTAAGCGCGATTGGCAGTTTGTTCTTTTTCAGGGGAATCCCGTCTGTGCTTTTCCGCGCTGGCGCGAACGGGGGTGCCTTCCTCCTGGCTCATTGTCTTCGCCTGTATGCAATCCCGGCTTAGCACGTCAATGCCAACCGCGGTTGGCACCACGCCGGTTGCTGGAGTAGCTTGTGCCAGATGCAACAGGGATTTTATGCTATAATCATCTGGAATATATAGCTTAAAATACAAATATTCCGAACTGGTATTTTTGGTTTGCTTTTTGCTTGTGCCTAATCAGACAAGGTCTGTGCGCATGGCGTGCCCTCAGGCACGCGACGCCAACCGACCTTGAATTGGTAATGGACAAGCGAAGGCTCAAACCAGCAAAGACACGTATGCAGAGGAGGTGTTTGCATGGCAAACCAGGATGACAGCCAGAGCACTGTTCGCGAACAGCGCATGAGCATGTGGAAACAATTGTACAAGACCGAGGACTATTGGGCCATTTGGTTGGCCGGCTTGTTTTTTGTGGTCGCGGTCGTTTGTGTCATGACGTGGAAGCCGGCCGTTGAGGAGCTGCCGGAATACCGTGCGATCATGAACGAGGAGATGGACAAGGCCGGATTCCGGACCATCGCGTATACCGAAGCTGAAGATGCGATGGATGGCATCCAGGCCAAAAAAGAGGGGTTCACTTCGGTCATCTATAATTTGACCAATCGTCCCAAAGGGTGGACGAGCAACCCGCTCAACTCGATCTACATGAGTGAAGAACAGGCAGCCAAAAAGCGCGCAGCTGCTGCCGATCGCTTTGAGGCGGCCAAAGAAGAACTCGCTCAGGCACGGGCGGAGGCGGAAAAAGCTGAAGCCGCAGCAGCTGCTGCGAATTTTGAAGACAAGGAACTCAACCAAAAGGCCAAGGCATCCATCACGAAATGGCGTCAAGCCAAGTCGTCTCTGTCATCGGCGAAAAGCGCCGCCACTGCCCAACCCTACAACCTCATCCCCAGCCTGATCGTGCTCGGTATTGTGATCATGCTCTTTTTCGCTATCGGGGCACGTTTTATCGGCATCAACCTCCGGGATTTCTTTAAAGGATTCCCGGTTATTTTTGTCCTGGCCTGTATAGCCTATTTGATCAGTAGTCAGGCCACGCTGAAGGCACTGGGACTTTCCTACGTGCTGTTTGCTCTGGCCTTGGGATTGATCATTTCCAACACATTGGGCGTGGCCCGTTGGATCAAAACTGCCGGGCAAACCGAGTTCTTTATCAAAACCGGGCTTGTTCTGCTTGGGGCACGAATCTTGATCGGGCAGATCGCCCTGATCGGGATTCCCGGTATCTTTGTCACCTGGGTTGTGACACCTATTGTCCTGGTGACCACATTCTGGTTTGGTCAGAATGTGATCAAGATGCCGTCCAAGGAACTGAACATCACCATGTCTTCTGATATGTGCGTTTCTGGTGTGTCCGCGGCCATTGCCAGTGCCTCGGCCAGCGGTGCGAAAAAGGAAGAATTGACCCTGTCTATCGGCATGTCCATGATCTTTGTGGCCGTGATGATTTTTGCACTGCCCGCTATTGCGAACATGACAGGCATGCACCCGGTTTGGGCAGGCGCTTGGTTGGGTGGAACAGTGGATAACACCGGATCGGTTGTCGCCGCCGGTGAGTTGATCGGTATGGAAGCCATGTATGTGGCGGCCACGATTAAAATGATCCAGAATGTGATGATTGGTGTGATCGCTTTTGGCGTTGCCGCCTATTGGTGCTTGCGCGTCGAACCGCAACGTGCCTGCAAGCCTGGCGAAACGCCCATGAAGCTGACCGCCGGCGGGGCGCTGATGGAAGTCTGGTATCGCTTTCCCAAGTTTATCCTGGGCTTTATCGGCGCGTCGGTCATTTTCTCGCTGATGCAGACCGGTGTGAATATGGATTGGGGCCAAGCCATGGTGAATGATGGAATCCTGGCCATGGCAAACCGGTTCCGCGGTTGGTTCTTCTGCCTGGCCTTTGTCAGCATCGGCTTGAGCATCAACTACGGGGAACTCAAAGAGCCCTTGCGTGGTGGCAAGCCCTTGTTGCTGTATGTCTCCGGCCAGACGTTGAACCTCATCTTGACTCTGTTCGTCGCCTGGCTCATGTTTATGGTTATTTTCCGCGACATCACTGATATGTTGATGGCCGGCGCCTAACCACCTCTTACTGCCTCAATGGGCGTCTGGGGAGTCCCCAGACGCCCATTCAATCCGGACAGCAGAGGACGACACATAATCCTGCAAAGGTCATTTGTTTCGGAGGTTTTTCATGCAGGTTCCTACCCCATCCAAAGCAGACACCAATTGTTCCTCAGCAAGCGCCTGTGTGACAACGACCGTGACCCGCCGGGCACGATGGATACGCTTTCTCCTTGTTATTTTTGTATTGGGCACGGCCATCCACTACGCTCCAGCAGTAGAACGCCTTCCTTTTGTTGGGAAGCAGGTCACGGTGCTACGTGAAAGCGGTGTGAATGTGGGCGCCTGGTATTATGATAATGTCGAAGAATATTTTGAAGCCGAAGAATATATCAAATACCAAAAAAGAAAGCAGGCTCGCCTCAAAAACGATCCTGCTTCATAACTTGTAGAAAACGTTTTCCACCAGAAGATGATTCCAAATCACCGATAGCCTTGGCATGAAGGCCAATGGCATCGGTGTGATGTACCGTATGGAAAGACTTTTTTCTTTTTGAGTTTTTGCCCTTTCACGTCCCCCCCCCTTCCCCGCATTTTAGACCATCAACATGAGGTCCGGCCCGGTGTGATTACAGACCTACCCTTTCCGGCGCTTCTTTTTTCCCGTCTGATTATAAAAAAAGTGTATTTCTTCTTCGCGTAACTGGATAGATTGATCCTGGAGCCTGTGTACGACCTGACGACTTTCATCTGAATCGTGGATGTTCTTGGCCAAATACTGATTGAGGTCCCTTTCGCCATGATTGACCTTCCGTATGAATTCTTTGTACTTCTGAGATGTTGGATAGGCCTCATGCAATAGCTCGGCGTATGTTGTCCCATTGGCCGACAAGAGTTTCCGGTAGTGCGATTTGAAAATATTGATAACTTGCACCTGCCTGTCCAACAAGCCCGGATCATGGTCCGGAAGGGTGTCTAATTCGGGGAAATACTCCTCAGCCGGCAGGGTCTCATCGGGTATCTGATCAGAAATTTCCTCGAAAGCCTTGTTCAAGGCTTTTTTTCGTGGAGCCATAATGCCGTTTGCAAAGGAACGGACACCGGTTTTATATTTATTGACCCGGTACATATGGTGGACGAACAAAATTGGAATCACAATCATCCAGACTGATGTCTCAGGCTTATGCAGCACTTCACGACCGAGTCTGTAGGCGAATTGTTCTTCGTAGTCTTGGACAATTTCATAGGCGTTGTCTGGTCTGAGACTCATGCGTGGAAAACTCCTTGAGTAAGTGGTGAAAGCGAGGTGATTGTACTCAACTCTCGTTTTGAAAGCCCCCGTTCTCCAGGGGCAGTTCAGATTGATCCTATTCTTGGGATGAAGCTCGGTGGGTGTCAATTTGTCGTTTTGCACACCTTGAGCACATCGCCAGGTCCAGATGCTTGCGAAAGCGTTTATATTCCGGTTTATGCCAAATGGTTTTGAAATCTTCATCAGCAAGGGTGCCGAATTGCATGCGCTGCACCATCTGTTCCTGGCCTTGGAACCAGTAGCGGACCGGACCCTGCACTGGAATTTGGGTCATAACGCAGGGCGACACTTCCCCCCACTGGCTGAGGCAGGCCGCACGCTGGACATTTTCGGAGCATTCTCCCTGTGGGAGCCATGGGGTATAAAAATGGGTATAGACCTTTGCTCGCACTTCTGGTGGAGAGAAAATCTCATCCAGCCAGTATTGGAGCCGCTGATACTCCTGTTTGCTGTCGGCGAGCATCGCCTGCCGATGCCAATGGGCCCCCAAAGGGAGCGTCAGATTCGAGAGCACCGTGTGCTCGATACCACTCTCGCGAACCAGAGACGGTACGTCTTCAAGATCCCCTAGATGGGAACGCAGGACCATATACGCCAAATGTATTTTGGGGGTGCTACTCTTGAGTCGGACCTTGAGGCGTTGGAGCGTTTCGATGGCCCACATGACATGCGCAAAGGAAGTGCCCCGCCGGATGGCATCATTGTGCTTTCCTGTGCCGGCCAAAGAAAAGGCCATGATATCCAGACCCTGATCCACAGCCCGGTGCAATGTGTCCGTGGTGAGTTGATTGCCATTGCTGGTGCATCCAGCCAGCATTCCTTTGGCTTTAACCTGAGCCAGCATGTGCCAGAATTGGGGATGTAAAAGTGGCTCTCCCCATCCCTGAAGATACACCAGGGTTGTTTTTTTCAACCGTTTCAAAAAGCTGGCAAACAGGTCGGGGTCGATATGTTGAGAGCGCCATCCGGATCGCAGCCTGGTATGGGGGCAATACGCGCACTTGGCGTCGCAATATGAGGTCACAGCCACCTGCACCCAATCAAGTTCCGGATGCCGTTTTGGCCACAAGGCGGACAGGCCTTCCATACGCACTCCCCTGGCTGACTGGTCCAAAAGCCCTTCTCTGGCCGGTAAAAAATTCCTTATAAGGCAGGCCGTTCAAAAATCCCAAATGCAAGGTGCAAAAAACGTTCACCCTCGCAGCGTACTCATCCGTACGTACAAGTTTGAACTTTTGACAGCAACGCAGCACTTGGGAGATTTTCAGTGACCTGCCAGCCTTACTCGAAGCACAATTACCCAATGCCTATGCGGTATTAGCAATTTTCGCACCAGTCGCTGAGCGTCTCTGGAGCATCGATGCTCGATATCAGGACAGCTTGGCCATGAGTTGCCCGGCGCGGTCCGTATCGACCACAACCCGGGTGTAGGGTCCATTTGAAAGCTCGAAAACCAGACAGTCCGGCGTAAACCGCGTATACCAGAATTCTTTTTGTTGGTAGGCGCGATAGGTGCCGGCCGCGAGGATCAGAGGAACATAGGTCCCGGGCAGGCGGAACCAGGGCGGGCGCATCTCCTTGGGCCGGCGGTAGACGCGGTGGATCGCGTCGCGGGGAAAACTCAAATGGCATTTAAAGGCCCAGAGCCGGCTCCATCCCGTCAGTTCGATATCCACGGTGGCTGTTGCAAGATGAACATGGATCATGTGCGATTTCCGCTCTGCCCGGCTGGGTTCAGCGTTTCGGGCTCAATACCTGGCCAGAAAAAGGGATTGTAGGCCACTTCCCAGAGATGGCCGTCCGGATCGGCAAAATATCCGGAATATCCGCCCCAGCAGGCCCGCTCCGCCGATTTGATCAGGGTGGCGCCAGCAGCTGTTGCCTGATTGAGAACCGCGTCCACCTCTGCTTCCGAGTGGACGTTGTGCGCCAGGGTGATGGCGCTGAAGCCGCTGCCTGTGGCTGCCACGCCGGCATCCGCGGCCAGTTCCTCCCGGCGGTATAAGGCCAGCCAACTCCCTTGCAGGGGGAAAAAGGCGATGCCAGGGGGTGCCGAAGTCCTTTTGTGCCAGCCCCAGGCCGTGCTCGTAAAAATGGACGGCAGTCTCCAGATGTCGAACCCCAAGGGTGATCAAATTGATACGCGGTTCCACAGCTCGCCTCCGATCATTCCACCGGGGGGTCGGGTACCTGGTCGGCGGTCTGGAGCACCTTGAGCGAGACCTCCTCCACCATCTCCTGGACCTCGCTGCGATAGGCCAGCATATGCGGCGTCTGCAGATGGGCCTGCAAAGCGTCCATACTCTCCCATTTTTCGATGATGGTAACCACAGCTCCGTCCATGTCCTGCCCTGGCAATGCGGCATCAATGTCCACGGCGGGCGTGTATTCGAGACACCCTTGTTCCTGCCAGACAAGAGGGAGATGGGAACGCAGCACATGGAGATAGGCTGCCTGTTGTCCCGGTTTGAGCCGGACAGAAGCGATAACATGGATCATGGTGCGTCCTTTGCGATTGAATCGTTTGGCAAATGGTTGAGGCGACCGTTTCGATTGTATTGCCCGGACAAACTCTGGCTTGCTGTAGCCGTCTGCCGGGCCAGAGTTGCCCTTGGCAACGGTTGGCCTGGGGCTTTCCAGGGTACAGCTTACCCAGAATGCCCCGTTTTGTCTCCCTTTATCGACCCCGGTCCCGATTTGGATCCGCCCGACACGGCTTACGCCGTTTTCCCCCTACCGTCTTCTGTCTTCTGTCATCCGTCCACTGTCTTCCGCCTTCCCTGCCCCTTTGTCCTTTCCTCAATTGTCATAGATAGCTGAAAATCGAGACATCCCTTTATACATGTTGCCCTTATTTTCCAAACACCTTGCGCAACAATTCAGTTGAGCGTTTGGCCGGTTCAGACCGGATAGCTGCCTCTTCCCGGGCGAGTATGGTGAAAATGCCCTCCAGGGTCTTGTCCACAGTATAGGTCTCCAGATTGGCCTTGACGTCCGGAACGAACGGCACGGACGTGTACCGGTTCATGATCCGGTCGTAGCTTTGCACCGCTCCGACCTGATTGAGGGTATTCCGGACCACAGGACGCATTTCCGTGGCCAGTTCCGGTGTTGTCGTCTCCTGGAAGTACCGTGTCGCAGCGTCGTCGGGGCCGTTATAGATCGAACGGGCGTCGGCCAGGGTCATATCGCCAATGGCCTGCCAAAAGATTGCTTTGGCCTTGGGGGTGGCTTGTTCTGCCGCTCGATTCAGCCGGAGTTCGAGATCATCGAGCATCGACGATGCCCCCAATTTTTCCAATACCGCCTGGACCTTGTCCAGGGATTTGGGCAATGGGATATGGACGTCCGGGTGGTCGTAAAACCCGCCGCTTTGCCCCAGTTGCTGGACCACGTTGGCGGTACCGACTTGCAGGGCCTCTTTCAGCCCGGAGACGATGGTTTCTGTGCCCAATTCCTGTGACGTGGGCTCAGTGGTCAGATTTTGAAGAACATCCCGGCCTTTCTCCAGCCAACTCTGTGCTGGTGTAACCGGAGGTCCACTGAGCGCGAGAACAGCGCTGATTACACCCGCTGAGATCCATTTTCTCCAGTTCATACAGCCTCCTCTTCTGGTACGCGATTGCCTTACCAGGCGGTTACAATTCCCAATGGCAGCCAAATGGCCGCTATCGTGGACTCGCTGCGCCATTTGACTTGAGCGGTGTTTGGCTCCTCCCCAAAGCGCAGCGGTATCCGGTCTCCTTTTGTGCTACCCGGTTGCACTCCTTTGAGGCAAGACAAACGTTTCCTCGATCGCGATCCTTTTCACCGACGGGTGGCCGTCTTTCGTATTTGAAAAAAATAGGCTTCAAGACTGGGGGATTAGAGGGCATTACCGAAGATGGGCGAGATTTCCTGTAGCAAAGCTGTTGACCTCAAAAAATGCTTCTTGCTATTGATTATCATAATGGTGATAGGTCTTCAGAATAGAATGAGCCGATATGTCGCCATTGAAACACAGGAGGGAGCCTATGGCCGCCAGTGAAGTCAAAACCTATCTAACCGGGCTGTGCCTGACGGCACTGCTCTCCGGGGCCAGCCTGGCCGCGCCGAGCGTGGTCGTGGGGTCTTCGGGCTGAGGCAGCGGCGGGAGTACCGAAACCAGTGCCGGCGGCACTGGCCAAACCGACGGAACGACCAGTGATCAGGAACATCTTCAAAACGGCAATGCGACTTCAACCCATGATGCCGGCACCTCTGAGGAGGAGCGCGGCGGCAGTGGCTGAGGCTAAGATGGACGAGGTGCGGTCGCACCTCTGATCATGAGCGTGGCAAAGGGCCGGGAGACCCCGGCCCTTTGTTGTTGCCAATCTTTTAGCTGACTGATGAAAAATTTCGTATAATGCAGGTCGTTTAAAAATCCCAAGGCTCGGCGACAAAAGGTTCAAGGTCGCAGCGTACTTAACCGTAGGTTGGAATTTGCACGTTGTGCAGGAACGCAGCCATTGGGATATTTTTCAACGGCCTGCTAGAACGAGGGGGGCAGGGTGCAATCACTTTTTCCGGCAACTCGACAGCTTCTTCCTGAGATTTTTCAGCGCCGCCTCGACGCGGCGGAGACCTCCGAAGCCGCCCTGGCCCTGCTTGACGCCGGCGTGCAAGACGCCGAATTGCTCCCTTATCTTCCTGACCTGGCCCGGCTGGAACAGGAGGCCTTCACATGCGCGCGCGCCGCGGCTCCTCCGCACGAAACCACTGCTGAAATCGCCCTCAATCCTACGTTGTGTCTGGTCCCGAGCCGGTGGCAAGGACTGAGCGATCTGCTCAACGGGGGTGGCGGCGACGAGCAGGCCGAGCCGAGTCTGGCTGCGGAAACCGTTCTGATCTGGAAAGATCCGGTGACGGCCGAGGTCCGGGTCGAGCCCGCTTCGACGAATATGCTTTTGGCCTTGAAGATTGCGGCTGAAGGATTGTCTGCAAAAGAGGTCGCTCTGGACAACGGCCTGCGTCCGCTGGACCTGCAACGGCTCCTTCGGCGCGAGGTGCGCCGGGGAAGTCTGATCGCCCCCGCTTCACGTCTTGTGCGCGATCCCCGCATCGTCTCCCCGGACCACCCCTGGGCGTGGCCCCGGTATGCCCGGGCGCCCATTTTCACCTTGCAGTGGCATGTGACTCAGGCCTGCGATCTGCATTGCCGACACTGCTATGATCGGAGTCAGCGCGGCCACATGCCCTGGACTGATGCCATAGCCGTCCTAGACTCACTGGACCATTTCTGCCGCACCCACCACGTCCAGGGACAAATCACCTTTACCGGTGGCAATCCCCTGCTGCATCCCCACTTCACGGAATTGTACCGCGAGGCCAGCGCCCGCGGCTTCATCCTGGCGATTCTCGGTAATCCGTGTCAGCGCAAGATCCTGGAGGATCTCCAGGCCATCCAACCCCTGGGCGGATACCAGATCAGCCTTGAAGGACTGGAAGAGCACAACGATTGGGTCAGAGGTCCGGGCCATTTCCAGCGCAGTCTGCGTTTTTTGTCCCTGCTTCAGGAGTTGGAGATCCCCTCGCAGGTCATGCTCACTCTGACCGACCGGAACATGGATCAGGTCCTGCCCTTGGCCCGGGACCTCCACGGCAAAGTGGACCGGTTCACCTACAATAGGCTCTCCGCGGTCGGTGAGGGAGCGAGTCTGCAATTGCCCCGCCCCGAGGCCTATGCCGCGTTCATGACCGAGTATCTGCGGGCCCGGGAGGAGATGCCTTTTCTGGGCATCAAGGACAATGTGCTCAACAGCGTGTGCTGGGACGAAAATCAGACCGTGACCGGCGGCTGCACCGGGTTCGGCTGCGGCGCGGCCTTTAATTTTCTCTCCCTGCTGGCCGACGGCGAAGTTCACGCCTGCCGCAAATTTCCGTCCCGTATCGGCCACATCGCTGCCGACGACTTGACGACCATCTACCACAGCGCGCGCGCCAAACAGTACCGCACCGGTCCGGCGGAGTGCCTCGACTGCCGGGTGCGCCCGGTTTGCGGCGGCTGTCTGGCGGTCAGCGCTGCCGCGGGAGTGGACATTACCCGCGACCGCGACCCGTTTTGTTTGAACGGGCCGCGGCAGGAGGGAGAAGAAGTGTGATGTTGCAGACCTTGCGTGGAAAGAAAGATTGGAGAAATGTTGAACAATTGAGGGGGACAGAAAAGCTGCAGGCGCGGGGCAAAGGATCGAGTACATCCGAAAAACACGACCATCAAATCGAAATCGGGATCGACTCTCGGTCTTCAGATTCCAGGTACAGGGTATGTATTATCGGGTATCAGGAGCGGGTATCAGGCAGCACACTGCCATCCGTATACTGACTCCATTCTTCCGGACCCTGCTGGCCTGAGTGACTGAATTTAGAGAGCGGTCTTGCGGCCTTCGTCAATATACAACTCCTTCAGTCGCGAGGTCAGCGGCCCTGGTGTGCCGTTGCCGATGGTGACCCCGTCGATCTCGATCACGGGACAGACAAAGGTGGTGGCCGCAGTGACAAAGGCCTCGGCCGCCTCCTGGGCCTCGGCAATGGTAAACGGCCGCTCCTCGATCGCCATCCCCTTTTCCGCAGCCAGCTTGAGGACAGCCGCCCGGGTGATACCCGGCAAAATGGAATTGGAGAGGTTTCGGGTCACGATGGAGCCCTCTTTGGTGATGATATAGGCGTTGTTCGACGTGCCTTCGGTGACATAGCCGTCTTCGACCATCCAGGCGTCGTCCTTGCCTTCGGCCTTGGCCAGCATCTTGGCCATGCACGGGGCCACAAGCTGGACCGTCTTGACATCCCGCCGGGCCCAGCGGAGATCCTCGGCCGCGATGACCCGCAGCCCCTGCTTGGCCATCGGGGCATCGACGAGCGATTTGGCCTGGGTAAACAGCACCAAGGTCTGCGGCGCAGCTTTCGGGTAGGCGAAATCCCGATCGGCCTCGCCCCTGGTGACCTGCAGGTAGACCATTCCTTCCTCAAGATTATTGCGCCGGATCAATTCCCGGTGGATCTCCAGCAACGTTTCGCGGGTGACCGGCATGTCCATATCCAATTCGCGTAACGAGCGCTCCAGACGCTGGACGTGGCCGTCGAACTCGAGAATGGTGCCGTCGACGACAGCCGTGACCTCATAGACCCCGTCGGCGAACAAAAATCCCCTGTCAAAAACTGAAACAGTCGCTTCTTCTTCCGGAACATAGGATCCGTTGACGTAAACGATTCGACTCATGGCTTCCATCTTTGCTGTTTGGGTGGTGAGTGGACAATCCAAAGGCGACGCTGGGTCGTCCGTCAGGGGATCTACCGGGGGCCGTTTGCACGGAGGCATAAGCCCCGGCCTGGAACCGCCCGGACGCGGCTCATTCCGACCCGGTTTCGCCCCACAACTCCCCGTCCGCTGGGTGGACGCCGTCAGTGTCGTACTCCAGTGGCGGCTCGCGGTCTTCGGCCAGCAGCAACGGGCCGTCGAGGTCCGTGACCGCCGCGCCTTGGGCGACCAGGACCGCCGGGGCCATAGCCAGGGATGACCCCAGCATGCACCCGACCATGATCTGGTAGCCCTCGGCCAGCGCCGCTTCTCTGAGGGCCAGGGCCTCGGTCAACCCCCCGGTCTTGTCCAGCTTGATATTGATCATATCGTATTTGCCCCGCAGGCTCGGGAGCGAAGAACGGTCATGGCAAGATTCGTCGGCGCAAAGGGTCAGCGGCCGCTCCAGGTCCACTAAGGGCGCATCATCGTGGGCTGGCAGGGGCTGTTCGACCATCTCCACCCCCAGACGGGCGAGTTCCGGAATCATTTCCCGGTAAATGGCCGGGGTCCACCCTTCATTGGCGTCCACAATGATTCGTGGCTCCGGGGCGCCGTCGCGCACGGCCCGGATTCGCTCCAGGTCCCCCTGTTTCCCTCCGAGTTTGACCTTGAGCAGCTCGCGGTCCCGGTTTTGCCGTGCCTGCTCGCGCATTTTTGCTGGCACATCCAAAGACAGGGTATACGCGGTCACTTCCGGCACGGGTTCCGGCAGGCCGGCCAGAACCCAGACCGGCACATCGGCCTTTTTGGCCTCCAGATCCCACAGGGCACAGTCCACAGCGTTGCGGGCCGCGCCGGCTGGCAGCAGGTCTTGCAACTGTCGCCGGGACAGAGGCGTTGGAAGCTTGCGGATCTGGTCCATGACGCTGGTCACTGTTTCCCCGTAGCGAGCATAGGGAACGCACTCGCCCTGCCCACTGACCCCGCCGTGTTCGATCTCCACGCGCACGACTTCGGCCTCGGAGCGGGAGCCACGGGCAATGGTAAACACCTGAGCCAGGGCAAAGACGTCGCGGGTGACGGTGATTTTCACGACAAGGCCTCGGCAAGACGGGTTGCGCCATGCCGGAAGGGGTCCACAGCCGGCAGTCCCATCTGTTTTTCCACCTCATTGAGATAGGCCGAAGCGTCGGCGTCGCTCAGATGCTGGGTGTTGATCGAGATGCCCACCACTTCACAGCCGGGATTGACCACGCGCGCCAGGGCCAAAGACATGTCGCGCAGTTCCTCGAGGGAGGGTTGCTGGTAACCCGGCAATCCGCGCATGTGCTCTCGGGTTGGTTCGTGGCAGAGGATAAGGGCGTCGGGTTGTCCGCCGTGGATAAGGGCCAGGGTGACACCGGAATAGGACGCGTGGAACAAACTGCCCTGCCCCTCAATGATGTCCCAATGATCAGGGTCGTTGTCCGGGGTCAGATATTCAATGGACCCAGCCATAAAATCGGCGATGACCGCATCCAGAGGGACGCCGTCACCGGTGATGAGGATCCCGGACTGTCCAGTGGCCCGAAACGAGGACTTCTTGCCTTGGTTCTTCATTTCCCAGTCCAGGGCAAGAGCGGTGTACATCTTGCCCACCGAGCAGTCCGTGCCCACGGCCAAGCACCGTTTCCCGGTGCGTTTTTTACCGTTGGCAATGGGATAGGTGATGGGCGGTACGCGGACATCGTGGAGGGTCTGTCCGGTGGCATCCGCAGCAGCGACCAGATCCGGTTCGTCGCGGAGCAGATTGTGCAACCCGGAAGCGATATCCATCCCTGCCTCCAAGGCTTCGATAAGCACCGATTTCCAGGCCTGGGAGATAATACCGCCGCGGTTGGCCACACCGATGACCAGAGTTTGGGCACCGGCAGCCACGGCGTCGGCAATGGACATGTCCTGTATGCCTAGATCAGCACCGCAACCCTCCATACGGTATTGGCCCACGGCCATTTCCGGTCGCCAATCCTGGATGCCCTGCGCCACTTTCGCGGCCAGCATGTCCGGAGCGTCGCCCAGGAAAAGCAGATAAGGTGACTGTATCATTTGAAAACAACTCCTATGGTGGTGTGTTTCAAAAAGGGACACGTTGAAGGTTCAATGTGGATTGTCCCAGTCGGCTTGAACTCTGGAATAGCCCAGGCTGAAGCAAGTCATGGTGCCATGTTCCACTACCCGATACTGAAGGGCTCCCCAGCGAGAGGCTGGGCAAGAGCGGCCTTTGCTGCCGGGACGATTGACTTTTCTTAGCAGGTTTTATGCCAATACTCAGGCGTGCGCCTGGTGGGGGTTGCCGGTGTATCGCCCCTCCGTGTGTTTCAAAATTGAAAAAAACAAAAATGTTCGAGTTCAGTATTTACCATATTTGTCTAGCAGCTTCTTCCCCAAAGGAAGAACAGTCCCCCCAATGGCGTCTCCCTGCGCGTTGCGCTCCCATCTTTCTCCCCGTGAGGCCTTACCGCAGGACACGAAATCGGTGGTTGAAGCGGGTTGGCGCCTCTCGCTCGTTTTGTCAGACAAAAAAAAAGCGGACCCCCTTGATAAAGGGGATCCGCTGTGCCGTAGGGCCCAAAATGGCTACCAATTTTCCCCAAGGAGTTCGAAATGGGCCTGGGGATGGGCGCAAGCAGGACACAGCTTGACCGCGTCCTGGCCTTCGTGGAGGTAACCGCAGTTGCGGCAGCGCCAGACGACCTTATCGTCGCGCTGGAAGACTTTCCCGGAACGGATGTTTTCCAGCAGGTCCCGGTACCGTTTCTCGTGCTGTTTTTCGGCTACGGATATGGCCTCGAAGACCGCCGCGATTTCCTGAAATCCCTCTTCACGGGCCGTGGCCGCAAAGCTGGGGTACATCTCGGACCATTCCTCATGTTCCCCGCCAGCGGCCTCCTCGAGGTTTTCGGCCGTTGTGCCAATGACCCCGGCCGGAAAACTCCAAGTGATTTCGACGGTGTCCCCTTCCAGGAACTTAAAGAACCGCTTGGCGTGCTCTTTTTCCTGGTTGGCGGTTTCTTCAAAAATATCAGCGATCTGTACATACCCGTCCTTGCGGGCCTGACCGGCGAAATAGGTGTAGCGGTTGCGGGCCTGAGATTCGCCGGCAAAAGCGGTCAACAGATTCTTTTCGGTTTTGGTGCCTTTCACTGAAGGGGCCATAGCAGGATTGCCTCCTTTTTGAGGTGGTCAAATAACAATGGTTACGATTCCGTATTCGGTGGCTGAGCCTACTGTTTTGCCCGACAAAGGACAAGCCCGGTGTGGAGGGGTGGCTCCATACCGGGCTTGCCTGAGGAGCGGGAAATCCGCACCTACCGGAATCGGCAACCGGTTTTTGGACAATTCAAACCTGGCCCGCTTAAGGGAGGCAAAGGCTCCTAGCCGGAGTGTCCTCCTTCAATGGCCTGTACCAGAGAGCCAGAACCTCTTTTGTGCTCCGGTGTATCCTCTGCCCTTTTTTGAACGCTTCAACCGAAATCAGACCACTTTTTTGTCCCATCCATTATACTGCACCCGCTCCTCTTTGAAGCGGTCTACCTTCTTCGACGATTCAGCCGGGTGCCCCACCGGGATAAGCGAATGGGGGATGATCTGTTCGGGCAGCCCAACAATGCTCCGCACGGCGTCGATGCGTTCTTGTTGGGGATACAGACCGGTCCAGACCGCGCCAAGGCCGAGGCCGTGGGCCGCGAGCAACAGATTCTGCACAGCCGCCGCACAATCGACCACCCAATAGCCAGCGAATTTCTCCTGCCGCAGATCGCCACAGACCAAAATCGACACCGGCGCCTGCTGGACCATGCCGGCATACGGATGGACCTGGGACAATTTGGTCAGCATCGTACGATCGTTGATGACCACAAACTGCCAGGGCTGGGCGTTTCCTGCGCTCGGCGCGATCATGGCTGCGCCAAGCAGTTCCCGAATCGCTTCATCACTAACCGGGGCATCGGTATATTTGCGAATGCTCCGCCGGGTGTAGAGGGCTTCAAACAGTTCCATCTCCAGTCTCCTTTCCTGAAAAAATTCATAGGCCATTGTTCAGGATCGCGGCGTGCTGTCAATCAGGCACCTTGTGGTCACTCGGTATCCGTCAGGGAACCAGGCGGACATCCTGGACTGTGCCCCGCCTTTGGTCTCAAGGGTATTGCTCAAACCGGTGCAGGGCCAAGCCAGCTCTTCAGGTCCGGACCACCTCCGGGGTCAATGAACCCGGTTCCTGGATCCGGGCCAGGGTGCGCACCTGCTCGTGACAATCCTGATTGTGCAGGGCGTTCAGCCGCTTGTAGTCGATGAATTCCAGCCCTGCCGCATCAATGGACAACGGAGATTGGCTGGCGAAAATACCGATATGCTGGCCCATCATCTCCCCAGGGATCGGGGCGCAATCGCAGACTGTGCTCACATCCGTGGCGAAATTGACGCAGGCCACCTTGCCCGGTGCGAAGGTGTTCAAGACCCCTTTGGCGGCCACGGCCAATCCCTGTGCGAGCTTTTCACGATTTTCCAGGCGGATGGCTCCTTCTGGGCAGGTGGTGCTGCAGATGGGGCAGCGCATGCATTCGGGACTGTCGATGACCACGCAATCGTTTTCGATCCGGGGAAGGTCGAACCAGCAAGCATCGACACAGGCGCCGCAGGCCTGGCAGGCGTCCTCGTCAATGACCAGATCAATCAGACGGTGCTGTTCGAGCTTGGTTTTCTTGGTCACGCCCCCCATGCCGAGATTTTTGATTGCCCCGCCAAAACCGCCCAGGGCATGGCCTTTGAAATGGGAGACCACAATCATGGCGTCAGCCTGATGGATGGCTCCGCCGACCTCGACCTCTGAGAGCAGGGGATCGGGCGAGACCACCGAGACCCCGTTTTCGCTCAGCAACCCGTCGGCCACGATAAACGGCGCGAATCCGAACCCATTGGCCACGGCCGTCTCCATGTGGTCCACGGCGTTGTTGCGCTTGAGCGGGTAATAGGTACAGGTGTCTGTCAAAAACGGTTTGCCGCCCCGGGCTTTGATCTCGTCCACGATCTGCTTGAGGAAAAAGGGGCGGACATAGTTGGGGTTGCCCAGTTCCCCGACGTGGAGTTTGACAGCGACCTTGTCGCCCGGTTCGACCATGTCGAAAAGCCCAGCCTGCTCGTACAGCTGCCCGGCTTTGGTCATCATGTTGGCGCCCTCACCCCAGGGGGCAAAGTGGACCGTATTCACGTCTGCCATCACGGCGTCCTCCTTTATAGCGCACAGGTTTCATTGGAAAAAGGACCTGGGCCCTCTTCCATTATCCCTGACTGGTAATAAGCTGGCGCTAAACTGTCAAACCAGGGTGGTTCGGATGTCTTGCCCTAGCGCTCAAAAACCCCGGTATACGTCGCCTGCGCCAGAACCAGGCTGTCCACTGTTTCGGCAAATTGTTGCAGCGTGGCCGTTTGCGCCAAGGCCACCGAGGCCGCATCCAAAGCGTACAATGTGGCCACATAGGGGTGTTCGCCACTGCCCGCGGGGGGCTGGGGACCGCCATAGCCGATACGGCCGAAGGAATTGGTCAATTCCAGACTGCCCTCGGGCATGGTATTGCCTGAGGCCCCTTCCGGCAGCGAGGTGATCGAGGCGGGGATGTTCAACACCAGCCAATGGATCCAGTTGTTCGCCACAGGATGGGGATCGATGAGGGACAAGGCCAGAGACTGCGTTCCCTGCGGCACCCCCTCCCAGCGGTAAGGAATGGAGATATTCTGCCCACCGGCGCCCGGCATGGCATATTTGACCGGAATTGTGGTCTGATCGGTAAAGGCATCGGAATACAGGCGCATACGAGCCTCCTTCGGACAAACGGTTCATGGGACAAATCCTTGTGATCCATCTACCACGCGAGGGGGACTGTGTATAGCTCCCTGTCCAATCCGGACCGGAAGAACCAACCGACCAATGCAAGGGACGAGCGCTGAGCTGGCTGTTGAAAAAATCCGTATACCGCAGGCCGTTCAGCACTCCCAAAAGACGGCACAACAAAGTCCACAACCGCAGCGTACGTATGCGTACCTACAAGTTCGAATGTAGTGCATCTTTGCTGCCAGTGGGAGAGTGTCAACGGCCTGTTAATCTGGTTCCGGCTGCAGCGGAATGCCCCACTTTTTCATGTACTTCCACACCGCCGTCCGGCTCACCCCGAGTTGCCGGGCCACCGCGGCCTTGTTCCACTGGTTGGCCTCCAGCAGCGCGAGCAACTGCTCCCGGTCGGGCTGTTCATGGTGCTGTCTGCTGCCAGCGGTCCGGGGAACGCCGGCTTCCCTGGCTCTTTCCGGGCTCGGCCGGGGCGTTATGATCTCCGCCGGCAGATCGTTGACCTGGATCTGCTCCCCGGAAGTCAGGACAAAGGCGTGTTCGATGGCGTTTTCCAATTCACGCACATTGCCGGGCCAATGGTACTCGAACACCAGCCGCATGGCCTCCGGTGCCAGGCCGGTGACCCGTTTTCCGGTGGCTTCGTTTTGCTTGGCGATAAAGTGGTTGACCAGCAGGGGCAGGTCTTCGCGCCGCTGGCGCAATGGGGGCAGGGTGATAGGAAAAACCTTGAGGCGGTAATACAGGTCCTGACGAAAAACGCCCTGGGCCAAGAGCTCGTTGAGATCCCGGTGTGTAGCCACGATGACCCGGATATCGATCGTGCGGGTTTGTGAGTCGCCGACCCGTTCGACTTCCCGTTCCTGCAGGACGCGCAGCAGCTTGACCTGGATGGTCTGGCTGAGTTCCCCGATTTCATCCAGGAAAATCGATCCGCGATGCGCTTCTTCAAAGCGGCCGGCCCGGTCGCGCACAGCACCGGTAAACGCCCCTTTGACATGCCCGAAAAGCTCGCTTTCCAGAAGAGTTTCCGTCAGCGCCGAGCAATTGACGGTCACGAACGGCTGATCGGCCTGGTCGCTGTTGTAGTGAATGGCGCGGGCGATGAGTTCTTTCCCGGTCCCGCTTTCCCCCTGGATGAGAACGGTGGACCGGCTGGCGGCCGCGGCCCGGACCCGGGAAAAGACCTCCTGCATGACTTCGCTTTTGCCCATGATATTGCCAAGGCTGTAGTGCTGCCCCAACAGTCGGGTTGCCTCTTCAGCCTTGTGCCGGGCCTTCTGGAGTTCAGTCATGTCGGTCACGGTCTCGACAATGCCGATCAGTTCTCCGTTGTCGTCTTTGACCACTCGGGCCTGCTTGATGACCGGCACATCCCGGCCCTCGCGATGGCGCAGGACACATTCCTTGGCTTCGGGCTGTTCGTGCCGCAGGATGCCGCACTGGTGGATATCAGCCGGGCAGAGCGTGCCCAGACAATGGCTGAACCCCAGAAACCGGCAGGAGCGGCCCAGGGCTTCTGAGGCGCTGTAGCCGGTGATGTCCTCCATCGACCTGTTCCAGGAGGTGATCCGGCCTTGGACGTCGAGGGTGAAGACCCCTTCGGCCATGGAATCCATGATCTGATTCAAAAAGCGGACATTCCAGACCGCGTGTGTTTGCTCCGTCATACACGCTCCCGCCGGGCCGCCCTCCGGCCCCATTGTCGCAGGCATCATCGGGCCTCGTTTTTTGCACTTTCCGTTACCGTAACGCCAACTATAACGTTACGGTAACTGTATGGAACGTTACCTTGAGCGTCAACACCGCCCTTTGTGGCTCTCCAGACCCCGTTTTCTATTGTGCTTTCATCAATAGTATCAGTGCGTTTTGCCGTTGGCGGCCAGGTTGGCATCCGCATTGCTTGAGTGGGGACATCGACACGAAATGCAACCGCACGACACAGGAGGTTCAAATCTATGTCTGCACAGAACGCCATTCCCACAAACGGAGTCGCCCTGCTCGATTTCAGCGCCAGTTGGTGCGGTCCCTGTCGGGCCTTGTCTCCGGTCATCGATGAACTCTCCCAGGCCTATGACGGCCGGGCCAGAGTTCAAAAAATCGATATCGATCAGCATAAGGATCTCGCGTTGAAGATGGGTATTCAAAGTGTCCCGACGGTTATCGTCTTCAAGGACGGAGAGGAACACAAGCGGCTTATCGGCATGTCCAGCAAAACCGATCTCCAGAAGGCCCTGGACGGGGCATTGTCCTGAACACCGGGAAGCGAGTCAGAAATACACGGGGAACCGGGGTGTTCCCCGTGCACTAGCCCGGCTCAGGATCGCACCACGCTGGGGTCGCAAACAAATGGCCAGACATGAAGCGCTAGGGACCCCCTGCCATCGATGCTACAAACCGGAACGCTTCACCGCGGACCAGCCGCAGGGCCGCAGTCCATCCAAACCGAGTAAAGGAACGCATATGTGGAAACTTCTATCGAGCATCAGTAAACATCTGATTATCGCTATCCCGGTCATGATGCTCCTGGGATTCGTCTTCGGCATTGCTGTTGATGACGCCTCTGGGCTGAAGGGACTGATCATCCCGTTCACCTTCCTCATGGTGTATCCCATGATGGTCAATCTGAAGATCAAGAAGGTCTTCGAGGGAGGAGATGTCAAAGCCCAGCTCCTGACTCAGGCCATCAACTTCGGCATCATTCCCTTTGTCGCCTTCGGGTTGGGGATGCTCTTTTTCCGGGATAGCCCGTACATGGCCCTGGGGATGCTCCTGGCCGGGCTGGTTCCCACCAGCGGCATGACGATTTCCTGGACCGGTTTTGCCAAGGGCAATGTCGCCTCTGCAGTGAAGATGACCGTTATCGGCCTCACCCTGGGTTCGCTGGCCACACCGTTTTACGTCCAGTTCCTGATGGGGGCCAGTCTTGAGGTCAATGTCATGGCGGTCATGAAACAGATCGTCATCATTGTCTTTATTCCCATGCTGGCTGGATTTTTGACCCAGCAGGGGCTGATCAAACGCTACGGACAGAAGGATTTCCAACAGAGTTGGGCCCCGAAATTTCCGGCCCTGTCCACCCTTGGCGTCGTGGGCATCGTCTTTATTGCAATGGCCCTGAAGGCCAAGGCTATTGCCGGCGCTCCCCAGATGCTGCTGTATATTCTCATCCCGCTGACAATTATCTACGCTTTTAACTATGTGCTGAGCACCGTCATCGGCATCAAATTCCTGTCCCGTGGCGACGGCATCGCCTTGGTCTACGGCTCGGTGATGCGTAATCTCTCCATCGCCCTGGCCATCGCCATCAACGCCTTCGGCCCCGAGGGGTCCAGCGCCGCCCTGGTCATTGCCGTGGCCTATATCATTCAGGTGCAATCCGCAGCCTGGTACGTAAAATTTTCCGACGCCATTTTTGGCGCGCCCGCTGAAGCCGAAGCGCAGGCCGAAAAAACCGCCGCTCCGACCCCGGGCAAGGAAACAGAACACGAGCTGCTGGTGCCGGATTTCAAGAATATCCTCTACGTCACCGACCTCTCGCAAAGCGCAAAGCACGCCGCACAATACGCCTGCAGCCTCGGGGTGAAATATTCCGCCCAGGTGACGGTTATGCACGTCGTGCCCGATCAGCTTGAGGAGTATTCGGAAAATGTCGGGGTGGACATCACCCACCGCGTGGATCAGCAGACCCGGACCGCTTTCAACGAATCCAGCGTGAGCGAAGCCCAGCAAGCGATCCGTTCCCGGATCGAATCTACATCCAAAGAAGTGACCAAGCAGATCCCCTACTGTCCGATGACTCCGGAGAATATCCGCATCGAAGTTGGGGATCCCCAGAACAAAATTGTCGAAATCGCCCGCAAGGAGGGCTTCGATCTGATCATCATCGGCACCCACGGCCACGGCGCGTTCGAAGACGCCTTTCTGGGCAGTGTGGCCCGGGATGTCATCCGCAAGAGTCCCGTGCCAGTGCTCTCGGTGCGCCTTGCGGACGCGGCCCACTCACGGTGATTGCCGCGCCAGCGGTCAATTGAATTGCGCGTGGCTGGGAATAGCCCTTGCGACCGCTACGCCAGCCGCCGGAGTGTTCTGAGTTGAAAACCACGACAAAACCACCGCATCAACGATGCCTCAGGAGGACGTATGCACAAGACTCGGCTGTATACCGCTGAAACGACCAAATCCATGGATGGCTTTCTCCAGGATCTGAATACCGCAGCTCAGAAACGGGGATTTTTCATCCACAATGAAGACAAAATGGAAATGGCCCATACCTTCGGCAAACACGGCATTGAAGTGGCCGAAGGATTTGATCTGCACATGATCCAGATCTGCAAGCCGGAGAAGGCGGCGCCCAGCCTGGGCACCAATCCGGAGCGGGCCGCCTTGATGCCCAAGTTCATCATCACCTTCAGCAAAGGGGACACGGTCCAGATCCGAATGCTGGCCTACGGGCAGGAACTGATTGAGGAACTCATCGGCGACAGCGCCTTCGCTGAATCGGTACAGGGATCCTATCAAGCCATTATCGATATCATTGAAGAAGCCAAAAACGGCAACTGAGACGGGGTGTGTTGATCGCGGGGCGGTGCAGGAGAGCAACCGCTCTGCCGTATTCCCGCATTCGCCCCGAGCAGAATACCGCTGATGGGAAAAACGAAAAGCCCTGGTGAGGTTCGTCTTCACCAGGGCTTTTGTGGTATGCCAAAGATTGCTGTCCGGGCAGATTGAAGCTTGGGCCTGCTACCCCCTCACCATTGTCTCATCAATCTCCGCCCGATTCCGTCCCTTGGCTTTGGCCGCATACAAAGCTCGGTCCGCGAGTTGAATGACGGCTTCCATGGACGCAGGGGTATCTGCCAGGGCAATCCCGATGCTCACGGTTATCGGCGGGATCGGCGACGCAGCCGCGGACGACCCGCCCGTCACAGCGGTCCTGATACGGTGCGCCACCTGCTGCGCCTCATCCTGGTCCGTTTCCGGCAAGACAATGCAAAACTCTTCTCCGCCAAATCGGCCGATGATGTCTGTGGCCCGCAATTCTCCGGAGACTGTTTCTGCAAACCAGGCCAAGGCTCGGTCGCCCGTTCCATGCCCATAGGTGTCATTGATTTGTTTGAAATGATCGATATCCAGCATACAAACGGTCAGCGGCCGGGAATTTCTGAGATGCTGCGCCAAGGCCCTGTTTGCCAATTCCATGAAATGCTGCCGGGTGCTGACATTGGTCAATGAATCGGTCGTCGCGATCCGGGCCAGCTGTTCCTCAGCCTCCTTCCGGGTCGAAATATCATCGACCATCCAAATGACCCCCTTGTCCAGATCCGGGGGTGTGGCGTCATCCAGGGCCTTGCCGGACACGCTCACCCAGACGGGGGAGCCATCCACTCGCCTGAGTTCAAATTCCACCTGACTGTGGTCGCGCAAAACCAACGAATTATAAAAGAGGCGACCGAATTCTTCGAATTTCTCCTGAGAGACATGGAACTCGCTGACGCATTTCCCTTGGTACCATTCTGGAGGCTTATCACCGAGGATGTCGGCCAAACGCTGGTTGACCCGGCGGATACGGCGTCCCCCGCGCAGGATGATAATACCAATCATGCAGTTTGCGAAGAATCCTTCCAGTTCGGCATTGGCCTCCCTGAGTTGCTGATACGCCTGACGGATATCCGTCAGATCGTAGGCCATCCATAACACGCCTTTGCTCAGATCCGGTGGCGTCGTGCGGTCTATCGCCCTGCCCACGAGATCCAGCCAGATCTCGGACCCATCTTTGCGCCGCATCGGGGTCGCCACGTGCACAACGCCGCTATGGCGCAGGGTCGTATCGTAGTGCTCCCCAAATCCTTCGAAATCCTTATGGGAAACATGCAGCTTGTGAGTCTGCTGGCCGAGAATTTCGTGCAGAGAGGTGTAGCCGAGGATGTCCAGAAATCGCTGATTGGTCGTGAGGATCTTCCGGTTGTGGTCGACAAGGGCCACGCCCATCATGCTGTGATCGAAGATGGTCTCCAGTTCGTCGCGCGCGATTGCCAGCTCAGCCCGTAATCGCGCGTTTTCAGCTTCCAATTCACTGATTTGTAAGGATACTGAATTGCTTGCACTCTTTTTCATGGCAAAACTAGGGGGCTAACGGTCTGTTGCAACGCTCCTCTTGGCTGCGTTGCGGCCAACTTCTCACATTCTTTGTAACCACTCCAGATACACCGCACAGCCCTGCCGGTCATAATTGGCGGAGACTTCGTTCATGAAGCCGTGAAGATATGGTGTTGTCTCGACGCTGACGTTGTTCCGGCCAGACAAGGCCTTGGCCAGGGTCTGCACGCAAAAAGCCGGTTCAGAGGTTGGCAGGATGCATGTCACCGGAACAACAGGCTGGATATCGAGCATGTGCCGGATCTGCGATCCATAGAAACACACGCCGCAGCTTACCTGGTCCGCAAGAGATGCTCCGGTGAGGGACCACGCGACTGCGGCGCCAACACTGAAGCCGACAAGGCACGCGGAATCCTGAGCTGCCGCAATCTGATCACGCACCATTTCGCTGTACCGGTCAAGGCCGACTTCGGTCATGAAATAGGCGTAAGCCTCCTGCTCAGAGGCAAATTTCCTCTGGAGCCCAGAATACGGGTCGACAACCTCCACTGCCCCGCCAATGGCCTGGCAAAGACGCTCAAAGGCCGGCGTTGTGCCGAAAATGTCCGCGATACAAATCGTTCGCTTGGAAATAGGCACGCATTGCTCCATTACTATCCTGTGCACCCTGCCCATCTCGCCCAAATCGGCTGGGATAGCAACCCTTGCAACCCGCCTTTTCTCCAACGGCTGGCCCTTTCCGCTTGCAACAAAACGGCGATCCCCGCATTATATCTTTGCTTCCTGAAGTCCCTTTTCCAGCAGAATCGGCGCATATCCATTTCGCGCTCGGTGTGCACTCCCAAGCCCCCCGTAATGTGTGTCTAGGTTCACCCTTGGGGGCTTTATCGAGAGCCACAGTGACCATCCCCCCCTTCTCGCCAGCAAAGCTTCACCCGGCTATTGAGATCTCACGCAGTTCAGCATCAAGACTCCCATCCGGCAACATCCAGTCCGGATGGGCAATCCCCTGCTCCTCTTGGTGGAATCGAACGCAACGGGACCAGTCACCGGTGCAATACAATTCGATCCAGGCTTGCTCGAGTCTCCCTTGCTCGACAAATCTGCGCATGGGGCACAACCGGTACCATTTGCAGGGCGTGGTAAGGGTCTTGAGGGTCGCGTACTGCTCTTGGGCAGCTTCCTCAAAGGCGGGGTTATACAGCAGGGCCGCCGGATGGGGCAGTGGAAAGACTTTTTTGCGGCCGTTCCACTGCACACGCCCGAAGGACTCCGGGGATTCAGCTTTGGCCTGGGGAAAGGGGAGAACATTCAGGTCAAGAACGGCGCGCGTGGCATAAAAGCCAAGCGGCACCAGAATATCCGCTTCCACGATGTCGATTTCCTGCTCGAGAAACGGCAAGCAGGCAATGATCTCCCGCTGTTTGGGGCGCCGATTTTTGGGTAAGCGGCATTTCAGGAGATTGGTCAGGAACAGCTCCGCCCTGGCGACGCCAGCTTGATCGAGCAAACGATCAAAGACCCGGCCTGACGGACCGATGAAATGGCGCCCTTCCCGATCTTCCTGATCTCCCGGCGCCTGGGCCACGATCATCAGCCGGGCGTGGATATTCCCTGCCCCGGGCAGGGCGTTGGTCCGGGTCTCAGCCAGGTCGCATCGTCTGCAGGCAGTGATCTGGTCTCGGAGGCGCTCCAGGCGGGAATCCATTCGCATCTCCCAGTAAAGACACAGTCTGCGGTCTCGTGCTCATAAATACGATAACTACGGCTCCGTTCGGTTTGCGATCACCGCCATTGCACGGCCGGATCATGGTGCCGGCAGATGGAAAATCATGCCAAACAAACCGATCATCAAGGGGATAGACACCAGTGAGACCGCAAAACTGCTGAACATGAACTGGTTCACGATCTCCCGGTTGCCGCCGGCCCGCTCGGTCAAAATGGGAATGGCGGTGATCGGCGGAACCGAGGCCTGCAAAATAATCAGCAACGCAATATGGTACGGAGGCTGAATCAGGGCAAGCACGCCGAGGGCAATGGCTGGGAACAGAAAATTTTTGATCAGGACGAACTTCCCGACCTCCACCGGATACAGGCTCCCTTTGTGCTTGAAATCGACGTAGATATTGCCGCCGAGGATCATCAGCAAAAGCGGAATGGTCATGTCCCCGATCATGCCCAGGGCCGAGACTACGAACCCCGGGACAATGCCCTCCGTGCCCGTCAAGCGCAGTGTTGTCGCCAGAATGGTGGCCAAAAGGATCTTGTTGAAGATCTTGGACCAGGCAAAAGTCTGCTGCGAGATGCCGAAAAAAAGATGGGCGGTGCTGAACAGCAATGAGGGAAAAAGCAGCATGAAGAAAAAGAGCTGCACGATATAGGTCGAATCCTGGCCGAACATGCCCATTAAAATGGCCAGGGGAAAAAAGAGAGCGTTTTGGAAAAAAAGGCTCACAGCGAATTCCCGGCGGGTCTCCTGCTGGGAAACCCAGGCCAAAACCGCGGTCAAAGCGCCCTGGAAAAGCGTGAAACCGGCCCACCAGACCGGCAGAAGCCACCAACCCGGAAATTCAGCCGGCTTGAAATTCTTGAGGATGTTCACAAAAACCAGGCTCGGCAGGGAGATGTCCAAAGCCAGAATGGACAGGGTGCCCAATGCCTCCTGCGGCAGGATGCGCCGGCTGATGATCCACAGCCCGAAGGCGCCGATGCCCAGCAGCAGGGCCACGGATTCAAAGGTTGTCAGTAAGATGGACAGACTCATGCGACCTCTTTGATGACGGCTGCGTCGGCCAATTCTGGAACAAGGCTTGTCTACGCGTTCCAACCGGGATAAATCATTTGGACCAAATTGCAAAGAACACACCTGCGTTCAGCACCTCAGGCAGTTGCGCTGGGCTGGGCGCATGGGCTCGGGGATCATAGTGCCTGTGGCTGATTCTCCGAACCATCCAGTCCCGGGACCGGCTCCCTGCGGTGTGTGAGACAAGGTTGCCTGCGGATGAGGCATTGGACAAAAATGAGCCACGTGGTGTGACCTCTGCGACCAGAACCAAAGGAGCATGTATGCCGATTGCAACTGCCTTCAAAGTGTACGGACTGATGATTCCGGTGTTTTTCATCTTGGATATGCTCTGGCTCGGGGTGGTGGCCAAGGGGTTCTATCAGTCCAGACTGGCCGGTTTGCTGAGCGAGAACGTGAATTGGACGGCCGCTGTACTTTTTTATCTGCTGTTTCTGGTCGGACTGTTGTTTTTTGTCGTCCTGCCGGCGGCGGACCGAGACTCCTTGCTCCAGGGGATCTTCCGCGGCCTCTTCTTCGGGCTGATCACCTACGCCACGTATGATCTGACCAATCTGGCCACATTGAAAAACTGGCCCCTGACCGTGGCCCTGGTGGACATCGTCTGGGGAATGGTGCTCTGCGCTGCTGTGGGCACGGCAGGTGTCGGTTTCGCCCGGTGGTTTTCTTGACCCGTTGTGTGTTTCAGGTGCTCAGCAGCTCGTAAGCGTGAAGAATTTCAGACGTGAGGCATTGAAAGGGTCAGGATTTGCCCAAAGGATATCAGGCCAGGAAATACAGAAGAACCTGAATTCCAGATTGAAATCGGGATCGGTGATCGGGTATCAGGCAGGGAGGCCAAACTCTGCGGCAAGCCCCTCTCTGGTTCCCGGCTTCCCTCTTCGAGTATCCGGACCGCCAAACGCCGGACCGCTTGAGATTTTGCTGTATTCTGCATACGTTGGTCAGTATTGTTGCTTTCTGATGCAGAAAACTTCCCCTGAGCGCAGCACCCCTCTCACGCAGAGACAAGGGACACGACATTGCCCCAAACCAGCCCCAGCCACGGGCGCTCCCTGCCCCGCCGCCTGCTCGCGGCGATGCTGTTCCTGCTCGTCCTCTGCCTCGGGGGCTGGCTCGGCGCGCCGCTGGCCCTGGAGCAGCTTCTGCTGGTTCAGATGCGCGAAGCGGGCGTCGAACAGCCACGGGTCCAGGTCGAGGCCCTGCATCCGGGCCGTATCGCCTTAAGCGGCCTTTCCGGGGCCAATCTCGGCCTGGAGGTCCAGCGCGCGATCCTGCATTTCAGCATCCAGGGCCTGCTCCAGGGCAGTGCAGACAAACTGGAGATCCACGGGCTGACCTGGCGCCTGAAATGGACGAAGGCAGGCCCTGATCCCGGGTTGCCGTTCAGGAGCCCCTCCTCCCCTGGCAGGCCCGATTCCCCCCTGCCCTTGTTGCCGATCAAGCATATTCAGGTCCGCTCCTCGTATCTGCAGTGGCAGTACGCCGACTTTGCCTGGCCGCAACCGCTTGCCGGAGATATCCGGACGCAAAGCGAACAGGGGCTTCTCGAATTCAAGCTGCGAAGCCGTCTGCTGGGGATTCCGCTGCGTCTTGAAGGCGAGGCCGATCTGCAGCAGGCCATTCTCAGCGCTCAGGCCCGGATCCCGGAATCAGGCAAACCTGCGGCGCCGCTGGAAACCCAGGCCCCTGCTCTGCAGGCCGGTCTCAATGCCACGTGGCAGCAGGATCTGCACGGCTCTGGACAGGGCACTCTCCAAGCCGCTCTCCAGACCGCCAACCTGCGTTGGCCGGACTACGACGTCAGCCTCAACAAACTGGTCCTTGATCTGCGTGCGGAAATGGACACCGACCTGCACTTCGAGGCATTGGATCTTGATCTGCGCCTCGCCGGATTGCGTCTGGACCAGTATCTGCTCTCCCGCCTCACTATCGCGTTGGACCAAACTGGTACCCGACTCGCCGTGGACTGCGACCTGCAGCAACCAGCCCCAGTCCAGTTGACGTGTAACGGAGCCCTGAGCCCCATTCAGGATCTTCGACAGAAGCCTGCGTCCTGGCAGGGGGATTTCATCTATGAACTCCAGGGCGAACTGCCGCAGTCCTGGCTGAACACCCTGGCCGGCGCGGCATTGCTCGAATCGTCCGCACTGCCTGTTACAAGCAGCGGCCGGTTCCAGACCCGCCTGAAGCGGACCACGAAGCAATTCCGCTGGCAGGCAGACCTGCAGGCGGAGCAGACCTTGATCGGACCGGCAGATCTGGCCTGGCCCAAACGAGGGGGCCGTCTGGAGGGTGTTTCCAGCCGGGCGCCCCTGCATGCGGCCTTCAACGACAAGGGACTTGAGGTCACCCTTTCCGGTGACCGCTCCCTCGGGTGCCAAGCCGCCGATCTCACAGTGGACGGCGAAAACTATGCATTGTCCTCCCTGTGGCTGAAACCCCAGCCCGGCGACAGGATCCGCTGCCGTCTCACACCTGACGGCCACCGCTTTGTGGAACTGGATGTACGTCTGGCAGACCCCGTTCGCCTCCAGGGACCGGACATCCGTGTGTCGCTGCAACAGGCAACCCTCGCTGGAAAACTCCAGCGCCAGCACGGCCATGCCTGGCACGGCGTTGTCGAAGCTGGCCTGGAAGGAGGCCGCCTTGCCGCGCCGCAACAGGATCTGGCCCTGACCTCCGTGTCTGCCAGCATCCCGCTGATTCTGGGAGATGCGCAGCACGAGCCCGGGCGATTTCATGTCGGGGGCCTCCGGGCCAAGGGAACAGCTGTCCCCGGTCCGCAGGGCAATCTGCGGATCCGCAACAGGACACTTGAACTGGGCGGCCGCTGGCAGGTCCTGCCGGACATTGCGCTGCAAATGGATGTGGATTTGGCCCTTGGCGGTGGCTCTGTTTCCGGCACCGGCAGGGTGTCCAGCGACTGGTTTGCGCTGCCAGAACCAGAAATGCTGTCCCGATTCAGCCCGGCGCTCGGGGACCTTGATCTGGACCTCTCCGGCAGTGCCAAGCTGGATATGCGTGCTGAACTGCACGGGCAGCAGGTTCTGCCTTGGTTAGAGTTCAACCTCCGCGACGCAGCGCTTCAGGTGCCGAAGCAGAATCTGCGACTGCAGGGCCTGAACGTTTCCGCCGCCTTTGACAGCCTGGTCCCGTTGCAAACCGCGGCACGGCAGGGTATGGCAGTATCATTTGGAGCGTTGTCCTGGCGGGACATCGAGGTGCGCCGCGGCGATCTGGCCCTGCGCCTGGTGCAGGACAGATTGCTTCTGGACAGCGGCTCCTGCAGGCTGGCGCCTCAAGGTGCTTTACGGATCTACGAGGGGCGCTGGGACCTGGAAAAAGCCCAAGGAGCGGCCCGTGTCTATCTTGAGGAGATAGACGCCTTGCACCTGGTCCAGAAACTGACTGGGGACAAACTGGTGGGCAGCGGACGCTTCAGTGGCAGTTTTGCGCTGGGCTGGGACGGCCAGGGGGTCAATCTGGACGAGGGCCATCTGTACGCCCTGCCGGGGACAGGAAAGCTGGGCATCAAGGATGAGGCCTGGATGGACAAAGTGCTCTTCTATGTCCGGCAAAGCTTGGCGGGTCAGAAGTACTTGTCCCTGCTCAGCGACCGTCTGGAGCAAGCCCTGCGCGAATTTGAGTACGACTTCTTTTCTCTGCGCCTGGTACCCCGGGAGTCCGATATCGCAGCCCAAATAGAACTGCGCGGACAAGGGGTCAGAGGGGACCCGCCCCAACGGGTGGGCAGCCTGGTGTTCAATATCAGTGATGTGCAGCAGGCGCTCAATCAGGCCCTGCACTGGGGCAAAAAGAAAGCGGTGCGCCGGGCCTTGGACGAATTGTTCGGCCCCGCCCAATGACCGGATTGGACGCCAGTCTGGTTACCAATCCCAACGTTCCACATTCGGAGTGCATTATGCAGAAATGGTGGTACGGCTTCCTGCTTATCAGCGCGTTGGCAGTCATGGGCTGCACGCGGCACCAGGTGACGGCGGACACGACGCACAAAGTCGAGATCGCTCCGATCCACGTCACTGTGGATGTCAATCTCAAAGTCCAAAAAGCCCTGGACGACGCATTGAGCTTCCAGGGAAATATGCAAGACGCTTTCAGTGAGGAGGAATTGCGGCAGTTGGAATAGCACAGCCCATATCCCGCGCGAAACGAACAACGAACCTTGCCTTGATGGGACCGGGCGCGACACATCTCTTCATAGTCAGCAGATGGAATGCACAACGGGCCCACCAGATTTGAAAAGGAGGAACACTATGGGTGCTGTGTCAACAAGATTACTGGTTATCGGAATCCTCTCCACTGCCCTGCTGTGTGTCGCTACAGTCCAGGCCCAGAACAAACAGGCGGTGGTCCAGAGCATGAAACAGCGGCATGCGGCACTGCTGCAGGCCAAGGATAACGGCCTGGTCGGCGAAGCCTGGAACGGGCTGGTCGCCCTGGTCCGGGACGGTGCGCCGCAACAGGTTCAAAACCTTGTCCGGGCTGAAAACGAAGACCGCAAGACGCTTTTCAAGATTATCGCTGACGAAACCGGGACCTCGGTGCCTGAGGTGGCCATGCAAAACAGGATCCGTATGTACCGGTTGGCTGAAGGCGACCACTTCGTGCAGGATCAGGATCGCAACTGGGTGCGAAAAAAGAATTTCTGACTGACTCTCGGATACCTCCGCAGCTCGGAGCAGCATCATCCAGCTTGACCTTGCCGCTTGCTCGCAGCTCGTTCATAATCTGAGCAGCGGACAACGAAACGTTCAAAGCTGTCGTTTTCTCGTACGCTTGGTGCGTATTTCCCAGAGGCATTTCCCGAATGCCTTGCGTTGCATTTTGTGCCGTCATCGTAGTCAACCCCTGAGAAGCAAGGAGCCTGCATGCTCGTTCTCCTGGTGAGTTTCGCCTTTGGCTTCGGATACGCGTTATCCAGAATCGGCCTGCCCCCCATGGTGGGCTTTCTTTTGGCCGGTTTTGTCTACAATATCGCCGGCTTCGTTCCGCCAAGCGGTCTCGACCTCGTTTCTGATCTGGGTATTACGCTGCTCCTCTTTTCCATTGGCCTCAAGCTGGACCTCAAAGGCTTACTCCGGGCCGAGATCTGGGCCAGCGCCACTGCGCAGATACTGCTCACCACCGGTGTTCTGTCCGGTCTTTTGCTTCTGGCCCAAAATGTCCTGTCCATATCTTTGCTGGACCTTTCCTGGCCGGCGCTGATTATCCTGGGTTTCGCCCTCTCTTTTTCGAGTACAGTCTACGCGGTCAAGATCCTGGAAGACAAAGGGGATATGTCGGCCCTGTACGGCAAGCTCGCCATCGGCATCCTGATTATCCAGGATCTCTTCGCTGTGCTGTTTCTGAGCCTCACGGCGGGGAAAGCGCCCAGTCTCTGGGCGCTTGGGATTCTGGCCCTGCCACTTCTCAGGCCCGTACTCTACCGTCTTTTGGATGGGTCCGGCCGGGGCGAATTGTTTATTTTGTGCGGCCTGTTCTTCGCACTGGGGATCGGTGCGGAATTGTTTGCCCTCGTCGGGCTGAAGCCAGACCTGGGCGCCTTGGTGGTCGGGGTCCTGATCGCTGGACACCCCCGGGCCTCGGAATTGTCCAAGGCCCTGTTCGGATTCAAAGAACTCATGCTGGTCGGCTTTTTCCTCTCCATTGGGATGACCGGTCTGCCGACCTGGGAGATGCTCGCCGCCGCCTGCGTGCTGTGTCTGGTCCTGCCGCTGAAGACCGGGCTGTACTACGGCATCGTCAGTCGTTTTGGTCTCCGGGCCCGGACCAGTCTGTTTTCTTCCCTGACCCTGACCAACTTTTCCGAGTTCGGCCTCATTGTCGCCGCTATCGCTGTGGAGCAGAATCTGCTTCCAGCCAACTGGCTTTTGGTCATGGCGCTGGCCGTAAGTATCAGCTTCGCGTTTTCGTCGCCGCTGAGCTATTATGCCGAGTCGTTGTACCAGTACTTCAGTTCCTGGCTACGGCCCTTCGACCCCCAGCGGGTCCATCCCTGGGACGCGCCCATTGAACTGGGCCGGGCGCGGGCTGTGATTTTCGGCATGGGCCGTATCGGCACCGGCGCCTACGACGTATTGCAGGAGGAGTTTGGCAATGCGGTTTGCGGCGTGGACCATGCACCGGCCTCAGTCGATGCAAACCGCGCCCAAGGACGCAATGTCTTGCTGGGCGATGCCTGTGACACCGACTTCTGGCTCAAGCTCAAACGAGATGAGGACCTGGAACTCGTGATCCTGGCCATGCCCAATCATCAGGGCAATGTGTTCGCGGTGCACCAGCTTCGCAACCACGGCTTTCAATGTACGGTGGTTGCCATAGCCAAGTATCAGGAAGAAGTTGATGCGTTTACGGAAATGGGCGTGTGCAGTGCGTTTAATCTCTACGAACGAGCCGGAGCCGGACTCGCCCGAAAAGCGTTGCAAGGCTGCGCCCTGCGACACCAATCTGAGGACTCCGCCTCCGGCCAGTGACGTTCGACGGGATGTGATCGAACTGGAGCGGTTATTTGCCAGCTTCAGGCTGCATCTTTGATAAGGCGCTCATGGCCGTGGTGACCATTCCGGCAATATCTCCCACATTGCTCGGGATGATGAGCGTATTCGATTCCTGGGCCAGCTGACCGAATTGGGTCACGTATTGCTCAGCCACCCGCAGATTCGCTGCCGCCTGCCCTCCAGGGGCATTGAGCTGGTCAGCGATAATTTTGAGCCCTTCCCCGGTAGCTTTGGCAATGGCCAAAATTTCCTGGGCCTGGCCCTCGGCTTCATTGATGCGCTTTTGCTTCTCCCCTTCCGAGCGCAAGATGGCTTCCTGCCTGTCGCCTTCAGAACGGTTAATGGTCGACTGCCGCTCCCCTTCCGATTTGGCGATGGTCGCCCGTTTTTCCCGTTCGGCGGTCATTTGTGCTTCCATAGCGTTTTTGACCGATTCCGGGGGCAAAATATCCTTGACCTCATAGCGCAGGACTTTGATTCCCCATGCTTGAGCGGCCTGGTCAATAGAGTCCACTACTTGGCCGTTGATGGATTCCCGTTCCTCAAACGTTTTGTCCAGATCGATCTTGCCGATGGTGGAACGCAATGTGGTTTGCGCCAATTGCGACGAAGCCACGCGGTAGTCATTTATACCGTAGGCGGCTTGCTTGCTGTCCATCACCTGCAAATAAATCAGCCCATCGACTTCCACAGTGACATTATCTTTAGTGATACACGTTTGGCTGGGAATATCAAAAACTTCTTCTTTTAACGAATACTTATAGGCCACACGATCGAGAAAGGGGACCAAGATATGAAAACCGGCCCCGAGTGTTTTGTTGTACTTCCCTAGCCGCTCAATAATGAATTCACTCTTTTGAGGAACAATTACAGCGGTTTTTACAATAATTACTATGACCAACGCGGCTAAAACCCCAGCAAAAATAAGAGTGGTCGGCATGTAAAACTCCTGTGAATTCTAAACTTTGCGCACAAAGAATGCTTGTCGGGAAGAACCGGCAAAATCGACGATCTCCACGATTTCCCCTTCATCAATTTCTTCCTCTGCACTCGCATCCCAAAACGTTCCCCGATATCTGATTCGCCCCGTGCTCTCCGGGGTGATTTTTTTGACCACCGAAACATGAACACCGGAGGGAAAATCATCGTATCCTGCTGATGCCGTATCCGAGGACGATCCTCGAAACGTCTTCATGAACCGGCTTCGCAAAAACACAATCGAGAGAATTGTCCCTCCGATAAACAGCAGGATCTGCTGCGTCAGGGACAACGGCCACACAAGGACCGCCAACGCGACCAGCCAGCAGCCCAAGGCCATGAAAATGATCACGAAGCCGGGCATAAAAAGTTCCAATAAGGCCAGACCAATACCTAGTAGAAACCAGATCAGCCACACCGAAGACAATATCTCCATACGAATTCAACTCCTTTGTGGTACGTATAGCAGACCCCTCTCTGGAACAACCACGCGCAATCCTCCAGTATGGAGTGTGCCTACGTGTCTACTCGATTTGCTGCGTTACGGCAATAATGAGCAATATGGCAGATGACGCACTCTTGGCGGTCGAGCTCCACCAGGGAAGTCCTTCCCCAGGCCCATCAGCCTCCCAGTCGCCGCGCGGGAGCCCAAGTGACTGTAGGAAAATTCTGTATAATGCAGGTCGTTCAAAACTCCCATGGGACGGCGACAAAACGTTTAAGGCCGTAGCGTGCGAATCCGTACCTGAAAGCTTCAACGCATTGCAGCTTTGCGGCTATGGGGAGATTTTTAACGACCTGCTCGACTGTTGCAAAATCGGTCATCATCGCAGCACAGTAGGACGTATGACTGTTTGAGAGAATGAGGAATCATCATATCGTCCCCATCATGGCTTCTTCATGGCGATCAGCCGTAGACAGCGCGACAATTTCGCGTACAGGCTATGGATTCCTTTCCATGTTCCTTCGTTTCCAAAATGACGGTCTTTAAGAAGTTCCCAGGCTGAAGAGGACTTGTGACAATTTGAATCCGGGCGGAAAAGGAGAAAGTCGAGGCGTTGGAGGGTGACTGGATCGAACCGGTCGTGGAATCATGTATGGTCCTGGGTGCGACCAAGCCTTAACGATGGCCGCGTGAAGTATTGGCTCGGGATGATCGTCCTCGCATCAGGGCCGAGGGAGGGGCCAACAAACACGATGAAGCCAGTGCAGTAAATGGGTTACGGCTATCAGGAGAGGAAGTCCTTCAGGCTCTGGATTACGGCCATTCACGGGGCCAAGCCTACGCTAACCAGGTGAACTATTTTATACTAGACATTTGAAGGTTTTGTTCATAGGAAGTAGTAAACTAGCGAATAATAGAAAAGGAGGGGGCCGAATATGATTATTTTAAATGTCAATTTCTGTGCCAAAGTCGTGTGTCCCCGATCCTTTATGGAATACGGTTCTTCGATGCTACGTATGGATTTTGAGTAAGTCGTTTGAAGGAACCAAGGTTACTCCTCAACCCCCTCCAGCCCAGGATACGAAGATCTTCGAGGGCAAAAATTGATGAGCAAACAGCGGTTTCGACGTCAGGATAAATAAGGATCAAAATCCATTTCCCTCGTCGAGGAGACGGATTTTTGAGCGGCGAGCATTATACAGAATCATTCACCAGACAGTTGGGTCACGTTCAAGCACCGAATCGATACGCTTTTTCCCATATGTGGCGGAATTTTTGATACCACAATCAAGCAAAGAGTTGTGTTAAAAGCACAAAATGGTTGCGTTATGAGCAATTCCATACAGAGCATATTAGACCATAAAGATCTAATATCTATCCCTCAGAGTCTAGTAAATATATTAAAGATTTCTAATAATGCAGATGTTGAAGTAGATGAACTAGCTGATGCCCTACAAAGAGATCCTATTGTTACGGCTCGGATGTTTGGATTTGCTTCTACAATACAGTATAGACCTTGGAAGGAAGTTCAAAACATAAAAAAATTAATAATTGTGATTGGCTTAGATAATGTAAGAAAAATAATTTACGCAAGCGTCATAAATCAAATTTTTTCCAAAATAAAAAATGAACTTTATGATTTCTATTATCAATTGTGGAGCCAGTCTCTTTTATGTGCAAATATAAATGAAGAGCTGGCTCGTATAGCTTGCTTTGAAGATAGACATGAATTTTACCTTTCCGGCCTTTTGCATAGAATAGGCCAATTTGCCTTGGTAGGCTACGATGATAGAATGTATCGAAATGTCGCTTCGCTGTCAGCCGGTTTAGTAAACTTAGAAGAAATTGAGCGTCAAAGTTGTGGTTTTACCTCTTCTGAGATAGGGGCCGAGGTGGTCAAAAGATGGGAATTGCCGTCGTTCATATCAGATTCGATTCAATATCAAACGCTGCCATTTGAAAAAATAAATTCAGGAGCTGATATAATTCGCACTTTGAATTTGTCGCAAAAAATATCAAGTGGTGGTGTGAATCAAATACATGCAAATTTACATGCCATAAATTCTGCATTTGGGCTTACTGAGGGGTTGCTATTTCAGATATACAACGATGCATACAATAAAACATTGAATATGATCGAAGAAATGACTGGATTTCGTGAAAACAATCTAGTCAAAAGTTTTCAAGATAGCTTTAAAGCAAGTAGCGAAAATCTCAACACTCTTGTCCAACAAAAAGCTTTGGTTGACTCTGTAGGTTTAAAAAATCATCAGAACATCTCATATGAAAATTTCTTGAGGCAAATACGAGAAGATCTGCTTATTCTATTTGGGTTTGATAATGTTTGTTTCTTTGTCAGAGGAATGAACGGTCAAAATATTTATGGCATTGATGATACGGGAAATTTCACGCAGATTAAAAAGTTGAAAATAAGTTTAGTGGATAACAATGAATTTTATAAAAAACATATATACCCTCAAAAAATAACGTTTTTAGAATATAAGGACCTCCAAAAGTACAACATTTTAGAGAAGCAACTTTTTGATATTTTACAAGCCGACAGGCTATTAGTTTACCCACTTTTTTGTGCTGATAAATGTTACGGCCTCATCGTCATAGAGAATGTAAATGAAATCAACGATACTAAGCTTTCTTTTATCAAGCTGGTTGTTGATAGCATAGCCCAAAAAATATCGAACGCTGGTGCTGATGATTTTAAGACTAAAGAGCACTTTGAATTACAGATACGAACTGCCGTACATGAAATGGGCAACCCATTGTCAATAATAAATACATACTTGCATATTTTAAAAGAAAAATTAGATGTGGATGATGAAATTTCTTCACAAATTGAAATGATCCAAAATGAAATTCAAAGAGTTGGTGAAATAGCAGCAGGTCTTCGAAATATAAATGAGCTGAAAGACCAAGAGGTGGCTGTCGATATTAATCGACTTTTAAATCACCTTACAAATTTTTTCGAAAAATCTATTTTTGAAAATAAGAGCATCACATGTACTGTTAACCTAGATGAGCCTCTTCCTGTAATCCAGGCCAATGAAGATAAATTAAAACAGATAGTTATCAATATAATCAAAAATGCTGTGGAGTCTTTCACAGATAGTGGACAATTGTGGCTCACGACACGTGACAATGTCATCAGCAATGGCACATTTTATATTGAAATCGAAATCGAAGACAATGGGCCCGGCATAGACAAAAATATTTTTGAAACGATATTTCACCCCCATGTCAGTACCAAAAACGGGCATTCCGGACTCGGACTGTCCGTGGTTAAAAGCCTGGTTGCAGATATAAAGGGAGATATCCGTTGTGCAACTGGAAGAAAAGGGTCTCGATTCCAAATACTTATTCCTAGAGAAGTCGCTCAAGATAATCTGGGGAGGATCGATGAGTAGCTCTGTGAACAAGTTGGAAAGTCTATACTATAAAGAACAAAGCCAGAAATTCATCCCGAGAGATGACGATCTACGATCTCCCTCCGTCTTAATTGTAGAAGATGACCCTATGATGCGGCGGAGCCTTTCTGAGCTGTTACAGTCGCAAAAATTTTCAGTCATTGAGGCTTCTACCAATAAGGAAGCCAAAAATTGTTTATCAGAAAACTATTTTAACATTGTTCTTGTCGATCTGAACCTTCCAGATGATAGTGGTAAAAATTTAATTGATTATATCAATAAAAAAAATATAAACATACACATCATAGTCGTAAGTGGAGAAGCAAATTTTGAAAACGCAACACATGCCTTACAAAGAAATGTTTATGATTTCATAAAAAAACCTTTCAATGTTACTCATCTTTTGAAAACAGTTAAAGAAGCTTCAAAAAGTTATCAAAAAATATCCCAAATAGCAGATTTTTATAAAAAAGAAATTTTTTCAAAAGAAATAAGCAGCTTTATCATCGAAAATTCCCCAGACTTCATTTACTTGTTAGATGATTCTGGTTTTTTTACCTATGTCAATAGAAAAGCCTATGAGCTTCTCAATTATCACAATGGAGAATTGTTAGGTTTACACTACTCCTCAATTATTTATGAGGGAGATCTACATAAAGCTCAATATGTTTTTAATGAAAGGCGCACTGGTGAGCGCGCGACGCAAGGAGTTGAAATACGGCTCAAGAAGTTCTCTGAAAACACATTAGATAATGAAACTCCACATTTTATATATACCGAGTTGTTTGCCCGGGGTATGTATAGAGATGATAGCGTCAGAAGGCAAAATTTTGTAGGAACGTATGGAGTGATTCGAGACCTTACTGAGAGAATACGATCTGAAGATTTGATCAGGTTTCACTTGTATCACGATAGTTTAACATCTTTGCCGAATAGGACACTTTTCAATGACAGGCTGCATATGGCTCTGTTGCACGCGAAACGAAATAAGAAAAAGTTTTCATTACTTTTTTTAGATTTAGATAACTTCAAAAAAATTAATGACAATTTGGGCCATCAGTCCGGAGATGAAGTTCTCCAAAATGTTGCTAAAATTCTGAAAAAAAGCGTACGAGAGTCTGACACCATATCAAGAATCGGTGGCGATGAATTTGTAATCCTTATAGAAAATTTAGATAAGTTAAGTGAAACAGATAAGATCTGCTATAAGATATTAAATGCTTTTAAAGAACCAATGTACTGCCAAGATCAAGAAGTACGTATTACTGCAAGCATTGGCATTGCTGTTTATCCAGAACATGGTCAGACTAAAGAGCAATTGATGCGGCGTGCCGACATGGCTATGTATAAAATTAAAAGCAAAACACAAAACAGTTTTTGCTACTATAGCAATAAAGACAATGGAAGTTGTTATAAAAATCTGCCAAGTATAGAGCTCGAAAACGATCTCTATATGGCGATAGAAAATAATGAACTGGCCATGTTTTACCAGCCTCAAGTTGATTGCGAGAACGAAACAATTGTGGGTTTTGAAGCATTAATGCGTTGGTTCCATCCCAAATTTGGGCTCGTTTCTCCTAGCGTATTCATAGCAATCGCAGAAAAAAATGGCTTGATCAATGAATTAGGAAGATGGGGACTGCAACAAACGTGTAAAGATGCATTGTATTTTGAAGAAAAATGCGCAGAGCCAATGAAATTTTCTTTTAATATTTCAGCAAAGCAAATTCATCAATCAAATTTTATTGATGAAACTTTGAGCATTGTCAACAGCTTTGACTTAAAAGAAAATTCGATTGAGCTTGAAATTACTGAAAGTAGCGTTATGCATAACCTGAATGCAGTTTCGTACTTTTTGATGGAATTACGAAAATCAAACATATCTATTGCTATCGATGATTTCGGCTCTGGCTTTTCTTCATTAAGTTATCTTCAAAATTTATTTGTCGACACACTAAAACTTGATCGTTCGTTTATTTCAAATGCTGATTTGAATAAGAAGAAACGCACCATTTTTACAGCCATCCAGTCGATGGCTCATTCACTCAATGTTGATCTTGTAATTGAGGGAGTTGAGAATTTTTCTCAAAAACAATATTTAAAGGATCTTGGCCTGGATTCTATAATTCAAGGGTATTACTATTCTAAACCCATGTCGTTGGAAGACTTAGAAAAGTCGTTGTTTCTAAAATATAGTTTGCAATTTTGATTTTGTACATTTTTTTGATTTATTCCTGTAAAAAAAATCAATATCCTACAAATAAAATGCATTTTAAATTTTTGTAAAGTAGTTGTAATTTAATACTAAATGATTTCTGTCTTTTATGTGCATTTGAAATTTGCAGGCCAGTACACTATTTGTTCAGCATAATCAAGCTCTAATAAAATTCTTTTTTAGGCACAAAGGAAGTCAGCAAATGAACAAGATGATCAGTAATATCCCAAATAATATTACAATTATTTGGGTCATACCTGTCATTCACTCATCAAATATAAAGAAATGAGGTACTTACTGAATCTAAGATTTTTATGCCGGTTTGGAACAAACATTAAGGACACAAGCGAGCGCCAGGGCTTTCGACGGATTGCTCTGATTCTGGGGGCTCTCGGATTTGCAATCGGATTAACTTTTGCCATCAAAAGCCAACCTAATCTTCTTCATAATATCCGCTGGGGGCTGGCTTGCGTGGTTCTTGCGGTTGGCGTCCCGCTGGCCATAGTGGGCAATGCCTTTGAATTCAAGCTCTCCGGCGCCTTTATGCATCGCAATATTCCCTTTCCCCGGGCATTGGAAATATCGATCATTGCGTCAGCTGCCAATATGCTCCCCCTTCCTGGTGGCGTGGCTACGAGGGTCATAGCCCTAAAAAGCTATAAAATCAGCTACAAAGACGGGATTACAATCAACTTTCTGTTTGCCTTTATCTGGGCGGCTATCGCATTACTTTTTGCTGGCATTTGCTTGCTACCCTACGAGATTTGGATGAAATGGATATTTCTCGTTGTCGGGCTTGGTACAGGCTTTGGAAGTCTAGTGTGGGCCGGGAAGAGAAACATCCCGATGAAAACTTATTGCCTGGCAGTATTACAGCGTTTGTTCATGGTCTTTCTGGGGGCCTTGCGCCTTTGGTTGTGCCTTCTGGCCCTTGGGATCAGCGCTGGATTTGGGCAGGCTGCTGTATTTGTCGTTGGGAGTATTGTCGGTTCGGTAGTGTCTGTAGTTCCTGCTGGACTGGGTTTTCGAGAAGGAGTATCTGCGGGACTAGCCCCTATTGTGGGGTTAGCTGCTGCTTCTGGTTTTTTGGCAGCTGCGCTGAATCGGGTGCTTGGTTTGTTAATACTTTTTCCGAGCGCTTTAAGTATTGGGCTTTTTCAACGTAAAAGCAGAAAAGAAATATGAAGATACAAGCTAAAAATAAGTGCTTTGTTTTTATTGTTTCTGGTGGCAGAACCGGAACGTCATTTTTGGGCAATCGGTTGGACAAGATGATCCATGACGCTTTTTCAGTGCACGAACCTGATGTTTTTACTGGCATCAATAAAAAAACATGGCAGCGCATCAGAACTTTTGGATTTTACCATATGATTCTGGGTCGAGCCTTAAAAAAAACTGGAATACGTAATTTGACTCAAAAATATTATTCTGGAGATATTAGCTATACGCATCTTTGTGAGGCAATAATCAATCATCGCGAAAAGTATTACAAATCAATAGAGAAAAAATTGATCGTTGAATCATACTATCAATGGTATGGTATATTGCCTGCCTTGGAGCAAGTATTTGATAGATATAAAGTGATAGCTATTGTGCGAGACCCAAGGGATTGGGTTTCATCATGGATAAATCATGAGTCTCATTTTGGATCTAGGGACATGGTCACCCGACTTAAGTATCGTCGATTAGATCCCCAAATGGTTGGGGACACGGCTTTTTCTAGGATTTGGAAGGACATGTCTCAATTTTCAAAGCTTTGCTGGACTTGGTCCAGAGTATATGATCAGATCCTTACCTTTACCAAAAAAGATAATAACACTCTTCTTGTGCGTTATGAAGATCTATTTCTTACTTCTGATCGCGATAAATCTTTTATAAAACTTCTTGATTTTATAACTTCTTTTGAACGAACTCATTTCGAGTACAACTTTCAACCCAATTTACTCCGTAGGCGCATAAATTCTACTAACAGAAATTTATTCCCAAACTGGAGACAATGGAATAAATTACATTCGCAGCAGTTATCAGAAATTTGTGGAGTTCAAATGCAAGAACTTGGATACGGAAATGAACCAGAGTGGCTAGCTAAAATTACTGTAACCTAATAGTGGCCTTCGGGTTAATTTTTTAGACTAAAACGACCTAGCGTAAATGGGTGCTATTTTCCTTTAAAATAATGCACTCAATATAATATTATTACAATTGAGATTGTTTTACTTTTTTTGAGATTAAACTTCGATAAATATCGCTAAATTGCGCTACTGTTTCGCCCCGAGAATATTCATTCTCGACCAATTTCCGGCCCAAGGTTTTTAACTTTTGACTTAATGCCTGATCTAACACAAGCCGAAGCACAGCCTCAGCAATCTGACTTGGCGACCTTTCTTCAACCAGCAAACCTGTTTGTTCATGAATTACCGAATCAACAATTCCACCGCTTCTGGTAGCCACCACAGGAGTGCCTACTGACATTGCCTCCAAAAAAGTCAAACCCTGAGCTTCAACCCAACCGTCACTAGCCTGCCTAGAAGGTCCGACAAAGACATCAGCAGCCGCCAGGTATGTCGGCACCTTTTCCGCCTTCACCCAGCCGGTGAATGAAATTCTGTCAGTCAAACCCAAATTAGAAACTAATTTTTCTAGGGCTGGGCGGTCCTGGCCCTCGCCCACAACCAATACCTGCACGTCTAGGCATTTTTTTACAATGAGCGGAACAGCCCGAATCAGATCTTCAATCCCTTTTTCCTCCACCACCCGTCCCACAAACACAATTAGTGGGCCTTTGCCCTGTTTATATTCCCGGCGCAGACTTTGTACTTTGGTATCCTCCTGAGATGCCTCAGGCAGATCCACACCCATGGAAATACGGCGCACATTCTTCAACCCAGGTGTGAGCGATTCCACTGCCTGTTGCGTTGCTGAACTGTTTACTGTGACTGTATCCGCCTGCTTCAGAGCAAAGCGCTTGAAGGGCGTAAAAATTTTTTGCTGCAAACCGAACACATCACCGCCGTGAATGGTGACCACATGAGGGACCCAGGCCAAACGTGTGGCCATAGCTCCTATAAATCCTTGAGGAAGGAGCCAGTGGGAATGCACTAAGTCGTATTTCCTGGATAAAAGACGATGGTATAGGGCTTCCCATTCAAAAAACAAAAAAAATGGCAGTTTGCTGAAGACTGCTTTGTTTTTTCGTAGATTGACTAGCGCCCCTCCCTGGTAGCATATGTTTTGTCTCACCGCTGGCCACCAGTATTGAAAGCGCTCAACCTGTAAGCCCTGGATACGTTCCTTTTTGGCAGCTCCAGGTGCATGCGGAGCCAGAACATCCACTGTCCAGCCCAGGGATTGCAGGTCTTTTGCCAGGTTAAGGATAAATAGGGGGGTGCTATCGCCTTCCCAGCGGGGAAAGTTAGATGTCAGGCAGAGAATACGGCCGTAATTGTTGCTACTCACTTGCTCGCTTCTTTAAGAATTATTTTTTAACGAAAATCATACCAGAAATATCTGTCCTTGAGATTCTCCTCTCCACTGTCAAGCTGTAGTAATGAATAGAGATATGTATTGAGCTTTAATTTTTAATAATACTGTTTGATGTTCACTTATAATACTTTATTGTCTTTTTCTTATCACTTATTCGAGACGACGTCTTATCTATAGTAATAATACTTCCGTTTAACCTGACGCGCAAAAGCAAATCCTCAAGTATTCGTCTGTTGCAACCAATCAAATCTGCCAAAATGCCAATGAGGGCCAGGAAAAAGCTAAGATTAAGGAGTACGGCACAGAGTATAAGGGACTGGATGTGGCCACTTCCGTTTCCCGTCATGTAAAAATACAAAAATCGAATTCCCAGCCCGAATCCGGCCAAGAAAATGGGTGTGGCAATGGTCAAAAGGACTCGTAGGGCCCGATACATGGTATAGACCCGCAGGATGGTGGCGGCGCTGCGAAGGACATAAGCAGTTTGAGAACGGAACAGTCGGCTCGGACGTGTGGCCGGATTGACTTTGACTGGAACAGAAACCACCTTCAAATTTTGCATTCCAGCCTGAATAATCGTCTCATGGGTATAGGTATACCGGCTGAGTACATTCAGGGTTAGTGCCGCCTCCCGGCTGAAGGCCCGGAAACCGCTGGTGACATCTGGTACAGAAATCCGGGACAGATGGCTGACCACTTTGCTGCCCAAATCTTGTAGGAATTTTTTGGACCATCCGAATTCCTGGTGTTTCCAGACCTGCCGGTCCCCCACTACCAAATCAGCTTCGTCCCTAAGTACTGGTAAAACCAGATCAGGTATGCTGCTCGCGGCGTATTGATTGTCTGCATCCGTATGCACAATCACATCTGCACCCCTGTCCAGGCAGGCCTGCAAACCGATGCGAAACGCATGAGCGAGCCCACGGTTGGAGGTATAGCTGATGACATGGTCTACCCCGTTCTCGTTGGCTACTTTGACCGTTTTGTCGATGGACCCGTCGTTGATCACTAGCCACTCGACCTCCTCAAAACCCGGAACATGCCGTGGCAGCTCGCTTAAGGTCAAAGGCAAAGTGTCTTCCTCATTATAACAGGGGATCTGAATGATGAGCTTCATAATGCCCCCTATTAACTTTTTATATTCAAATCTGCAAGTGTCTTCCTACAAGACACTCACCGGGCCGCCTAATATTGACTTGCAAAATGTGTTTTTTTTTGGAAAAAAAGAGGCGTCTCAAATGGCATAATGATCTTACATACATCACAAGTCGTTTCTTAAGACAAACTTTCAAATTTTTAGCAATCACCTTTTTGGCACCTTGAAAAAAAAATATTATTTTTTTCTTATTCTTTTATGCTTTTTTAATGTACTTTTTATATATTTTTTCTGAATTTCAAAATGAGTTATTATAATGACCAAATTTAAGCAATTATTTTTTTTGATCACGTTTTTTCATTTTGTCGTTTTCTTATTAGCTGGACTGTCCCGGCACTGGGGGTTCTTAACTACTTTTGTTGATATGGCAAAATACGAACGTGAAATCATAAATATAATTCAAACAGGGAAATTTTTCTCTACTTACTCTGTTCATTTTGATCCTATACATCTTATATTTTTACCGTTTTATGCTATATATCCAACATCAACTTGGTTTATAATTGGTCAAACACTCGCTATTTCTATAACAGGATTGATCATTTTTAACTTAGCACAGCGTGTACTTGAATCTGAAAAACTTGCTCTGATATGGAGCTTTATATTTTTAATTAATCCTTTTCTGCTTAATGCCGTAGCATGGGATGTAGACACAATAACATTGGCTGTTCCTTTTGTCGCATTGGGATTTGTTGCTACAGAGTCTAAAAATTTCAAGCTTATGCTTTTCTCTTCAATTTTTATCCTAGCCTGCAAGGAACACCTAGGTATCCTGATCATTGGCTTTGGCCTGCTATGGTGGGTACACAACAGGCAATGGAAACAAGGAATCGGTCTAGTCATCATTGGTATAATTCATTTTTACTTGGTCTTTGAAGTCATCATGCCGTCCCTGTCCCCTACAGGTAGCCACCCAATGTTGGCTGAGGGTTTAGGCACAGCGAGCCGGTACGGGTGGTTGGGAGATTCCCTGAGTCAAATGATGGAAACGCTTATTACCCAGCCCTTCGTTCTTTTGAAAACAATCATGATCTCCATGGGCGGACTGGGATATTTAATTATTCTCCTTTTACCGTTTTTGTTTTTACCTCTTTTAGGATTAGGATTTCTTTTGCCAGGAATAGCTGATTTGGCAGCCAATATGTTATCTTCAAACCCCATGCCGAGAAGCCCTATCGCCTACCACAGCGCAGCTCTTATTCCCATACTCACAACTGCTGCCATCTACGGAGTATATAAGCTTTCCAAATGGCAAAAACGATTTTCCATCACTGAAATATCTGTATTTGTGCTAATTGCCAGCGTAGGGCTGGGCTATGTCTTTGCCCCTTTTCCACTGCCAGGAGCCAAAAATGTCTGGGCTCCTGCTACTCTTCTGAGCCTTCCAGACCCGCGTGTGCAGGAAATACAATACTTAGTCCAAGACTGTTCAGTTTCTGTTCAAGCCAATGTTGGAGCTCATTTTTCAAACAAATCAGATATATATAAATATCCTAAAAGGGTTGAGCAGTCAGATGCAATCATCCTTAGAATGAAATCGCCAACAAAAAATATCCACAACTATAAAAGCAAAGAAAGGCGCCGATACATAATTGGGATGTTGGACAATCACCTGCAGATGGACCGTAATGAATACCTAGACTCAATCGAGGACCTGGTGAACAACGATGAGTTTGAAATCGCCTATTGGGACAATCCATGGCTGGTTTTCAAAAAAGGTGTTGTAGGAAAGAATGTCGGCTCGGAGGTCAGGGCAAGGGTTCAGGAATTGCGGGAGAAATGGTGAATATGAAATGTCAGTGACATGCCCTTATGGATCAGAGGAAGTCAAAACCGGAAGGCTAAGCGAATAATAAAAATCACATTGGTCAGGCCCACAATTCCAAACAAAAGATGAATGAATCTTATTGGAAAGTCTCATGAAAAAAAACACTCCCTACATTTTACCCTCGTTTGCTGACCTCATTTTCGTTATACTTTTAATCACTCTAAGCTCCTCACTTGGCCAAGGGCTGTTAAGTGACGGCGATACTGGCTTTCATATCCGGGCCGGAGAATATATTTTAGAAAATTGGTCAATTCCTCGAGTAGACATGTTTTCCTTTCTTGTCCCAGCACCGGAATGGACAGCTCACGAATGGCTCTCTGAGGTCATCATGGCTTTTGTCCATAACGCTATGGGATTGACCGGGATAGTCATTTTTTATGCTTTTATCCTCGGTTTGACTTACTATCTGTTTCTCAAATTTTTGCGTCAAGACCATGACCATCTTTTGTTGACAACAGCAATGGTGTTGCTGGTGATCTCGACTTCCACCATCCACTTTCTGGCCCGCCCGCATGTATTTTCATTGCTATTTACAGTTATTTCATATTTTATTATAGATAGATATGAATATCACAACAAGAACTATCTCTTTTTTTTCCCCTTCGTTATGCTCCTTTGGGTCAACCTGCACGGTGGGTATATTATCGGCTTCCTCCTCCTCGGGACCTATCTTACAGGCAATATTGTCTATTACTTTTTAGATAAAAATGCAGATAAATTTAGAACAGGTCGCAAACTAAAAACATATTCTATCGTTATCTTCGCCTGCCTGGCTGTCTCCCTGGTCAATCCTTTTGGTTATCATATTTTGCTCTTTCCTTTTGACCTAGTCGGCAATTCGTTCTTGACGTCCCATGTCAATGAATTCAGACCCGCTAACTTTCAGGATTTTTTTGTCTTCAAGTACTTCTTTATACTTGCCCTGGCGGTCTTCATGACCAACAAGTGGAGACTCAATGTGATCGAGCTTTTTCTGGTCCTTGGGTTTACCTATATGTCCTTGTATTCTGTTCGCTATATCCCTTTGTTTGCCATCATTGTCGCACCTATTCTGTTGAAGCGCCTTGAAGTTCTTGCTCAGCAAGCCAAGAACCCAATAATCCATTTTTTAAATGTCAAATCAGAAAGCTTTGCTGAGAATGATAAGACAGCACGTGGTTTTCTATGGCCTGCTTTAATCCTTGGCCTGATCATACTTGTCACTGCTTTTGGCGCAATCAACCACTCCTTTGATCCCGAAAGCAAGCCGGTGCAGGCGGTTGAATTTATTAAAAATGAACATATTCCCGGGAATATGTTCAATGACGATGAATTTGGAGACTACGTCATCTATTCAGCTTACCCGGAATATAAGGTCTTTTTTGATGGCCGGAGCGATATGTACGGTAACGAGCACCTGAGGAATTATATAAAGATAATCAGACTGGGAAAGGGGTGGGAAAACGTTTTTGAAGAATATAATATTCAATGGGTCTTTTTTAACGCCGAGTCGTTGTTGTCTCGCTATTTACTTGAGAAAAAAGACTGGCATTTGATTTATGCAGATGAAGTTGCACATATTTATGTGCTTAATGAGCCAATGTATAAAAATATTATTAATAAATATAAACATGTAAAGCCAGTTACAAATAATACAGTAAAAAAATAGGTTCTTCACACAAATCTGTGCCTGACTTGAGGCCAAAAACTTGAAAAGCATGAGCCCTCTCGGGTAGTTAGGTAGTTACCACACAAACCTATCACCCAGGAGGAACTCATGCTCGTGTCCCAGTTAACCAAATTGACGCTGGATATTCAAGGATTTCGTGTCGGTCGGGTTCAGGGTGATACGAGCGGGATCACCGTAGATATAGCCCCAGACCGGCGTCATCTGCTCTTTTGCAGCCGCTGCGGTAGCGCTGCCAAGTATCGGGATACCCTTACAAGTCGCTATTTTCGCCATGTCCCTCTTTGGGGGATCCCTGTATGGCTCCGGTACAGCCCCCGCAGAGTTCGGTGCGGACATTGTGGCGTCAAGGTGGAGTATTTCCCCTGGAGCACAGGCAAACATCGGTTCACAACGGCTTTTGCCCACTTCCTGGCTTCGTGGGCCCGGTTACTGCCCTGGAAACATGTAGCACAGCTTTTTGGTTGCTCCTGGGGTACCGTGGCCGCTGCTGTTGACCAGATTGTCGAGTATGGTCTGGCCCATCAAGATCTCTCGAATCTGACGCACATTGGGATTGACGAAATCTCCCGAGAAAAGGGCCAAGTATACCTAACCAATGTCTACGACCTGAATACCTCCAGACTCGTATGGAGCGGGGAAAAACGGACAAAGGCAACAATTACCAACTTCTTCACCTCGCTTGGCCCTAGCAAGATCGATAAGCTTGAAGGGGTCTGTTGCGACATGTGGGAGCCGTATACCCAGGTCATTCAAGACAAGGCCCCGAAAGCGACGATGGTCTTCGACAAATTCCACATTGTCCGGCATCTCAATGAAGCCGTTGACCAGGTCCGTAGAGACGAGATCCGGGAGAAGGGCCAAAAGCACAAGGATCTGGTTAAAGACACCCGATATATCTGGCTCAAGAACCCGTGGAACCTGACTGACAAGCAGGCATCTCGGTTGAGTGCACTGGAAAAACTCAATCTCAAAATCAACAGGGCGTATTTACTCAAGGAATCATTTCGCCAGTTCTGGTCGTATGAGTGCAGGACTTCAGCCAAAGATTTCCTCGACAAGTGGTTCTGGTGGGCGACGCATTCCAGGCTGAAGCCAATGCGAAATTTTGCTTGGATGCTGCGCCGCAAAGAAGAAAATATTCTCAGTTATTTCGATATGCCCATCAGCAATGGCTCGGTGGAAGGCCTCAACAATAAGGCTAAAGTCATTAGTCACAGAGCATACGGGTTCAGGTCGGCCAAGAACTACATCCGGAATCTGTACCATTGCATGGGCGGGCTACCTGAACCCCAAATTATGCACAGATTTGTGTGAGGAACCAAAAAATAAATATAAATGTGTTTTATTTATCTTATGGATACTATTCAGTAAAATCTCTTGACTCAAGCTCATGATTGTATTTAATTTTTCATAAAAGCAATTAATAAAACAGTTTTGAATTTACAGGCTTAATAAAATTTGCATGTCAAATAGTCGTAGTGACAACCCAAAATTGACCAGGCGTGATAACGCAAATTTGACCACCCCCCTGGGGTTGTTTCAGGGTAGCCTTCCCCACCCCCGGGGGTGGGGAAGCGGCCGGTCTTAGTTGTTTGCCTGGCCTTGCAGCGCCTCCTGTAGCCGGTAGCTCTGCCAAGAACACTCAATGATGTGGGCCTTGTGGGTGAGCCGGTCAAGAAGGGCTGCTGTCAGGTTGGCGTCGCCAAAAACCTGGGTCCAGTCCCCAAAGCCGAGATTGCTGGTGATGATCACAGAACCGCGTTCATGGCGCTCAGCAAGCACCTGAAACAGCAGTTCCGCCCCTTCCTGGGAAAAGGGTATGTACCCCAGCTCATCGAGGATGAGCAGCCCATAGCGACCATAGCGCTTGAGGATGCGCTGCAGATCCTTTTCCTGCCGGGCCTCGATGAGTTCGTTGACCAGGCCGCAGGCTGTGACAAATCGAGTGCGGACTCCCTGGCGACAGGCCTCCACACCAAGGGCTGTGGCCAGATGGGTTTTGCCTGTACCGCTTTTGCCCAGGAAGATTACGTTTTTGTGCTCTTTGACATATTCGCCGCTGCAAAGCTCCCGGATCAGCCGCCTGTCCAGGTCGGCAGTGATCTCAAAGTCAAACCCCTCTATGGTCTTGATCAAAGGGAACTTGGCTTCTTTGAGGCGGCGCTTGAGCCGGTTGTCAGCCCGAATCCGCATTTCATGGTCAGTCATCTGCAAAAGCAGCTCGGCATAGTCCATGCCCGATTCGCGAGCCTGCCGCAGAAAGGACTCCAATTCCTTGGCCATCTGGGAGAGGTTCAGGCTCTGGAGGTTCTCCTTGAGGGTGACGCTGACCGCGGGGTTCATGATACACCTCCGAGCTCGCCATACACTGAGATATCCGCAGGGACAAAGCTGCTCCACCCTGGAACGGGGCCGCTAACAGGCTCAGGGATTTGTGGCCGGAGAAGGTGCCTCACGGCTTCGCCGCTGCTAACGCCCGCCTCCAGAGCGCGCTGGACAGCCCGCTCGACGTCCTCGGATGCATGCTCGCGGTAGAGCTTGAGCACACTGATAAAGTCCTTGGTGCCTTTGCCTATCCCCTGTGCTTGCCGTAAGCGCTGGAGGAGCCGTTCAAAGCTTGCCGGCCACTCAGCACGCCACTGCTTGATGGGCTTGGCCGAGCTAAAGGCGCTGGGACGCGTTTGCAACAGATCCAGGTAGTGATCAGGGTCAAGCACCCACTTGTTGTTCCCGTAAACGCGGTCATGGCAGGCAATGCGGCGTCCATCGTAAAATACCTCGACCTTTTGCGCGCCGAGGCTCAGGTGGACTTTCAGCCCCGCATACCGGGAGGGCACGGAGTAGTGGTTTTTGTCCGATATGACTGTGCCATAATGGTTTACTTTGCCCGACTGTGAAATGGTGTTGCTGTAGGGCTGAGCAGGCAGATCCAGGAGCCGGTGCTTTTCATGCTCAAAACGCTGACCAACGGTATATTCCTGCCCGGAGACGATATGCTGCTCTTTATAGAGGAGACACTGGCTCAACAGTGACTCATTGAGTTCTTGGAGAGAATCAACATCAGGCACCGGGGTGAGAAAATTACGTCGGGCGTAGCCCACGAGGCCTTCAACACCGCCTTTTTCATGCGCTGCCCTAGGATTACAAAAGACAGCATCAAAGGTATAGTGGGCTCTGAATTTGGCAAAGCCGTCCTGTTCAATGCGCTTTTTGCCTCTGAGAATCTTTTGGACCGCAGCGGTCATGTTGTCATAGATCAACGTGGGGAAAACACCGCCGAAAAAAGCAAAAGCTTGCATGTGGGCATCAATAAGGGCCTGCTGCCGCTCGACTGGATAGGCCCGCACAAAGCTTGTGCTGGAATACTTGGAGCGCATGCAGAAGAGCTTGAGCGGGGTCAGTTTTCCGGCGATGTAGGCTTTGAAATCGCCCCAGTCCACTTCGGCTTCCAGGCCCGCGTCCGGCTCTGCGGGGACAAAAGCCCCCTTTGCCCCAAGACCGATTCGAGTTTTTGCTTGGCGCACATAGCGCCGTACTGCCGGCTCTGAGCCTTGGAAACCGTGCTCATGGACCAGCCGGCGAAAGATCCGCCTCGCGGTATGCCGCTGCTTTGGGGGCCTTTGCTTGTCCTGCTCAAGCCAAGAATCGATGGCCCCCGCAAAGCCCTCTAATGCCGGCATCGGTTGCTGCTTCCTGGCGGCATAGCCGCTGTGCTCGTTGCGTAGGACCTTGCGTATCGTGTTTCGTGAGTGCCCGGTTTTCCGGGCGATTTCAGATATGGACAGACCATAGACACGATAGCTGGTACGGATAAATTCAAATTGTTCCACCTTCAGCATACCTCCTTTCCTCCATCTTGGATTGAGTTGGCTTTCCCAAGATGAAGGGGGTGCTGGAGGTGGTCAAATTTCGGTGATCACACCCCGGGCTACCTGGTCAGTTTTGGGTTATCACAATCAAATAGGGTTTGTACTATAAAATTTCATAGAATTTTGTGTCAAAAAAATACTATAGTTTTAGAATTGACTTCACAACACTCTTCACACCCTGGCAGCAAAATTGCTTGGTTCCTCACACAAATCTGTGCATAATTTGGGGTTCAGGTAGCCCGCCCATGCAATGGTACAGATTCCGGATGTAGTTCTTGGCCGACCTGAACCCGTATGCTCTGTGACTAATGACTTTAGCCTTATTGTTGAGGCCTTCCACCGAGCCATTGCTGATGGGCATATCGAAATAACTGAGAATATTTTCTTCTTTGCGGCGCAGCATCCAAGCAAAATTTCGCATTGGCTTCAGCCTGGAATGCGTCGCCCACCAGAACCACTTGTCGAGGAAATCTTTGGCTGAAGTCCTGCACTCATACGACCAGAACTGGCGAAATGATTCCTTGAGTAAATACGCCCTGTTGATTTTGAGATTGAGTTTTTCCAGTGCATTCAACCGAGATGCCTGCTTGTCAGTCAGGTTCCACGGGTTCTTGAGCCAGATATATCGGGTGTCTTTAACCAGATCCTTGTGCTTTTGGCCCTTCTCCCGGATCTCGTCTCTACGGACCTGGTCAACGGCTTCATTGAGATGCCGGACAATGTGGAATTTGTCGAAGACCATCGTCGCTTTCGGGGCCTTGTCTTGAATGACCTGGGTATACGGCTCCCACATGTCGCAACAGACCCCTTCAAGCTTATCGATCTTGCTAGGGCCAAGCGAGGTGAAGAAGTTGGTAATTGTTGCCTTTGTCCGTTTTTCCCCGCTCCATACGAGTCTGGAGGTATTCAGGTCGTAGACATTGGTTAGGTATACTTGGCCCTTTTCTCGGGAGATTTCGTCAATCCCAATGTGCGTCAGATTCGAGAGATCTTGATGGGCCAGACCATACTCGACAATCTGGTCAACAGCAGCGGCCACGGTACCCCAGGAGCAACCAAAAAGCTGTGCTACATGTTTCCAGGGCAGTAACCGGGCCCACGAAGCCAGGAAGTGGGCAAAAGCCGTTGTGAACCGATGTTTGCCTGTGCTCCAGGGGAAATACTCCACCTTGACGCCACAATGTCCGCACCGAACTCTGCGGGGGCTGTACCGGAGCCATACAGGGATCCCCCAAAGAGGGACATGGCGAAAATAGCGACTTGTAAGGGTATCCCGATACTTGGCAGCGCTACCGCAGCGGCTGCAAAAGAGCAGATGACGCCGGTCTGGGGCTATATCTACGGTGATCCCGCTCGTATCACCCTGAACCCGACCGACACGAAATCCTTGAATATCCAGCGTCAATTTGGTTAACTGGGACACGAGCATGAGTTCCTCCTGGGTGATAGGTTTGTGTGGTAACTACCTAACTACCCGAGAGGGCTCATGCTTTTCAAGTTTTTGGCCTCAAGTCAGGCACAGATTTGTGTGAGGAACCAATTGCTTTACGTCACATCTTCAAACCGTTCTCGAACAACATAAATAGGGCGGGCCTTGGTTTCCGTATGGATCCGGCCGATATATTCACCAACAACACCAAGACCAATGAGTTGCACGCCACCGAAAAACAGAATGACTGTGATCAAGGAGGCATATCCCGGAAAATCACGGCCAAAAATCAGGGTCCGCCCGACAATAAACGAACCATAAGCAAAGGACGCCAAAGCTATGGCCAGCCCTAAATAGGTCCAAATTCGCAAGGGGACTGTGGAAAATGAGGTGATACCATCCATGGCAAAGTTCCATAGCCGCCAAGTGGAAAATTTGCTTTTTCCTGTTTTTCGCACATCTCGAGCATAGGGGAGGATTGCCTGACGAAATCCGACCCAGGAAAAAATCCCTTTCATAAATCTCCCCCGCTCAGGCAACATTTTCAGGGCCTCAACAACCTTGCGATCCATGAGGCGAAAATCGCCCACATTGGGGATGATGGTCGGTCGGGAAATGGCGTTATGTAACCGATAGAACCACTCTGCGGTTTTGCGCTTGAGCCAGTTGTCCGATGAGCGATCCGTTCGCTGAGCCAGGACCACTTCACAACCCTGCTGCCACATGTGGACCATGTCTACGATCAATTCCGGTGGATCCTGGAGGTCTGCATCGATCGGGATCACGGCCTGGCCTCGGGTATGATCCAGTCCGCAGGTTAAGGCCGCTTCCTTACCGAAGTTGCGAGACAGATCAAGAATCCTGATTCTCGACTCAAGCTCCCTAGCGGCCTGCAAGCGCTCCAATGTTTTGTCCTGGCTGCCGTCGTTGACGCAAATGATTTCAAAATCCAGCTCCAAGTCCTTAAGCACCGGCAAAAGGCGGGCAAAAAAGGGCTGAACCGAATCCTCCTCATCGCGCAATGGGCAGATGATTGACAACATAGTGGGCTGGTGAGGTTCGCATTTTGGAAACATAGTACGTTGTACTTAAGCTATCAGAATTCGAATTGTCAAAATGGTATCTGCAGTAGAATTTATATCTCAAAAACAGATCGGCTTACCCCAGACTCTTCAGAGCAGGCGGCGCGCTTGACGGTCCCGAAAGCTAAGCTCCCGAATCGCAATCTGTCACTGTAGAACTATTGGGATTGACGAAAAAGTTTTCATATACCTGATACCTGCGAAGCCGTCATAATTTCAAAAAATGGTCAACGATGGGATTGATAAGGGTGTTCATTGCTTGACACAGCAATTTACTCAATCATCCTCAGATACAAAGAAAATCTAATTTTTCGAGAGATATAGCCTAGAAAATGAAAGCGCCTTTTGAAATATTTATTTTTGTGCTTGACACCCCTCCCCCCCCCTGTGTATCGAATAGACAAACTCACAAGATTTCCAGCTACTAGCTTTTTGCTCGCGAACATTTTGCTTTATACCATGTGCATTTGGGTTGTTGGCCTGGGTAGGAAAGTTCTTATTTACAAGGTAGTTGAGACACTTTCGCCAGGAACCACTCTTTACGTAACTTGCAAAGGAGGATTGCATGGACAAGCTGATGAACTTTTTCAGGGCTGAGGAAGGGGCAACCGCTGTAGAGTACGGCTTAATGGTTGCTTTGATCGCGATTGTTATTATTGCTGCTGTTACTTTCTTGGGCAACTCTTTAAATAATATTTTCAATGAAGTCGCCAATAAAGTTGATAGCGCGGGATAATAGTTAAGGTTAAAAAATAATGATGGAGCGTGAGATTTTAAATTTACTTTTTTCGCGCTCCATCAATTTCAAATTTTTTTATAGGGATCGACTATTATGCTGAACGGACTATTTACTTTTTTTTTCGACGAACAAGGCGCGACAGCGACCGAATACGCTATCATGATTTCACTTATTGCTGTTGTGATTATAGTTGCCGTCACTGCCCTGGGGCTAGCTACCAACGATTTGTTTTCTGAAGCCAAGAACGAATTCGAAAAACTCTAGGTGCAAGATGCCTAAATGAGTACTTTGCAACCTGAATTTATTCTTCCACTCCTGCTATTTCCGGCCCTTATCTTTGCGGCCCTTTATGATTTGAGATATCAGAAAATCCCCAATCTGCTCAATTTTCCCTTAGCTCTCTTTGCCCTCATTTACCATACTGCATTTACCGGACTGAACGGTTTAGCCTTTGGCGTAACCGGTATGCTCCTTGGTACTGCCCTTTTTTTGCCACCCTACATTTTTGGTGGCATGGGCGCTGGCGACACCAAGCTCATGGGCGCTATAGGCGCTGTACTCGGGGCCAAGGGCGTATTCGTCTCCGCATTATTCACTGCCATCTTTGGCGGACTATATGCCGTGCTTTTGTTGCTCGTACATCGCGGCTACGCTCGAACTCTCATGCAACGAACCTGGGAAGGCCTGAAGACCTTGGTTTTGGTGCGTCGATACATTCCCGATTCCTCCCCCCAATCAACGAATACAAGCCCCAGGCTCTGTTATGGCATTGCCATTGCCTTGGGGACACTAACCCACGTGCTTTTACAGCATTTGGGCATAGATGTTTGGAACCGACTTTTTGCCTGAAAAAAATTCTGCGACCCGTTAAGAGTCTGTCGCAATACCCATAGATTAATTCTTGCTTTAAATACAGTTATTTGCTAATGAATAATGTAATTTCAATGCAAATTACATTACAAATTGGAGCTAAAAATGGCTAGAGGGTTCATTAAAGGGCATCGAGATCAACTCTACCTGTTGCCACCTTCGATTGATGACTGGATATCAAAAAACCACAGTGTCAGGTTGATCGATTCTTGTGTAGAAAATATTGATTTATCAAGTTTTTATGAAAGCTACTCTCACGAGGGAAAGCCGCCTTATGACCCTGCTATGATGATTCGTATTCTTATTTATGCATATAGCAAAGGAATACGCTCTTCTCGGAAAATATCTGCTTTATGCGAAGAAGATATTGCTTTCCGGTGGCTTACTGGAAATATAATCCCTGATCATTCTGCTATTTGCCGCTTCCGCGCTAAGCATAAAGAAAATTTTAAGCAGCTTTTCCGAGAAACAATCCGTTTGGCCGCTGAATCCGGTGCGTTAAAAATAGGCAGTCTTTTTCTTGATGGAACTAAGGTGAAAGGCTCGGCTTCCTTGGAAGCCAATCGTAATCTCGAGCATATTAAGCAAGACATTGAACGCATCGTGGACGAAGCTGAGGCAGTCGATGCCAGTGAGGATAAGCAGCTTGGCGAAGATAACCGGGACGATGTTTTGCCCCCTGAGCTTGCTGATCCCAAATCCCGGTTGGAGCGACTCAAGGCTGCCAAGGCCAGACTGGAAGCTGAAAAAGAGGCTGCGGCGAAAGAGTCTCGAGATGACGACGACTCAAATGGTCCTGGAGCTGGCACCGGTGATGAAAAAACGGCCACTGGCAACAAAGAAAAGGCAAATATCACCGATCCTGACAGCAGAATAATGAAAACACGGACCGGCTGGGTGCAAGGGTATAATTGCCAAGGAGTTTCAGACGAAAATCAGTTTATTGTCGCCAACGCGGTTACTCAAGACTGCAATGACGCCCACCAACTCGAACCAATGCTCCAAGCGGCTCAAGGCAACTTGTCCAAGATAGAGACAGGCCAGAACACCGAAACCTTCTCGGCAGATGCCGGTTACTGGGCTGAGAAAATTGATATTTCAAAGATCGAGAGCAATGGCCCAGAGGTGATTGTGGCTACCCGCAAAGGCTGGAAGCAGCGAAAACAAAACCGTGAAAAGTCCCCACCTCGAGGGCGGATCCCCAAAGGGTTATCCCAGCGGGAGTTGATGGAACGAAAGTTACTGACCCAAAGAGGCCAGCGCATCTATGCCAAGCGCGGACAAACGATAGAAGCTATTTTCGGTCAACTCAAGGAATGCCTTGGATACAGGAATTTTTTATTGCGTAGCCTCAAAAAAGTTCAGGGTGAATGGGATCTCCAATGTGCAGTGAGCAATATGCTCAAGCTGCTTCGGTTTTCAGGGGCCACCACCAGTCAGTAGGTTCCCAAAGATAGGGGAAAAGCGCCCCTTTAAAGTCAAAGCTCGATCTTGGGACCCTAAATACCTGTTCACTACTTTTTGGGTTAGTCAAGTTTTACAACAGGCTCTTAAGCCATACCCTCTGGACAGGGGATTGGTGAAAAAACCTCCTTTTCCCACTTTGCACAGACGCAGGTGGGGAGCAAAAGGGGAACAATGAAGTAACGAAGGCCCCCCATACCCTCCTTTTTCGGGCGGTAATTTATCGACACAGCATACTGCACAGCTCTAACGCCTCTTTTTTTTGATCGCCTGAAAAGCTTTGGCGTGCATCAAATATGAAAAATCGTGTTGCAATCTCGAGAGCTAGGGTATAAGGCTGAGGTAAGCCTATACGATAAGTATTGACTCTCCATATATCCTAAAAATCCAAAACCTGAACGTTCAGGCTGGTGCACCTTGGGCAGAAGCACAGCATGACCATGATGAGGAGGAAGCGGCATGGGCAGATTACGAGCTCTGATTCCCATTGCTTTGGCCTTGGTGATTGCCATTGCCGGAAGCGTATTCATTTACAACTGGATGCAGGAGCAGACCACACGGCAGGATACGGTCGAAAAGGCCCGCGAAAAGGCTCCTTCGACTCAGGAGGTGGTTGTGGCTGCATTGGACATTTCAGCGGGCTCCCAGTTGACCGAAGAAATGCTGCAGACCGGACAATACCTGAAAAAGAATCTCCCCCCCGGCAGCTTTACCGACCCTGATCAATTACTCGGCCGCGTTGCTCTGGCCCCATTCAAAAAAAACGAACCCATCGTTGATCATCGCCTCGCGCCCACCGATATCAAGTCTGGCGGCGTCTCCGCTCTTATCTCCAAAGGCAATAGAGCCGTCTCCCTTGGTGGAAATAAAGTTCTCGGTATCTCAGGATTTGTCTTGCCCGGCAGTCGGGTTGATGTGATGGTTACGTGGAATGATCCTGACTCCGGCGAACAGATCACCAAGCGTATCCTGGACAACGTCAAAATCCTGGCGACAAGCACCAAAATGCAGGAGACCGAGAGCGGTGGCACAGCCCCAGTAGATGTCTACACCCTGGAAGTCACACCGGAAGAAGCTGAAATCCTAACGCACATCCGCAATCAGGGCAGTCTGCAAATGGCCCTGCGTAACCCAACGGACAACGAGCCGGTCATGACCGATGGCGCTACCGCGAAGGATTCCATGGCCTACATGCTCAAGGAGAATGGGCTTTTGCAACAGGCCAGAAACAAGCCTGATGCTGATTCAGAGCAAAAGGTGGCCAAGGCCCCTACTTCGCCCCCACCGCCACAACCGACTGTTGTAGAGGTGATCCGAGGCAATAAGCTGGTTGAAATGAATTTCTAAGCTGCGCCGCCCTTACTTGCAGTATGAATGTACCAGTCAAGCGCAAAGTTTTGTCCAGCAAAGGAGAAGCAATGGCCACCACCCCAATACCCAGGTCCGGGCTGCTCATTGCCGCGATCATGGTTCTCACCTTTTGTGTATGGAGCATTCCGCAGGAACCCCAGGCTCAGGAGTTTCGGATCATTCCGACGAAAAACAGCGCCGATGACAGCATCATGCGCTCGCTTGAACTGACCTATGGCAAATCTGTTGTGCTCAAGTCCAACCGCGAAATAACCCGTGTTTCTGAACCTGACCCCAATGTACTCAAAGACCCCCTGCTTATAGGCCCGAATGAACTCTACTTGACTCCCGCAGGAGCCGGAACTGCCAATCTGATTCTCTGGCAGGGCAAGGAAGTGTCCACGGTTTACGAAATCACAGTCAAACATGACCTCTCCCGCCTTAAGCAGCGGTTGCACGAACTTTTTCCCGAAGAAAATGAACTCCGGGTTTTGTCCACCAACGAGTCCATCACCCTGTCCGGCCAAGTCTCAAGCGCTTCGGCCCTTGATCAAATCATGGCCCTGGCCGAGACCTACGCCCCAGAGGGGGGGATCAAAAACCAAGTGACGGTGAAGGGAATTCACCAGGTCATGCTGGAAGTGAAAGTAGCTGAGGTCTCCCGCCAGTCCCTTGATCGCCTCGGAATAAACTTTGATCTCATCAATGACGCTGCAGAATTCAGTATTGGTTTTTTGGGTGCAGCCTCGGCCGGTTCATCTGGAAGTGGGTCCTTCAACTTCTGGCGAAACGGGGACAACGTTGACTTCAACGGACTTTTTGATTTCCTGAAACGAGAAGGACTGGCTAAAATATTGGCCGAGCCGTCGCTGATTTCGATGAGTGGACAGACCTCCAGCTTCTTGGCCGGCGGGGAAATCCCGATTCCTGACGTTGATTCAGATGGCAACATTGGGGTGGAATTTAAATCCTACGGCATTGAGCTTGCTTTTACCCCCACCGTGATGAGCAAGGAACGAATCGCTATTAAGGTTGTTCCGGTGGTTTCCGAGTTGGACGAAGCCAGCGGCACCGTGATCAATGGTGCGCAGGTCCCAGGACTGAAAGTTCGCCGGGCGAATACAACCGTCGAATTGGGTGATGGCCAGAGCTTCGCAATAGCCGGCCTGCTAAGTGAAAATTCAGAAGAAACCGTGTCCAAATTTCCCGGTCTGGGCGATCTGCCTGTTTTGGGACCCTTGTTTACCAGCAAGTCCTTTACGTCCGATGAAACCGAACTGGTTATCATGGTTACGCCGAAACTGGTCACTCCGCTTGTAGCCGAAAAGCAGTCGCTGCCCACGGATTTCTTTATTCATCCAACCGATGCGGAGTTCTATCTGGGCGGTCTGCTCGGGAGTTTAGACGGCGAGTTCGGCCACATGGTAGTAAAATAGCGAGCTGAAAACGGCCCTCTGTGACGTTGAAAAATGAGCGAAAATCCTCTCCCCGGCCCTTTGCGTGCTGCGCAATACAGCGACAGATGCGGGAACTCGGGAGGATTAACTGCAAAGGTTATAAACAGGAGCACGGAATGTCGACAAAGACAATCGCTTGCCTGGCCATGCTGGCCCTGCTGATCTCAGCTTCTCTCGGCTGCTCTGGTGGGAATTTGCCGCAAAGCAAACGTTTTACTTATACCATAGACAACATGGGCATTTCCCAGGAAAGCGCTAAATACCATCAGACGTATGATCCCTATGCGGGGAAAAGCCCGGAAAAGGTTGAAGGCCACGAGGGGAAGAAGGCTATTATATCCTCTGATAACTACCGCAAAACTTACACTGAGACAAAAGATCCAGACGAGGAAGTGTCCTCTGATTTTGATATTTCCTCTGGAATGGATTAGAATTGCATGGCGATTTGTGCTTAATGCTAACACATTGGATCATATTAAATATTTTTTGAGTATTTCGCAGCAAAAAGCGAGGCAATTTTTTTTCTGTTTAATCCTTAAATCACATAATAAAAAATAGCATTTACCAACGAGTCCCTTTTAAAGAAATAATTTTTCATACGCAACCCAATCTTACGCAGCACAGGTATGCCACAATGCTCAGCAAAATGAAATTTTCAAATCAACGCGGAGCAGCCGCAGTAGAATTTGCCATTGTACTGCCTCTCCTTGTCTTGATTTTTGCGGGCATTACAGAATTTGGGATCGCCTATTATAACAAGCAGGTAATTACTAATGCAAGCAGAGAGGGTGCAAGGGTAGGGATGTCTAACGTTGATCCTCAAGACATTCGAAATATCGTTTATCCATATGCCAAAGACAGACTGCTCACCTTTGGCCCAGATAGCTTTTCAAGTGATTCAAGCAGTATAAATATAAATGGATGCAATTCGACATCTGACTATTGCAAGGTAGAGGTTGTTTATAACTATACTTATCTAGTACTCCAAGTTTTTGATTTTTTTGGTGCTAATTTTGATAAAGATTTAGATATTAAAGCCGCAACAACAATGAAAATGTTACCATAATTATCTTAAATATAGGTTGGGCCTTAGAATGAAATTTTTATTTTTAAGGAATGATGGTAGACAAAAAGGCACTGCGGCTGTTGAGTTCGCTATCGTTCTTTTAGTATTTATTACTTTAATATTAAGTATTTTTGATTTTGGTATTTATATCTATAACCAACATATAGTTACTAATGCAGGTAGGACAGGAGCCAGATACGGAATTGTATATCGTACTACTGGCAACAGAATATCTTATCCACAAATTCAATCAAAAATAAATGACTGGGAAGATTTTATAATAACTTTTGGCAACAAAAATTTTAATGTTCCTTCAATCGATACATGTGATAATTATGGAGATCCTTTGACCGTGACGATAACATATACTCATGACTTTCTTTTTCTGCCCTTTCAGAAAAATATAACATCCACAACTGAAATGAGGTGTGAATAGATACAAGGAGTTATGGTTATGAAAATTAAGATTTTGGATAATGCGATTCTAAGAGATGAATGTGGTTCAGTAGCCATCATAACTGCTTTATTTGTTCTTTTCAGTTTACTTGCCACGGCAGGAATAGCAATAGATATTGGAAGGCAAGCCACGGCAAAAAATGAGCTGCAAAACACACTCGATGCTGCAGCTCTTGCTGGTGCCATTGAGCTAGGACAAAATGGTCCCGCAAATGTAAAAAGTGAAGCTAAAGAGGCGGCAGAAAATAATTCTATAGACAACAATGGCTTGATTCTTGGTGATAATGATATAAAAGTTGGCAATTGGACAGAACCTAACTTTTTTAGCAAAACTCCTTATAATTCTGTAAAAATTATGGTGAACAATCATAGTATCAACTCTTTTTTTGCCTCTGCTTTAAATTTCCAGCAGACGGTTAGCGCAGAAGCTACAGCAGTAATAGGTCCTTTATCTGGAAAGCGTCATTTGATCCCAATTGCTGTTACAGAAGATGAAGCTGATACCATGAGCGAAGCAGGAGAAGGAATAATCTATCAATTTGGGAGAAGTGCAGGAAACTGGGGGACAGTAGATTTCGATGCTTATATCGATGGAGATCAAGGAGGAGGTAATCCTGAAATAGGTGAATGGTTAGAAAATGGATATAATGGAACAATACGCATTGGTGATGATATAAATACAGAATCTGGTGTCGGTAAGATAGTTGGCGGTAACAATGGTCAAAAAGTGGAAAACTTGATTGGGCAAAAAATATTTATACCTGTAGTGAATGAGTTTGGTCAAGGTAGCACACCAGGAGTACCTTCTACTGTTATGGGGTTTGTGGCTATTGAGATTACTGCCTTAACTGGTAATGGGGCAAATACTCAGATAAGCGCAAAGTATCTTGGGACTGAAGTTTCGTCAGGACCAGTAGATTTAGATTTAAATGATAGCTATGGACCAATTGGTGTTGTTTTAGTTCAATAGCTAATGTGTAGTATATAATATTGTCTATATATCGAATTATTGATGGGTGCATTTCAATTTTTTAAATTATCACCAACCATCGAGGAATAAATGCCATTAGGTGATTATAAGGTCCGGATTGAGATTGGAAATCGGCTGGTCAGGCGACAGTTTGAGACCGTTGTCGGACAGAAGTCTGAACTCAGCATTCTGGAAGGTCAAAGCCTTGAACGACCAGATCTGCTGATAAAGGAAATCTCTGATGATCCCGACCATATTTTCGACTTGGTGCAGAACTCCCTCTACAACGATGAGGCGGGAGAAATTTTCCTTACTTCGGAGTCCAAGGACCAGAACCTTGTGCTCAAGGCGATGCGCTCCGGGGCGAGAGAGTTTTTCGGTCCGTACACGGTTGAAGATGAAATATCGTCCGCCCTGGATCGTTTCATGACCAGACAAGCCAAGCTCCGGGCTGTTGCGGGAAAGACGGCCAAACAAAGTCAAGTCATTTCTTTTATGGGCAGCAAAGGTGGCGTGGGCACAACCACGCTGGCTGTCAATCTGGCTGTGAGCCTGGCCACGAACGAACCGAAACAATCGGTTTGTCTTTTGGACATGAATCTTTTTGGCGATCTTCCTCTTTTTCTCGAAATTGATCCGACCTATACTTGGCGGGAAATCACCAAGAATATTTCCCGCCTGGATGAGACATTCTTGAAAAACATCCTGGCAGTTGATCCGTCCGGAGTTTATGTTCTGCCCTCTCCCGGCTATCTGGACAGCCAGAACATGGCCACTCCGGAAGTGATTGAGCGTTTATTCAAAGTGCTGACCAAGATGTTCGATTTTGTGATCATTGATACCGGACAACTTCTCAACGACACCGCCTTGAAGGTAGTGGAACTGTCGGACAAGGTCTTTTTGGTTTCCGTTCAGAGCCTGCCCTGCCTGGCCAAGACCAACAAGATCCTGCGCACTTTTCGCGACCTGCGGTTCCCCGAATCGAACAGCCTGCACATTATTATCAACAGGCATTTGAAAAATTCCAGCATCACGACCAGCGATGTCGAGAATTCCCTGGAAAAAAAGGTTTCCTGGAACATACCCAACGATTATGAGAGCACCATGACTGCCATCAATAAAGGGCAACCGCTCTACAAAACGGCCTCGAAAAAAGAAATCACCCAGAGTATTCGCGATCTGGCTGCCTCTCTGGTCGAAGATCCAGAAGAGGACAAGAAAAAGAAAAAGAAAGGGTTGTTTTCTTTTTTACGAAAATAAACACCAGCAGTGCTCTGTGAACTGCGGCAGGAAAAAGCTCAAGCAGCCAAAACACGCACAAATTTTCGCTCACAATTTTTTTGGGCCTCAAGCTCACTACTCAAAGGGGAGCCCATGTTCTTCAACAATACCAACAAAAAGTCAGCTGCCAAAGTAATTGATGCTGAGCCGGATCCTCAGCTTCACCATTCTCATCCTACCCCCGATTCACCCGAATCCCGGCAACGTAAACGGGAGCTCTCGGATGAGTACTTCCTGCTCAAAAACAGGATCCATACCCGTTTGTTGGACATGGTAGACCTGTCCATGATCGACTCTTTGGAACCCGAGGTCCTGAAAACCCAAATCAGGAGCCTGGTAACCAAAATCCTGGATACTGAGGAGCGAAACGCTCCCCTGAATATGTCTGAAAGAGAGCGGCTGTTCAGTGACATTGAGGACGAAGTCATGGGCTTGGGACCGCTGGAGCCCTTTCTCAAAGACGATACGGTGGCCGATATTCTGGTCAATACCCACAATCAGATATATGTGGAACGTTTTGGCAAGCTTGAACTCTCCGAGTCCACTTTCAAGGACGACGCCCATTTGATGCGCATTATCGACAAGATTGTCTCCTCTGTGGGCCGGCGCATCGACGAATCTTCGCCTATGGTTGACGCCCGCTTAGCCGATGGCTCCCGGGTGAACGTGATTATCCCTCCCCTGGCTTTGGACGGCCCTGTGATGTCCATCCGCAGATTTGGCAAAGACCCCTTGAAGATGGACGATCTGATCATGCTCCGTGCCTTTACCCAGGGCATTGGGGAAATCATGAAGGGTATCGTCCGCTCCGAGCTGAATGTTGTCATTTCTGGGGGAACGGGCAGCGGGAAAACCACCCTTTTGAATTGCCTCTCCCAATTCATTCCGGCCACTGACCGGATTATCACTATCGAAGACGCAGCCGAGCTGCAGCTCAAGCAGGAGCACGTGGTCCGGCTGGAGACACGTCCGCCGAATATTGAAGGCAAAGGCGAAGTTACGGCCAGGGAACTGGTCCGTAACAGCTTACGCATGCGCCCGGACCGGATCATTGTGGGTGAGGTCCGTGGCTCTGAGTCCTTTGACATGCTCCAGGCTATGAACACCGGGCACGACGGTTCTCTGACCACTATCCACGCCAACACCCCCAGGGACGCTTTGATGCGCATCGAGAGCATGGTCTCCATGGCCAACCTGGACATCCCTATCGAATTCATGCGCAGATTCATCGCTTCAGCTATCCACATTATCATCCAGGTATCGAGGTACTCGGATGGCACGCGGAAGGTGAACAGCATCCAGGAAATCACCGGAATGGAAGGCAACGTGATCACAACCCAGGAAATCTTCTCCTTCAATCCCACGGGAGTGGACGAAAACGGCAAGGTCAAGGGGTACTTCCGGTTCAACGGCGTCAGACCCCAGTTTGTGGACAAGTTCCATCAGGTGGGTATTGAAGTGGATCGAGAGATATTCAATCCGGATAAGATTGTTGAGGTCTGATAGTGAGCTGGGTACAGATCACACATCCTAAGGACACACAATGAACATCTACATAATCGCATTGATCATTTTTGTCGTCTCTATCATGATTCTGGAGATGTTTCTCTACGCCCTGCGGACCATCAAGAATCCGGATCGGTCCCAAATCCGTAAAAAACTGCGCAAGGTGACCTACAATCCCAAGCTGGATGATGCTCCCCAGGACATCGAGCGCAAAATAGTCTTCAGCGAGATCAAGATCCTGGATGCCATTTTGCGCCGCATATCCATCACAGATCGGCTGCACAGGCTCCTGTATCAGGCCAACGCTCAGTATCCGGTCGGATTTTACATTATCCTCTCCCCCCTTCTGGGGCTTGCGCTCGTTATGTTGCTCGAGTTCTTCGGCTACGCCGTATACGTCTCCCTCCCCGTCGGCTTACTCGGAGCCCTCACTCCCTTTTTCTACCTCAAGCGCAAGAAGTTAAAGAGGATGCGCAAATTCATGGCCCAGCTTCCCGAGGGCTTGGACCTTTTGGCCAGATCCCTGAAGGCTGGTCATGCCTTTACCACCGGCATGAAGCTGGCTGCGGAAGAGTTTGGCGACCCGTTGGGGCCTGAATTCGATGTGGCTCTTGACGAGATCAACTTTGGCGTCCCGGTTCCGGATGCCTTGCGCAAGATGACCTACAGGGTGGATTGTCCGGATCTGAACTTCTTTGTTGTCGCCGTCATCATGCAGCGGGAGACTGGTGGCAACCTGGCAGAAATCATTGAGAGCATCGCCACCCTGATCCGGGAACGTTTCAAATTCTTCGGCAAGGTCAAGGCTCTGGCTGCCGAAGGCGTTCTCTCCATGTGGGTGCTGATCGGGCTCCCCTTTGCCATCGTAGGTATTTTGACTTTTATGAATCCGGAATACATCACTTTGCTCTTTGAGGAGACCATGGGACACATCATGATCGCCGGAGCCTTGATCATGATGATCATCGGGTATTTTTTCATGCGCAACATCGTCAAAATCGATGTGTAGCGATTGATGCTGAGAATTGCGACCAGCAGACTGGGAAAATACTGCTCCCCACCGCACTGGCAGAACGAACGTTTCGTTTGGGTTCTGGGGGAAACAGGGGCGGTTCTCAGGCAAAGCTGCTTCTTTGTAGTACGACGACACACATATTTCATTCATTCCAGGCAGGAGACGTGTGAATATGCCAGCTGACTACCTTCCCTTGATCATGGCCGGGGCAATTTTTGTGTCCCTTTTTCTGCTCATGATCGGGGTTATGCAGCTTGTCCGCTCCAACTCCAAAAAGCGGGCCATTCTGGAAAAAATCCAGACTTCGAATCAGCAGAGCGCCTTTGGGGACCCGCAGCGCCTGGACTCTTCCCGATCCGGCTTTTTTGGTAAAATATTCGGCTTTGTAGGTCTTGTTGGCCAAAAGGTGGCCAAAGACAGAGTCTCTGATCACACCGTGCTCCGTCCCAGATTCCTCAAGGCCGGGATCCGGTCTCCTCTGGCCCCGGCGGTTTTTTGGGGTCTGAAGGTGATTATGCCACTCGCTCTCCCCCTCTGCTTCGGTCTTTTTTATTATTTGATCCCGGATTTGACCCTTTCTCCAACCAACACGCTCCTCATCATCACTGTTTTGGCTGTGGCCGGCTTTTATGTCCCCGACCTGTGGCTGACCAACAAACGACAGAAACGGCGGCAGACCATTCTTAAAGGATTTCCAGACGCCCTGGATCTTATGGTGGTTTGCGTTGAGGCAGGCATGGGCCTGGATGCGGCCATCAGCAGAGTGGCCAAGGAATCAAAATCCAACAACGCGACTCTCAGTGAAGAACTGCATTTTTTCACCCTGGAGACCAGGGCCGGCATGCCCCGTAAGGATGCGCTCAAGAATCTGGCCATGCGCACAGACCTGCAGCAAATGCAGAATCTGACCACCCTGCTCATTCAGACCGAAAAATTCGGCACCAGTGTGAGCCAGGCCTTGAAGGTATTTTCCGAAAGCATGCGCACCGAACGGTTCCAAAGAGCTGAGGAAAAAGCAGCCAAGATCCCGGTCAAGCTGTTGTTTCCGCTTATCATGTTCATTTTTCCCTCGCTGTTCGTGGCTATTCTGGGGCCGGCGGTGATTCGCATTTCCCAGACTCTGCTCAATATGTAGCACGGGCTCACCCTGAAGAGCTCACAGCGATTGGAAGTATGAGGATTTGTGTCTGTGCTTCAGCGACGGGCGCAAACAGATGGGGTACAGTAACGATACCGCCAAGACCAATGACGGCGGAAAGGACACTATGCAACGCAGGACAATTTCTCCTCTTTTGACAATCCTGGGTGTGCTTCTGCTCTGTGCCGGCCTGACCTCCTGCACCCACACCCGGTCTCAGGGCCTTGCAAAATTGGATAAACCTCAGTCTGAGCTGAGTAGCCAGGAACATGAACGACTGGGCGATGTGCTCATGGCCCAGGAAAAACTGCAGTTGGCCCTGCTTCAATACGATGACTCCCTGAAAAAAGACCCGGCAAATATCGACGCCAAATACAAACGAGGGTTGGTCCTGTTGCAGGGGGGAGACGACAAGGAAGCGTTGCAGGCTTTCCAGGCGGTCGTAGAGATGGATCCAGAATACGCAAAGGCGTATGAAGGTCTGGGTCGGGTCTATGTGCAGATGGAAAAGCGGGACCAGGCCAGGGCGCAATTTCTAAAAGCTTTAGAGCTGGATCCTGAATTGTGGCGAGCCAGAGCCGAATTGGGCCTGATTTACCACTTTCAGGAGAAGCATGAACAAGCCGCAGCGCAATATACACAGGCCATTGAACTCAAGCCAGACAAAGGCTCTTTGTACAACAACCTGGGCGCAACCTATAACATGTTGAAAAAATACGACCTCGCGCTGCAAGCATTCCGAAAGGCCCTTGAACTCGGATTTCAGGAACCGAAGGTCTACAATAATGTAGGACTGGCCCTGGCTCAGTCCGGCCGGTACAAAGAGGCCCTGCAGGCTTTCCGGCGGGCCGGCTCCGATGCCCAGGCGTATAACAATCTTGGCTGCATGTACTTGAGTCAGGACCGTTATCGCAAAGCGATCCAATCGTTTGAAAAGGCTATAGAGCTGGATCCGGCCTACTACCAGACCGCGGGTGAAAATCTGAAGAAGGCCCGGGGAGCTTGGGAGGAACAAGGTGGGTAGCAAGAAGTGAGCAGAGGTCTGGTAAAAAAAAGGCATACTCATGGCTTGTGCAAAAAACCAGATCGAACCACTGTCTCCTTTCCACAGTTCACGTCTCAAACAACCAATGAGGACCGCACATGAACGTACGTTTTCCTTATCGATTTTCGCTGCTTGCGGAGACATTGGCCATATTGCTTCTGCTTTTGACTGCAAGCGGCTGTGCTACCCTGCCCAGCAGTAGCAATGGGGGTTGGTGGGGGTCGAAGCAGGACCGTGAGGTCATTACGAACGAGGACATCCGTCAAAAATTGTGCACTCCTCGCCCCTTGAGCCGAGGTCCGGGTTTTCATTTCGACCAGGGGGTGGCCTTTCAGGGCCAAGGCGAGCACAGACTGGCCATTAGGGAGTTCAACAAGGTCCTCAATCAGGAGCCAGAGCACATCAAGGCCTTGAACGCCAAGGGTGTCTGCCTGGACAGGCTGGGACGGTTCGAACAGTCTATAGCTTCCTACCAGGCCGCATTGGAGCTGAACCCCAAGCTGGCCTATATACACAACAACCTCGGTTTTTCCTATTATCTGCAGGGGAAATACAGAAAAGCCGTTGAGGCTTATAAAAAGGCAATATCCTTAAACGGCAACAAAAGCGTCTATAACCATAACCTGGGGCTGGCCTATGCCCAAATGGGCAATTTCGACCAGGCTTTGGCCCAATTTCGAACAGGTGGGCCTTCAGAACCTGAAAATACAACTCGCAAAACATCAGCCACTGCCCCTGCCGCTGACAAAGACGAAGCTCTTTTTCAGGCCCGTGTCTCTGAACAAGAGAGAGGGCAAAGCGATATTTCGAAGCACGTAGCGACAACAACCGAAGCTCACACCGGGCAGACCCAAACGCCAATACGTCCGGCAACAGAGCCAACACCGAGTGGCCAGACGGATCTGTCATCAGGACAGACAAGCGATGCTTTGGAGATGCGGATGAACACTGATGCCGCGACTGACTCTGTCCCGCACAGCCCGGAAGTCATCGCCCAATCACCTCACCAGCAAGAGCAGCAGAAAGAGGTCAGGCCTGATTTTGCTGTCCAGGCCGGGGCATTCACCTACCAACGGCATGCGGCTGAGCTCTATTTTCAACTTCAAGAAAGGGGCTATGACGCCTATATCAAAAAATCGGCAGCCAATGGGCTCTATCTGGTCCGAGTAGGAGAGTATTCCGGTCATAAAGAAGCCAAGATAGCAGCCCGGAGCCTCTCCCGAGTTGAAGATGTTGAGACCCTGGCCACCAAGGAGATAGACCCCTGCGCTCGGACAACAATCACTGCTGCGGCCAAGTTCGAAGCAGTAGTCGTGAACCAGAAGGACACGCTACTTCAGCAGCCGGTTCTGGCAGTCCTTAACGGCAATGGGGTCAGACACATGGCCAGACAGACTGGCCAGTACCTCCAGGACCAGGGGTATAGCATAGGCAGGATTGGCAACGCTTCGCATTTCAACCACACGCGGACCACCATATACTACAGTCCGGAAATGATCCCCGAAGCCCAGTCCCTGGCCGCGCGTCTTCCTGAAAAATGCAAGCTCAAACCAGCTCACCCCTTGGCCATGCCCACACCCAGCCTGCGGATAATCGTGGGCCTGGATCTGGTCGCCCACAAGAAACACCTGTTAAACCCGACAGTGGCTTTAAATACTGAACTGTGAGCAGGACAAATCATAAACTTGCTCCCGGGCTGGCGATTATCGTACACCAAAAGCTCAACTTCAACCAACAAAAACAGGCCATATTAACCATTTTACTTCGGGAGAGACTATGAGTGCAAAGCCCCTGATCCGAACCATTTTGCTTTTTGCTGTATCTGTCCTTGCCTTTGGGTGCAGTCAGACTCCCGCGCCAATGTCCAGACCGTATACCACTCAGGACAAATTGCAGGCCGCACAGCACTGGGAAATCATAGCCCAGGACGTGAGCACCGACATCTCGCACATGATCAAGATGTCGGACCTCGAAAATTTTCAAAACAAGCAGATCCAAATCCTGCAGACTGACAATTCTCCTTTTTCCAAGGCATTGGAATCTTTTCTGGTTACCGATTTAACTCACCTTGGACTGCAGACGACTCGCGACGCGACAGATGACTATCAGGTCTATTGGTCCGTACAACGCGTCACTCATAAAAAGATTGCCTTTTTAAGCCAAGCCGAGGTCGTGCAGAACGAGGTCATTGTTAACCTGACCATCCAATCTGGTGATAGCATCGTGTATAGATTAAGCAACACCTATTATGTTGATGATTTAAATACTGAAAATTACCATTTTTCCAACGATCTGTACTACGCAGATAAAGAGGTGGAGACACGGACGGTCTATGTGACGAATACGGATACTCCCCTGCCTATGGCTGACAAGGACGATGTGGGGATGATCTTTTTCCAGTTCGACAAGGCTTCCATTCAAGACCAATACACCGACGAATTGGACGAGTATGTCGCGCTCCTCCGGCGCAATCCCCAGATGGAGTTGCTCATTGAAGGACATACCGATATCATCGGTTCAGAGAAGTACAATCTGGATCTTTCACTGCAAAGGGCCATGGCTGTGCACGACTATTTTGTCCGTCATAATATCTCCTCGGAGCGGCTACGGACCAAGGGATATGGCTTCAACAAGCCTATAGCCCCCAATTTTACCCAAAACCGCAAGGACAATCCTGAGGGCCGGGCCAACAACCGCAGGGTGGAGTTACATCCCCAACCCGCACACATGGCGAGCACCTCGTAACGCGGCTCTGCCGCAGGGGCAATTGAGCGGTGGATTGGAAGAAAGCGCCCTTTGCTCGCCTCTTCCGAGTCGGTGAGCGGAACACGATGAGGGCTCTCTTCCTGTTCGCCTGCCGCAAAGAGTTGGGTGGCACCATAGATCTTTGGTAACAATACAAACCGCAAAAGGATATGAACATGCGCTTCAAGCAATTGATCCTGATCGCCCTTTTGGTTATGACAGCCGCAGTTGCGGTGTCGTGCGCTCCGAACAGACCCTACAACCAGCAAATGTCAAAACAGCAAGCGGACATTGTCGAGGTTACGAGTGACGCTGCAGATCGCCTTCTGGGGTCCTGCAATGTCTTTGTGGACACACAAAAACCAATCATTGTCACTAGCCTTGTTGATATCGACGATATGCAGAAATCTTCCACCCTGGGACGCATGAGCTCGGAAATCATAGCCAACAGGCTGGCCAGTCACGGCTACTCGGTTCGGGAAGTGAAGATGGGCAACAACATATTCGTGAACGAATCCGAAGGGGAACTCATTTTATCCAGGGAGCTCCAGCGTATCGGTAAAAAACACGATGTCCAGGGCTTTGTAGTCGGAACATACGCTGTATGCGATAAAAGAAAGCGGTATTTTGAACCCCAGGTTGCGGTTTCCCTTCGCTATGTCGGGCTGGATAACATTATCAGGTGCTCACATAACTATATTGTACGCAATACCGATTTGGAAATGTGGGAATAATACACATGGCTGAATACGAAAAGCATGAAATCGGGGCAGCGGAGCAATCCGAACGTTTGGGCCAGCAGCTGATGCAAAATCAGCTGGTCACTGAAGAACAATTGCAGCAGGCCCTGAAGCGTCAACAGCTATCCGGAGGCAGACTGGGCCACAACTTGGTGGCTCTTGGCTATGTCCGGGAAGCAGACTTGGCCGATTTCTTTAAAAGAATCCCGCCGGTTCCTAATACAGAAGAAGATACCGGCCTGGGCCTCCCATTTATTGTAGACCTGATCAACAAACACATTGCCTTTATGGGCGAATTCACTATCCCCATGGTGGCGGATCGGGTCAAATTGCCCATTTCCATTGTAGATAAAGCCATTGAGGTTTTGCGACGGGATAAGCTTATAGAAGTCAAAGGCGCGAGTCAGCTTGCCAAGACCTCATACAAGTTCAGCTTGACTGATGCCGGGCGGAACAAGGCTAGTGAACTTCTCAATATCTGCAGATATGCCGGGCCTGCCCCAGTGACCCTGGCCGAATACCGTCAGCAGATTGAAATCCAGACTGTCATGCATATTGTGATTACTCCGGAGCAGTTCCACAACGCCTTTTCCCATCTCGTTATTAACGATTCATTGCTCAAAGTCCTCGGACCGGCCGCGTGTTCCGGTCGAGCGACTTTTTTGTACGGTCCTCCAGGCAACGGCAAAACCACCATTGCCGAGGCCATGGGCAAAACCCTGCCGGGCGAGATCTATGTTCCCCACGCTTTGGTCGTAAACGGAGAGATCATTACAGTTTATGACAAATCGGTGCATGAACCCGTTTCAAAAACAGAAAGCAGCCCAGGACATGACCAGCGCTGGGTTTGTGTGCAAAGACCCACAATCATGACCGGTGGCGAACTGACCATGCGCACACTGGATCTGGATTTTAATCCCATCTCTAAATTTTATGAAGCACCGCTGCAACTCAAGGCCAACAACGGTCTTTTCCTGGTGGACGATTTGGGTCGACAGGAAATGAACGTAGAAACGCTTCTCAACAGATGGATCATTCCTCTAGCGAGGCGTACGGATTTGCTCACTTTGCATACTGGCAGAAAGTTCGAAATCCCCTTTGACCAAGTGGTCATCTTTGCCACCAATCTGGACCCCAAGGAACTCGTGGATATGGCTTTTCTGCGCAGACTGCGCTATAAAATTAAAGTCGACCATCCCACACCAGAAGAATATCGTAAAATTTTTATTAAAATATGCAAAGCAAACAATGTAGAGTTTAAAGAAGACGTTTTTGAATATTTAATGGACCAGTACTACCAGCGCATGGACGTCAGGCTTTCTTCTTGCCAACCGCGAGACATCATCGATTTGATTGTGGATGATGCTTTTTACCATGGGCATCACCCAGAAATGACTACTGAACGTATTGATATGGCTTGGGACAACCTCTTTGTAAAATAAAGAAATTCACAAAAATATAAAGTTTAAGCTTAAAAAATCCAACTAATCCTCATCGCGGGAGAAAAACAAACAGGAAAACGCACAAAATGGATTGAATCTTGTACTTCAAAGTCATAAAGGGATGGTAATTGTCAAGGGCCAATTTGGACTCCACACGTCCACAAACGAACGAAACAAAACCACGCACATTGCAGCGCTTTCTGCTTTGGATTGCTGCCTTATGCGGCGTTTTAATCGGCTCAGGCAGTGCATTTCTGGTACTTGTATATGGCACGGAGATTTTTCAAATATCTCCGCAGTGGGCATTGACGGTGTCCTTTGCTGTACTTTTTCTGATTTTTAGTGAAATCTATATCCTTACCAAAATCCGCCTCTCTCTCATTGACGACCCAGACAAACACAGCTGGCCCGAACTCAAACGGATCATCCAGTCCTCCCCCTCTCCCGTCCTGATTACTGACTCGTCCGGCAGCGCCCTCATCTACAACAAACAGTTTGCGGAGCTCTTTAGGCTCAGTCCTGATGAGGACGTGAACATCCTCACGGATCAACGAACAGCTCCGTTGAACCTTCAACTCCCTTTTTCTCAGGCCAATCTTGGCGAGACCTCGGTACTGCCTGAAACGTGGCACACTTTGCCCCCATCTGACGAATCCTCGGCATCCAAAAAGATCTGCGTTCAAACCACCTTTGTCCCCATGCGCAACTCATCCGGCCTGGTGGACAAGATCCTTATTACTTTCGAAGACTCTACTGAACGAAAACGTTTAAACGAGCTTACCTACCAGGAAAAAGCTCGCCTCCGGGCCGCTCTGGCAAACTCCCGGCAAGGAGTCTGCGAGATCGATCCGGAGGCAAACGCAATATACTTGGACCTGCACAATGTTTGGGATCATGCTGTAAAACCATCCGCTAAAACTAAGTATCGAAAATCGTTTGACAATTTAATCCATCCAGATGACCGACAAGGACTGCTAGAATTAGGCAAAAACCATACTCCTCAAGCTGATGGACAGTTACGCTCATGCTTCCGTTTTCAGTCTCAAAGTAAAGAATGGCGTTGGCTCCAGTTCAGGGGCAAAACCTTACCCCACTATTCATCCGGCTACCCTGTACTTATAGGCACAGTAGAAGACATAACCAGTGAAATGGAAACCGCCAAAAATCTTGAAAAATCTGAGGCGAGATACAGAAACCTCTTTGCCAATGCCTTGGAGGGGATGTATTTGATTGGTACGGATGATTCAGTAATATGTGTCAATCAGGCTTTTGCAGATCTTTTAGGATATGCTTCGCCTAAAGACTTCGAAACGAGCAACAGAGGAAAAAAATTTTCCAGGATATATGAAACACCTACGGTGAATAAGAACAAGTTCAATGCGTTATGGACAAAAGGTAAGATTATGCATCTGGAGACCCAGGTCCGTCGCAAAAACGGAGAGCTGATTTGGATCTCAGAAAACACCAAGATTGTCAAAGATGATCACAAAAACATACTCTATTTACAAGGTACTATAATAGACATTACCGAACGCAAAAAAAGCGAAGAGCGCCTTTTGCACCAAGCCTTGTACGATCACAGGACCAATCTTCCCAACCGGTCCTATTTTGTAGAAAAAATCGAGAAAGGACTTAAAAGGGTGGGCCAAGAACCCGGTTTTTCATTTGGCCTGCTCTATTTTGATCTCGACGGGTTTGGAACAATCAACGACAGTTTCGGGTATTTTGTTGGAGACCGTTTACTCTTAGAAGTTTCCCATCGTATCCGGACTGCCATCGATGAAACTGACACCCTGGCCCGGTTCAGTTCAGATGAATTTTGTGTGATGTCCGAAAACAGAACCTCAGCTCAAATTCAGGACTTGGCGGAAAATATACGGCAAAAGCTGGAACAAGTTTTTTTTCTGGACGGCCAAGAAATCACTCTTACTACCAGTATCGGTATTCTTGAGTATAATGTGACGTACACCAGAGCTGAAGATATGCTCCGGGATATTGAATTGGCCATGCTACAAGCCAAAAAGCGTGGCAAAAATCGCTGGGTAATTTTCTCCTCAGATATGTATCAACGCAAGAGCGAACGGACGCTCATGGAAAAAGACCTGCGCCGGGCTTTGGATCGAGAAGAGTTGGTGCTCAACTATCAGCCTATTATTAAATTGGACAGTGGCGAATTAAACAGCTTAGAGGCCTTGATACGTTGGAAACACCCTGAACATGGGTTTATCTCGCCCGGGAAGTTCATACCATTGGCGGAACAAACCGGTCTTATTGAGCCCATCGGCAAGTGGGTCTTAAAAGAAGCATGTCGGCAGGTCAAAATCTGGCGTGAATCCAACAAGTCCTTGATCATGAATGTAAATCTTTCCAGCAAACAGCTGGAAAAGGCCGGTCTGGAACGAAATATTTATCAAATCCTGCAGGACATAAACCTTGATCCTGCATGCCTCAACCTGGAGGTGACAGAATCCGCGGCCATGAGCAAACTCGAATCCAATGTTCGTACTCTCAAGCGGCTAAAATTTATGGGGATTCGCTTGAGCATTGACGATTTTGGAACCGGCTACTCTTCCCTGGCCCACTTGCAACGCTTCCCCTTGGATGAACTGAAAATTGACCGCTCGTTTATTATCAGTCTCAAAGCCGGGAAAGCGTGTCATCGAATAGTACATGCTATTGTTGAACTCGCTTTAGGGCTCAAGCTTAAGATGGTGGCTGAAGGGATTGAAACCAACTCTCAACTGAACATGGTCAAAACATTCAATTGTCATTACGGCCAGGGCTTTTTGTTTTCCAAAGCAATGGCCGCAAATGAAATTGAGAAAAACTGGTTCACTGTAGGAAAGGAAAGACCTTTCGCTTTATCGCAAGCCATGAAAGCGGCAAATCCAGACCCACAGCCCAATGACAGCAGAGCCAGCCTAAAAACGATTCACAAAATCCATCAGGCATGATTCCCAGCTTGTGGTAAAAAAATTCCTCTCTGCCCAACCCGAGCAGTTGATCTGAAAACGGCGCTAAAAAAGTTCAAGGTCGCCAGCGGACACATTCGTACCTAAGACCCTGAATATACTGCAACATTGCTACCATTGGAAGATTTTCCCCTTACAATGGATTTCCTCCAGTAGGCTCTTGCGTATCGCGATCCAATACTTCCCGGATTTTGGCCAGTAATTCCGTGAGATGGTAGGGCTTGGGGATAAATCCAGCTGCGCTTCTGGCCACCTCCTGGACCGATCCGTGGGCCGAATAACCGCTGGCTAAAAGCACACGTGGAGGGTGATGGTACTGCTGCAGATGCTGCAGGCATTGAGCACCTCCCATGCCGGGCATATTCAAATCCAGGATTACCAGATCCACGGTATGGCCATTTTCGGCATACAAGGACAGCGCCTCTTCTCCGCTGCGAGCCGTCAAGACTGTATATCCGTGCATTTCCAAAATTTCGACTGTTATTTCAAGAATTACATCTTCGTCATCGACCACCAATACCGTTTCCGATCCTTCTATCTTCGAAGGGGATTCCCAGCGATTCTTCCGAACGGGTTTGGTCTCAGCATCGGGATTCGCCGGCCAATAGACTCGGAACGTGGTCCCCTGCCCTTTTTCGCTATCACATTGGATATACCCCTCATGGGATTTCACTATCCCGTAAACGGAAGCAAGGCCGAGCCCAGACCCCTGTCCAACCTCTTTTGTGGTGAAAAAAGGCTCAAAAGCGCGGGCCCGGGTTTCTTCATCCATACCATGACCGGTATCGGAAATGATGAGCAGGACATGGGGCCCGGTCTTCGATCCGGGATGCATCCGGACAAACTCCTCGTCCAGTTCAGCATAGTGGGTTTCGATTGTTAGCCTGCCTCCCTGCGGCATGGCGCTTTCCGCGTTGCGGCCCAAATTGAGCACGACTTGCTCCACTTGCACAATATCAGCATACACCAGCGGCAATCCCTGGCCCAGGGTGAGTTCGATTTCGATCATTTTGGGGATCGAACTTTCCAACATGCGCGCACTCTCCTGCACCACTTGGTTGATATCCTGATTCTGTTTGCGGCTGTCGGCTTTGCGGCTGAAAAGCAATAGTTGCTGCACCAGTCGCTCGGCGCGCCTGATTGATGATCGGATAGTGGCTAAACGCTGTTGGTCCGGGTGAGCTTCAGGTTTATTGTGGCCCAGAAGATCGAGATTCCCGCGAATGGCGTGGAGCAAATTATTGAAATCATGAGCCAAGCCTCCAGCCAATATGCCCACAGATTCCATCTTTTTGGCCTGGGTTAATTGGGCTTGAAGCTTTTCCTGTTCGGCTTCTGCATCCTGTCGTTCGGTGATGAATCGGGCCTGCTGCACATTCTGGTACGCCATGCTCGAAAGCTGATTGGCCATGGTAAACAAGGCTTGGGCTATTTTCTGAAATTGGTTGTGAGACATAACGGGGACTTCGTAGAAGGCGTCAACACACTCCTGTTCATCAGCGCCGATTTCCCGGGCATAGGCCCGTATACCCTCTTCGGTTTGGCCCGCATCACGAACTTGGCCCACGAGCCAACTGGCGATGTGCTGGCCACAGAGGGTGATGCTGGCTCCGGCGTCCCAGAGTCCTCCGCTGAGGCACGGCTGCACAATTGGTCCTTCGGGATGGGGGGCGCCCAAGAGCATGCCCGATTTGTGACAATTGGCGCACCCTTTCTCTGTTCTTCGAATGATATCGTTGCACAGGCGGGTAAAATTTGAGGGTTGGGTCACCGGAGATCCATCGGGGAAAATGATGAGCGAAGCCACATTGGTGGCGGCCGCGAATTCATCCTGGAAGCGCTGCAAGGCCTCCACATCAAACAATTCGTCTATGGCTATGGAGGTGTTTTGGGAGACAGGCCGGGTCAAGGCGATGATACGCTTTTCCAAGGCCTCTTCCATGCGTTTGCGCTCTGAGATGTCTGTATGGGTGCCCACCAACCGCAGCGCCCGTCCATCACCATCGCGGCTCACAGCTTTCCCTCGACCGAGAATCCAGAGCCACTGCCCCTGTTTAGAGCGCATCCGGAATTCCACAGTAAATTCCTGACAGCGGTTTTCTATACAATCACGGTTTGCTCGCAGTGCGGCCTGTTTATCATCGGGGTGCATCAATCCTTCCCAGACATCTACACGGTCCGGCAATTCCTGGGGATCATACCCGAGCATCGTCGCATAGGCGGGGCTATAATACACCACATCGGTAACAATGTCCCAGTCCCAAACGCCCTCTTGGCATACCTGCATCGCCAATTGGAAACGCTCATTGCTTGCCCGTAATGCCGCTTCCGTTTCTCGGTGGGCAGCCTCTGCTTGTTCCAATTCTGCAATACGCTGGCGCAATTCGGCATGCGGAGATTGTGCTGACATTTTCACTCCAGTTAGTGACCTGTGTTAGCGGTCTCATTGTCCCCAAAAACACTGATAGCACACTGACAAACTTGCCTTGCAACCAAGGGATCCCCTGCTGCCCCGCTCTTCATGTCCAATGCCGGCACAAACGAGAACCCACGCCATGCGGCTCTACAATACTGGCTCTCGGCAACGAATCTATACGGTCCAGCATTCTTCGTCGAGACAGAGGCTGAAATATTCCGCCAAGCGATCTGTGAGTTCGGAATTGGGGCACTCTTTTCCGTCTCGCCAAGGGGGGGCAAAAGCGGGAGCTCTGGAAGTCGGGAATGGCCATCAGCAGGCTCCGAACAGCGGGATGGTGAAGGTGAGGTTGCTGGAAAGAAACGACCAAATTATCCATAATCCGGCGCAGGAAAAAATTGTACATGGGCCCTTGCTGTTTACCAAGACCGCTGGTCCGGCGCAAGAACTCGGACCCTTGCAAAGACCAATTTTTCAATGGCTGGGTGTAGCTCTGCCAATTTCGGCGTGCTGCCCGGAACTCCGAACACTGGAGCCGCATATGCATCAGACCATCGCCGGCAGAACCAAAGAACAGTGGTTCTCTTCTCATCCCCTGCTCGAACGTATCGTGGCCGGGGAGGAGGTCTTCTGGGCGAATCCGGAGACGGTAACGGCCGCGACCGCCCTGTCCCAGTTGGATATCCAGGCGGCTGATGTCTTTGACGCGGCCGAGCGCCTCCGACGGTTCGCGCCGTATATTCGAACCGTCTTTCCACAAACAGAGCCAGACGGCGGGATTATCGAATCGCCGCTCCGCGCCATACCGTCCATGCAGCGCGCATTGAGCCGGGAACGCGACACAGCGTTTCCGGGCCGGCTGCTGCTCAAATGCGATTCGGAACTCCCGATTTCCGGTTCCATCAAGGCTCGGGGCGGGATCTACGAAGTCCTCAAGCACGCCGAACATCTGGCCCTGGAGCACGGCTTACTCTCGCGCAGCGACGAGTACGCTCGCCTGAGCGAACCCCGCTTCTCCGACTTCTTCAGCCGCTACCGTATCGCGGTCGGTTCCACCGGCAACCTCGGGCTGTCCATCGGCATCATGGGCGCCACGCTCGGTTTTCAGGTCACGGTGCACATGTCCGCCGACGCCAAGGCCTGGAAAAAGGAACTCTTGCGCGCCAAGGGGGTGCGCGTGGTTGAATACGAAGACGACTACGGCCGGGCTGTGGCTGAGGGACGCAGCCAGGCCGCTACCGATCCCGGCTGCCACTTTGTGGATGACGAAAATTCCCGCGACCTCTTCCTGGGCTATGCCGTGGCTGGGGAACGTCTCAAACGCCAATTCGCTGAGCAGGGGATAACCGTGGACGCGGATCATCCGCTCCTGGCGTATCTCCCCTGTGGTGTGGGCGGCGGTCCGGGCGGCGTGGCCTTTGGTCTCAAGCTCGCCTTCGGAGATCACGTCCACTGCTTCTTTGCCGAGCCGACCCATGCCCCGGCCATGCTGCTCGGGCTGTACACCAAGGAATACGACCGCGTCAGCGTTCAGGATTTTGGTCTGGACAACCGTACCGCTGCGGACGGACTGGCTGTCGGTCGAGCATCCGGTTTCGTGGCCAGGCGTATGGGCCCGCTTCTGGATGGAGCGTACACCGTGGACGACACGACCATGCTCCGGGATCTGGCCCGGCTGTGGCAAACAGAAGCCCTCTTTCTGGAGCCCTCGGCTTTGGCCGGCATGGCTGGGCCGCATCGGGTGGTGGAGGCGCCGGAGTATCTGGCACGGCACGGTCTGCGGGATGTGCTGGACCAGGCCACACACCTGGTCTGGGGCACCGGGGGGTCGATGGTGCCGGAGGGGGAACGAAGGGAACTTTTACCTGAGAATGATATTGAAAAATTTCAGAATTGCAGTCTTGACCATGGAGGATTGGGGAATTGAACGCTTGATACGCGAAATGTTTTACCAGTCAGGCAACACATACCTGACACCGCGGCTCTGGGATTGTGCCAACAGCCTGACAAGGGGCGTTAGCCACCCACCGCTCCACGCGGCAATGGAACTGTTTGCTCTGTCTTCGTCACCTGGCAGGAGCCTCGTCACAAAGCACAACAGCATCGTCCACGAGGCGGGGGCACCGTTAGCCCAGCCAGACGCGCAGAAGCGAATAGGCCAGTAGTCCCGCTCCCAGCGGGACGTAGAGATAGAGTCACGGCGTGCATTTGCCGCGGGCTTTCCAGGCCATCAGGGCGAGGACTGCCCCGCCGATGCCAATAGCGATAATGGCTGAGGTGTTCATGTGGATTCCTTTCGATGGGATTTGTTGGAGAGTTCTCCGTTCTCAGGCTCCTGGCCTTGCAGTTTCCAGGAAAATGGAGCAGGAGCCGCAAAAGAGGCCTCGATCAGGGTGGAATTGTCGGCATATTCGCAGGGCAACGACCGGACCCAGCACCCCCTCCCCGGCCCTCCCCCTTGGCAAGGGGGAGGGGGCCATGAAAGCTGCAACCACGGGTATTTCGCATGTCCTCTCCCCGTGTCACGGGAAAAGACGCAGACAAGAAACTCACGAAGATCGGCTGGAGGGAGCGACAGCCGCCACACGCGTTTAGGTTTCTTCCCGGGCCCTTTGCTCTGTGCGCTTCTTGTACAAGAACACCACATTTTTGCGGGGGATCTCGCAGGTCCAGCCGAAGAGCTCAGCCAGGACGTGGAAGGTGGCTTCCTTGTAGAATGTGACATGGGTCGGATCACGGCGGTAGGACCAGTTGGCGAAGCGCTCGTCCTGGGTCTGAAAGCAGGTCATGATGCCGAGGATCCCACCGGGATTCAATAATTTGTTCAAAAAGGCGAATTCGTCGTAGGGTTGGTGGAAATGTTCGACGACCTCGCTGCAGGTGATGAAATCGTAGGTGTCGTGCAGTACCTCCGGTTCCGGGGCAAAAAACGGATCAAAGGTCCGCACCCCATGCCCCGCCTCGCGCAAAAGCATAGCCAGCACAGGCCCTGGGCCGCAGCCGTAGTCCAACCCCTGTTGGCCCGGCGGGAGGCGGTCTAGAAGGGGCGTGGCGAGCTTTTCCAGAAAGCGGCGGTAGCCGGTATCCTGCGGTGTGTTGTCGTGTTCAAGATAGCGGGCGTATTCGGCATCAGGGGCCGGCAGATGTGCCGCGTCGAGGCAGGTCGCTTCACAGACCGGACACCGCCAGTACACAGCGCTGCCGTCCTGAAAAAAGAATCTGGTGTCCGCTTGCCGGCAGACGGAACATAGTGGCGACATTGCTTTTCCTTCCCTGATACCAGATTGAAAATGGGGGTGTCCCAGCGCGCGGCAACAGGCGAAGAGCCGCGGCGCAGTCGCAAACAACGACGTGACCCGACAGAGATCAATGACCGCGCTCACGGCGCCGGATCACGAAGAACGAACGATCCCTGCTGTCGTTTCGCTCACGTTTTTTCCAAGCACTGCATTTCTTCACGTCGCAGCACCGCAACTCCCCAATTCCCCAATCCTGAAGAGTGGAACCTCTTCAGGCTGAAGCCTGCAATTCATACACCGCGCCCAGGCCGAGTTCGCGGACTGCGGTAGCGACCTGGTCGTGGTGGGAAAACACCAGGACCTGGTTCTTTGCCCCCAGGCGGGCCAAGGCCTGCAACGCGGCCCGGGTGCGCTGCTCGTCGAAATTGACAAGAATGTCGTCGACGATAAACGGCATGGGCTCGCTGCTGTGCAGCCGGTGCTCCAAGGACGCCAGACGCAGGGCGAGATACAGCTGGTCGCGGGTTCCGGAACTCATGCCCGCGACCGGGACGCGCTCTTCGCCGCGCAGACCGACAATGACCTGGTTGCCCTTGTCGTCGAGATCGGTGCGCAGACCATCGAAGGAGCCGAGGGTTACCTCCTGGAAATACCCGCTGGCCAAGGTCAGGACAGGATCCTGGTTTTCAGCGCGGTAGCGCTCGATGGCCTCGTCCAGGACCGTGGACGCCAAACGGAGTTGGGCATAGCGCTCGGCCAGACGACGGATCGTGGCCAGAGTCGCCTGGGCTTCTTCGGCCTTCCGCGCCGCTTCATCCCGGCCGTCCATTTCCCGGAATTCGCGACGCAATTCGCCGGCCTGGGCGCTCTGGTGCTCAATTTCCCCGTCCAAACGGTCCAATTCCTCATCGCAGGATTGGATCCGGGCCGGCAACTCGTCCGGGTCTTCAGCCGCAACCTCAGCGATCAGCTCCTCCACATCCGTTGCAGCGGCAATCTCGCCAAGTTCGTCCAGGGCCGCTCCCTTGTTCTGCTCCAGGGTCCGGTGTTCTTGCCACCGTTTTTCGATTCCGGGCAGTTCTTCGGCCTCGGTGCAGCCAGCCAGTTCGCAAAGCGCGGCCAATTCCCGGCTGGCCGCGTCGCGCGCGATCCGGGCCGATTCGATTTCTTCCTGGGTAGAGGCGATCCGTTCCTGGTAATGGGCCACAGTTGTAGCCAGGTCGCGTTCGCGCTGCAGTTGACCGTTTAACCGCTCCACCGCTTGATCCACTGGGATAGCAGCAAGATCCGGTGCAGTGCGCTCCACGAGACTGGCCACATCCCGCTCCAATTCCTGGCTGTCGCGCCGGATACCCTCGATGCGCTTGCGCAGCCCGTCGGCCGCATTCGCCCGACTGAGATAGGTCTCGAGATCGCTAAAGAAATTGTGGACTGTCTCCGGCGTCGCATCCTCGGGGAGCCCAAGTTCCTGCATGGCCTGCCCCCAACTCGCCTGCCAGGCACTCCTGGCTTCCTCGGCTGCGGTCAACCGATGCTGGGCTGTGGCCGTCTCCCGTTCCAGCCGGACCTGTTCATCCTGGAGCTGCTGCTGCTTGCGGGCCAACTCCTCCCGCGCCTTGAGAACGGCGTCGGCCCGCTCGCGCACCGGCGTGAGCTCCTCCCCGTGCGGCACCGCTTCCTCCAGAGCCTGGAGCTCGCGAACCAGGTTCACTCGCGCCGCCTCTCGCTTGCCTTCGAGTTCCTGGAGCGCAAAGCGGTCCTCGTAAAGGCGACGGGCCTGGTCGACGCCTTTTTGAAAACGGTGCAGCCAGCTGAGCATGGGGCGGGGGTCGTCTGGCTCAATGCCGGTACCGTCCCAGGTGGTGCGCCACCGCTGCTGCAGATCCTGCCAAGCAGCCTCCAGTCGCTCTTGCGCCTCCTGTAATGCCGCCCAATGCTGTCGGGCCCTGTCGTACTGGGCTACGAGCCGGGCATGGGTATGGACCCGTTCGCTTTCACGCCGCAAACGGTCGGCAAGTGAGTCCGCCTCGTGGAGTGTACGCTCAAAATGCTGGATCAGGTTGCCCCCGGAGACGATCTCGGTAACCGCATTGGAGACGTCTTCGCCGTCCACCCACTGCCGGCGCAACAAAGACCAGGCCGCATCCCGCTCCCGCCGCCTGGCATCCAGATCTTCTTCCGATGGCACTGCCCCGGCCTCCTTCTGGGCCTGCAGTTGTTCATCCAGATCGGCAAAGGTCTCTGAGAGTTCTTGACGCTGCGTCTCTAGCTCTGTGGAGCGCCGTTCGGTGTCCTCCCATTCCTGTTTCAGGAGTTGGACCTTCTCCTCCTGCGGCAACGTCAGCCTCAGAGCCTCTTCAGGCGTGCCATGCCACTTGCCAAGTTGAGCGAACATCGTGGCGCATTCCTGGTGGAGGCGATCGCACCCGCTGCGCTTTGTCGCGATCTCGGTATCGATATCGCCGAGGCGTCCGGCATGGACCGCAGCCTGGTGCAGCAGCGTGGTATCTTGAACATGGGGCAAAGTTTTCGAAGCGTCCCGGACCTGGGCCAGTTCCTCCTGTTTGCTCTCCCAGAGAGTGCGGCTGTCGGAGAGTTCCTTGTCCACCAGAGGCTTGCGCTCGCTCAGAGCCTGAACGCGTGGCCGGTGCTGCAAGAGCTGCTGCACCGTATCACTGTCAGCTGGGTCGAGATCCGGGCGCTGCCCCCGCAATACATCCCGGGCCGCGGCGCGGTGTTCGAGTTCATCGTCCTCCAGGGAGCGCAAGTCGGCCTGGCCTTTGCGGTAGGCGCCGAGACGCTGGTGCAGATCAGCGATGGTCGCGGCCTGATCCAAAAGCTCGTTATTCAGGGAGATACCGTCGAGTTTGTGCTGATCATTGGCCAGCCGTTTTTGGGCATTGTCCAGGGACTGCTGGGCCTCCCGCAACTGGTCCTGGCTCTCTTGTCGCCGTTTGGGGAAATCGTCGGGCAAATCGGGGACCGGACCGAGTTCGCTCAGCCCGGCTTCTGCTTTGCGCAGGCGGGCCAAAGGGGCCATCGCCTGCTGGATCCGTTCCAGACGGCGGCGTTCGGTCTGCTGAACGGCGCGCTCTGCCTTGAGCGCATCGAGACCTTTTTGCGCCTCGCGCAAAGCGCGTTCCTTGTGTTTCCAGGCCGTGCTGGCCAGGCCAAGCTGGTTGGATTCTTTTTTCAACTCACTATAGCGGTGCAGGGCGGCATTGAGGTCCGGCTTGCTCCCACTGGGTTTGAACACGGCCTCGTATTCCTCCTGCAACCCTTTCTGGACATGGCGCAGGGAAGCGATCCCACTGCCGGCGGCGAACAGGGTCGTGCCCGTACTGCCCTGCTCCTGCAAAATCGTGGTCCCTCCCTGGACCAGGCCGGGATGATCCAAACCGAACAGGGCCTGGAAGGTCTCCTGGTCCAAGCCCTGTAACCAGGCCGCTACCACCTGAGGATCAACGGCATTGCCCCCGGCGTCGAGGACACTGCCTTTGCGTTTTTTACGCCGGGAAAAGGTCAATGTGTCGCCACGCCCGTTCTCCAGGGTGCCGGAAACACACAGCCGGGGATTGGCGTGCAGAAAATTGTCGGTGGTCCGTTCGGGAAAGCCGTAGAGCCAAGCGGTCAGGGCGCGCAGGGTGCTGCTCTTGCCCGCCTCGTTCGGACCGTAGATCAGGTGCAGGGGCTGGGGGTCGAAAACCAGACTGGTGTCGGTAAACGGACCAAAGGCGTCGAGCGTGAAACGGGCGATCCTCATTGCGGACCTCCCTGGCGCAGCAAACGCCCAAGCAGGAGTTCACGGACGTCGTCCTGCATCCGCTGCCACTGCTGTGGATCCTTGAGATTGAAACCCTCCTCGCCCTCGGTGATCTCCTTGGGCAGTTGTTTCATCAAATCTTCCAACTCATTGGTGCAACTTTCCGGCAATTCCTGGGCTGCAATACACTGCATCAATTCCCCCAGCGGTGATTCCGGATCCACCTCCTGGGATTGATCTTCTGGTGGACGGGTGTGCAGCCGAATCTGTTCGATCCACAGATCGCCCATTTCAGCGGCCAGTGTCCGCCATTCCTCCTGGAAATGGCGTTGCCTGTCGTGGAGCTGGGCGTGCATTTGGGTCGCGCCGGTGCATTCCAGGCGGACCGCGACCGGGCGGCCCTCACCGGCGTCCCGGGCGGCCTGCAGTTCTGCGCGGACTGCGTGGCGGACATCGTCATCGCAGGTACAAGGACCACACTCGACGTTACCGCGAAACCAGCGCAGGACATCAATGTCCTGATGCACGACATCCCTGATGCGACCGTCCTCGACCTCGACCAGACTGCACCCTTTGGGACCAGTTTCCCGGATGTGCCGGCCCTGGATGGTGCCGGGAAAGACGATCCAGGGATCACGGGTGACAACCTCTCGTTCGTGGACATGGCCCAGGGCCCAGTAGTCGTAGCCCTTGTTGCCCAGGATATCCGGATGGGTCGGGGCGTAGGGTTCGTGACCGGGACGTCCGGTCAAACTGGTGTGCAGCAGGCCGATATTCAAGGCCCCGGCGACGGCCGGCGGATACTCGGCGGCCAAGTCCTCGCTGGTCTCGCGGCTGGAATAGCTCTGGCCGTGGATGACTGTGTTGCAGTGCTCCAGGGTCACCGACCCTGGTTTGGTGGCGGAAAAAAAGTGGACATTGTCCGGCGGGCGCAAGGTCTTGCCGATGGGGTTGGCCGCGTCGTGGTTGCCGCTGACCCCATAGACCGGGATCCCGGCCTCACGAAGCCGGCCCATGCACTGGGCGAAAAACAGGGCGGTGTGGAAGTCGCGCCAGGACTGGTCGAAGATATCCCCGGCCAAAAGGACAAAGGCGACCTCCTGCTCCTGGGCCAGGGTGACCAGATTGTCCAGGGCCCGGCGGGTGGCGTTACGAATCTGCTCCACCGGGGCGTCGGGATAGGTTTCCAGGCCCCGCAGCGGGCTATCGAGATGGAGGTCGGCGGCGTGGAGAAAACGAAAGGTCATCGGTAAACACTCTCGGGTAACAGGACACGGACGGTGCGGCGCCGCAGTGAGTTCGCGCCGGTTTGAACGGCAAGAGGAGGAGTTTACTCAGAATCGTTGCTGCGGTCGACCCGTCCGCGCAGGGATTTGATCCGGCGGCGGTGCTTTTTCTGTTGCAGGCGCCGTTCTCGTGCCGACCGTTTTGGCGTAGTCGGACGGCGGGTTTTGGGCGGGGTGGCGGCCTCAGCCACAATCTGCTGCAACCGGTCCAGGGCTTGCCGGCGGTTCGCCTCCTGACTGCGAGCGGTCTGGGCCTTCAAGATCAGGACGCCTTCTTTGTTCACGCGCTTGTCCTTGCGGCTGAGCAAGCGCGCTTTGACCGCTTCCGGCAGTGAGGAGGACGGGATATCGAAACGGAGTTGGACCGCTGTGGCTACGGTATTCACGTTCTGTCCGCCCGGGCCCTGGGAGCGCACGGCGTTCAGTTCGATTTCCGAGAGGGGAATATGGAGTCGACGGGTAATGGCAAGCATACGGGTGGTCAGGCTCGAGGGAGTTCAAAATCGGCTGCAGGCCGTCGGCAACTCGGCCCGCCCCCAGCAGTGCTGCCGGGAGCGGGCGTCTTCAGCTTAGTCGGCCTCGGCCTCAGGGTTGACCAGGGTGACCGGAACCGGAGAGCGTTTGGCGACCTCACGAGCCACTTTGCCAAATTCGCTCCCGGGACGGCCGACTTGATCGAAACTGTGCCCGCGGCTGGTCATAACAATCATATCCACATCCTCGTTCTCCGCGGCCTTCAAGATCTGTTGCACCGGATCCCCGCGCAGAATGCGCACCGAGACGTTCGGGCAACTGCCGAGTTTGTCGGCGCAGATCTGGCGCAAGTCCTTCTTGGCCCGTTCCAGTTCCCAGCCTTGAAATTTTTCGATCAGTTCCGGACTGGGATAGTTGCCGTACGCCGGAAACAGAGAACACAGGTCCGGGGCGACATACAGCGCCAGGACCTGGGATTCGTATTTCTCCGCCAGGGAATTGATGTGCGGGATCGCTTTGAGGGAACTGGCGGACAGTTCCGTGGGCCAGAGAATAGTGTGTGGCATGAGACGCCTCCTTTGCTGGCGAATTGGTGCCGGACCTCTTCCGGATGGGACGAAGAAATTCCCATTGCATCCATCTATGCCACACCCCTGGAGCAAAAGACAATCCCCGGGGCAAACCGTCTCGCCCTTGCCTGCTGTTGTTCTGCTGTTTTGGTTCCCAGCCAAGCAACAACCAATCAAGTGCATACAAATTGCAACCAATTGCGCTCAGAAACGCAAAAAGCCCTCAGAGGTGTTCCTCTAAGGGCTTGATATCTCTGGAGCCAGCGATCCGACTTGAACGGACGACCTGCTGATTACGAATCAGCTGCTCTACCAACTGAGCTACGCTGGCCAACTGGCGTACGCGGAGATAGCAGGGGTTACGGGGGGCGTCAAGTTTTTTTCACAATCCACAATCGCCCTCAGACCCCTGCACTCCTTTGTTTCTGCGTCACGAGCACTTGGTACCTGGTCACGAGGAGGTGCAAGTCGATTTCGATTGCTTGTCCATGGTTTTCTCGTTGCCTCGCGCCATTCCCCTTTCGTCAATTCTCCAATTTTTCAATCCAGAGTTTTTCAATATCTCAACATTTCAGCACACTACGCCCCTTCACGCTCCCCCCTGGTCACGCGAAAATGGTGGATAATAGAAAGACTCATATAATAGGCCGGAAAGACCAGCGACATTCCGGCAGCGGTGTCAGCCGAGGGCGTGTTGGGGAAAAGACAGACATAGGCCACCAGGAGGCCGTACCCGATAGAAAGCAGCGTCGTGGTCCGCTTCATGAACCGGGTTTTGGTCGGATAAATGTAGTGCAGGGGAACGAAAATAAGCAATGAGAAGAACAACAGCACTCCGATGGCCATTGTGTTCGGGAATTCAAGGACATACAGATACAGAAAGACAAGATTCCAATACGAGGGGAAGCCGACGAAAGATTCCTCGGTCTTGGCGTTATCCTGGCAAAACCCGTAGAGGCTGGCCAGCATGGGCACGGCCGCGACCCAGTTCCAGCCCGGTTCAAGGATCCCGAATTGGATGAGCCCCATACATGGCAAAAAGACAAAGGTCAGGTAATCAATGAGATCGTCGAGTTTCGCCCCATCGAAATTGGGATAAATCTCTTTGATCCCCAGGCGGCGGGCCATTGTGCCGTCCGTGGCATCGACCACTACAGCCAGAAACAGGGCCAGGAGAAAGGCACCGATGTCCTTTTCGATCAGGGCAATCGTGGCCCAGAGGGAAAACAGAACCCCGCTCATGGTGTACAGATGCGTGCCCGCAGCCCACAATTTTTTACTGGTCAACATATATGTGTGTCCCCAATGGATTGCGTCGAAGAAGAGAAAACCGATTTGTTACACAAAGGGAGCCGGAACCCTTACATCGGCAATGCAAATCACGAGGCCGACGAGCACCTCGAGAAGGTACGCGCCGGCCTTTTGTGTTGCGTTGCCTCTGGCTTTTGGAAAAGACGCAGGACCACGCCCTTCCGGCCTCGTTCTCGCTCTTCGGGCCGGGAAACCAACGGGCGCTGGTCTACAGTTTTTGGATATACGCCTCAAGACGATCCATGCCTTTTTCGATATTCTCCAGGGAATTGGCGTAGGAAAAGCGCAGGTATCCTTCTCCGCCGGGACCAAAATCGATCCCCGGTGTCACGCCGACGTGGGCCTTGTGCAGGATATCGAAGGCCAGCGTATAGCTGTCGCTGCCGAGATGGCTGGCATTGACAAAGACATAGAAAGCGCCCTTGGGTTCTACAGCCAGGGTAAAACCCATCTTCTGCAGCCGCTGCAGCAAGACCTGGCGGCGGGTATCATACGTTTGGCGCATGCGTTCTACATCCGGTCCGGCGTGGCGCAGGGCGGCGATGGCCGCGTGCTGGGCAACGGAGCCGGCGCAGATGAAAAGATTCTGGGCCAGTTTCTGGATAGCGCGCATGAACCGCTGCGGGGCGATGAGATAGCCGAGGCGCCAGCCGGTCATGGCGTAAAGCTTGGAAAATCCGTTCAGGACAAAGGCGTCTTCGGTGTGTTCAAGGACCGACGAGGCGGCTTCGCCGTAGACCAGGCCGTGGTAAATCTCATCAGCAACCAGCGCGGGCTGGAGACCAGCCAATTCCTGAATCCATTCCCCGGGCAGGACAGTCCCGGCCGGATTGGACGGCGAATTGACCATCATGGCTCGGGTACCAGGGGTGATGGCCTCGCGGACCAGGTCCGGGTGGAGTTGGAACCCGTCGGCCTCGCGCAAACGGACCCGTTTGGGCTCGCCGTGCACGAAATGGACAAAATTGGGATAACAGGCGTACCCCGGGTCGGGGAGGAGGACTTCCTCGCCGGGTTCAAGCAAGGCGCCGAAGGCCAGGAGCATGGCCGGGGAGGTGCCGGAGGTGACCACGATCTGCTCCGGGCAGAGCGAGACTCCGTAGCGAGTGTGGTAGTCCTCGCAGATGGCCTCGCGCAAGGCCATGACCCCCAGACTGTGGGTATAATGGGTCTGGCCGTCAGAAATGGCTTTATTGGCGGCTTCCTTGACACAGTCCGGGGTATCGAAGTCCGGTTCGCCAATCTCCAGGTGGACGATGTCGTGGCCCTCGGCCTCCAGGGCATGAGCGGCTTCAAGCACATCCATGACCAGAAAAGGTCTGATTTTGTCCGTGCAGCTTGCGGGATGGATCACGGCGGCTTCCTTATTGTCGTCGGCAGATTGGAATCATTCGTGATTGGAAATTGGCAGGGAAGCTGCTAGGTCTCGCGCATGCGCCAACAAACCAAAGCTTACTGCTTTGCCCTGACCACGGTCCTTATCTGGTCCACAGTGGCCTCGGCCTTCAAGATTTCCCTGCGCCATATCAGTCCGGTGGGACTGCTCCTGTATTCCTCATGGATCTCGGCCGGAATTCTGGGGCTGATCCTCGTCGTCCAGGGCAAGCTCGGACTCCTCAAGCAGCTGAGTAAACGGGATTACCGTGATTCCCTCGGCTTTGGTCTGCTCAACCCCTTCGCCTATTACCTCGTCCTGTTCAAGGCGTATGACCTGCTTCCGGCCCAGGAAGCCCAGCCGCTGAATTACACCTGGGCCGTCACGCTCTCACTGCTGGCCGTGCCTCTGCTCGGGCAAAGGTTGCGCGCACTCGATCTGGCCGGCTTGCTGGTCAGCTATAGCGGTGCTTATGTCATCGCCACTCGGGGCCGAATCTTGGCCCTGGATTTCTCCGATCCGCTCGGGGTCGGTCTGGCCTTGGGCAGCACGCTCATATGGGCCGTGTATTGGATCGCCAACACCCGCGATACCCTGGATCCGACCTGCCGGCTGTTTCTCAATTTCGGGTTCGGCGCTGTGTTAGTGACCCTCTACGCCGGGCTGACAGGGGAATTCGCCTGGCCCAATGGCCCGGCTCTGCTGGGCACAGCCTACATCGGCATTTTCGAGATGGGAGTGACCTTTGTCCTCTGGGCCACCGCGCTGAAGCTGAGCACTTCGGCGGCCAAAGTCAGCATCCTCATCTATCTCTCGCCGTTTTTGTCGCTGATCTTCATCCGCTTTTTCGTGGGCGAGGCCATCATGGGCTCGACCATAACCGGCTTGGTGCTGATCATGGCCGGAATCGGACTGCAACAGATCCCGAGTCAATAATTCGCGGGCGGGCTCATTGAGCAGGCGACGTCGCAACTGTGATCTTGCCGCATAAGATCAATAGCACCCGCCCGCGCCTTTCCTGAGTCGCTTCACAGAACGCGCTTAGTATATGGCTGGCCTGAAGGCAAATCGCTCAATTGCGCAAGGATTTGGTGCCATTGGACACCAGGTAACGGGGCTCAGACGTAATCCGGATCCACTGCCGCGTGGCCATTGGCGAGCATGGTCTTGACAAACCGGACCGTACGCTCGTCCACAGGAGCCACGGGGAATTGCCGACCGCAGGCGTCGCACTGGGCCATGGCCGGTTGGGTCGGTGCCAGCAAAGGAGTTTTGCGCCCGCAATGCGGACAGCCATAATAGACGATCATCTCCAGCCCCAGGGGCTTGGAAGGGGTAAGCGGCGAGGAGGTACTCATACAGATTCCTTTGGCGCGGAAGCCTCGCTGTCGCGGGAAAGCAAGGAGCGGCCGGTCATGGACGGCGGCGGTTCCACGCCCCAGAGGTCGAGAATAGTCGGGGCGATATCCCCCAGGATCCCGTCACTGCGCAACGAGTGCGTCGCGGGATCGATGAGGACAAATGGGACAGGATTGTGGCTGTGCGCTGTGTACGGCGCTCCGTTGTCGCCCTGCATGACGTCGGCATTGCCGTGGTCTGCGGTCAACAGGATCCGGCCGCCGGTGGCGAGGATCGAGTCCGCGACCCGGCCGACGCACGCGTCGACCGCTTCAACCGCCTGAACAGCGGCCTCGAAATTGCCGGTGTGCCCGACCATGTCCAGGTTGGCGAAATTCGCGACTACCAAGGCGTAGTCGCCGCTCTGCCATTTGGCGATAAGCCTGTCGGTGACCTCAAAGACGCTCATTTCCGGCTTGAGGTCATAGGTGGCCACATCTTTGGGCGAGGCGATGAGTTCACGATCCTCCCCGGCAAACGGGGTTTCCTCACCGCCATTGAAGAAATAGGTCACATGGGCGTACTTCTCCGTCTCGGCGATCCGGAGTTGGCGCAATCCCATGCGGGAAACCACCGCACCGAGGATCTCCTTGAGGTGCTGTGGAGCAAAGGCCGCCGGCAGATGGAAGGTCGCGTCGTATTCGGTCATCGTCGCCAGGCCAGCCAACTGCGGCGGACATCCACGATCAAAAAACGCAAAGTCCGGGTCGTTCAGGGCCTGAACCAACTGCCGGGCTCGATCGGCCCGGAAATTGAAAAAAAAGACGGTGTCGTTGTCAGCAATCGGGCCCAGCGGCTGACCGGCTGCGTCGACCAGGATCTGGGGCACGACAAACTCATCGGTGACCCCTTGGTCATAACTCGCCTGGACGCAGTCCAACGGATCGGTACAGACCGGTCCCTCACCGTGGACAAGGGCCTGGTACGCCAGAGCCGTTCGGTCCCAGCGCTTGTCGCGGTCCATAGTATAATACCGGCCGGAAACGGTGGCGATGGAGCAGCCGGGTCGCTGACGGACAAAATTGTGCAACCGCTGCATGTACCCGAGGCCGCTTTGCGGCGGCGTGTCCCGGCCGTCGAGAATGGCGTGGACACAGATGCGCTCGACTCCAGCGGCCAGAGCGGTGTCGATGAGCGCTTCGAGATGCTCCTGATGGGAGTGGACCCCGCCGTCGGAGACCAGGCCAATCAAGTGCAGCCGGCCGCCGCTATGGCGGGTGGCGGCGAAGAGATCGCTCAGCACCGGGTTTGTGGCCAATGTGCCGTCGGCAATGGCCTGGCTGATGCGGACAATATCCTGGTTGACGACGCGTCCGGCCCCGATATTGAGGTGGCCGACCTCGGAATTGCCCATCTGGCCTTCGGGCAGCCCTACAGCGCGACCGGTACAGCGGAGTGTGGTCCGGGGAAAGGAGGTGCAAAGGCGGTCCAGGTGCGGGGTCTCGGCACTATGGATGGCGTTGTCGGGACTCGGCTCTCCAGCACCCCATCCGTCGAGCAAGAGCAACAGGGTTGGTGCGGGTTCAGGCATCCTTGGGCTCCGGCTCGGGGACAATGGTCTCGCCCTCGGTCCACAACCCTTCGACATTATAAAAGCCGCGGTATTCCTCCTGGAAAATATGGACCAGGACATCGTTGATATCGATCAGGATCCAGGTTCCGGTCCGGTAGCCCTCCATGCCCATGAGTTCAATACCGTGCTCCGCGAGTTTGGCCAGCAAGCCGTCGGCCAGGGCCTGGGCGTGCCGGGCACTGCCAGCCGAGACCACGACCAGGGCTTCGGTCACGTTGCAGACCTTGCTCACATCCAGAGCCACCATGTCCTTGGCCTGTTTTTCTTCGAGCCACTGCAAAAGATCCCGCGTCTTGCGCAGGTAGTCGCCTTTGTACGAATCCGTCTGTTTTTTGTGCGCCATATCGTCCGTCGAGCGTTGTTACAAGTCCGCGTCTATTGTGATCGTCTGCATCCGCAGTGAAGCCACCTCACCAGGTGCCTCTACAAACATTTTATTGTAGCCCACTTTTTTTTCAGGTGCAAACTCGCTCCTGCCAGGACCGAATTGCCCGGCGCACTGCTGCGTATGGGACGCCCGCAACAGTCAATAAGGACGTGTAGCGCGTAAGCCAGACCTTGACGGTCCGCCGTATTTCGGGCATGGACATCCGCATGACCGCCTTTCCCTCCACCATCTCCTTTTTCGCCACCTATTGGTATTTTTGGTACGGGTTCCGATCAGAGTCCGTGGTGGTTTGAGGCGCGCCCGCAGCGATCTGCCAGGCCACGGACTCCCCTCCGTGGCCTTTTTGTTTCCAGGACCGGCACACAATCGCCGGGTTTCAGTATTGAGCCACACGCCGAATCAACTCCGCAGCCAAAGGGGGCCCTATGCTGTACGATGTGGAAAAGGAAACCTTGCCCCGCGAAGAACTCGAAGCATTGCAATTGCGCAAGTTGCAGTCCCTCGTGGAGCGCGTCTACTACAACGTGCCCTTCTATCGCGAAAAACTGGATGAAGCCGGAGTCAGGCCCGAAGACATCCGCAGCCTGCGGGATGTACAATTCCTCCCGTTTACCGAAAAGCAGGATCTGCGCAACAATTACCCCTTTGGCCTCTTTGCCGTCCCCCGCGAAAATGTCGTCCGCATCCACGCCTCTTCCGGAACGACTGGCAAGGCCACTGTCGTCGGCTATACCCAGCGCGATGTCCGCAATTGGGCCACGCTCATGGCCCGTTCGCTGATGGCCGCCGGAGCGACACGGCGGGACACCGTGCACAACGCTTACGGCTACGGGTTGTTTACCGGCGGCCTGGGCGTCCATTACGGCGCGGAACAACTCGGGGCCTCTATCGTGCCCATTTCAGGCGGCGGCACCAAGCGCCAGGCCACCCTGCTCAAGGACTTCGGCCCCACTGTCATCTGCTGCACCCCTTCCTACGCCCTGCATCTCTATGAAACGGCCAAGGCCGGTGGCCTGGATGTTGAAAATCTTCCCCTGCACACCGGAATCTTCGGCGCCGAACCTTGGACCGACGAAATGCGAGCCGACCTCGAATCCAAGCTGGGCATCAAGGCCTTGGACATCTATGGTCTGTCCGAGATCATGGGACCCGGCGTCGCCATGGAATGCCGCCCCGCCCAGGACGGGCTGCATATCTGGGAAGACCACTTCCTGGTCGAGACCATCGATCCCGAAACCGGGGAACAGCTTGCTCCCGGGGAGACCGGGGAATTGGTGATCACGACGCTGTCCAAGGAGGCGCAGCCGCTCCTGCGCTACCGCACCCGGGACCTGACCCGCCTGAACACCGTCCCCTGCCGCTGCGGGCGGACCCATACCCGTATGGCCCGGGTCATGGGACGCAGTGACGACATGCTCATCATCCGTGGCGTGAACGTCTTTCCGTCGCAAATCGAGAGCATCCTGCTCGAAACCGAGGGCATTGCGCCGCACTACCAGCTCATCCTGCGCCGTCACGGTTCGCTGGACACACTTGAAATCCACGTCGAAATCGACGATTCCACTTTCTCCGACGAGATCAAGCATTTACAACGTCTTGAGCGCAAGATACAGAAAAACATCAAAGAGTTCCTGGGTGTGACCGCGGATATCAAGCTCGCCGAACCGATGAGTATCGCCCGCTCCCAGGGCAAAGCCCAGCGGATTATCGATCGTCGCCACGAAGCCGAATAACAGTCCACAGACTGGTGAACACCACCATATCAGGCAGGCCGTTCAACCATCCCAAGGGACGGCGCAGAAAACGTTCAAGGTCGCAAAATTGCCCAGTGACCCCCTCTCGTTCATTGGGCGTTCGTCTTGGTCTATATGCATATGGACGTTTTGCCACTTTGCTGCCATTGGGAGTTTTTCAACGAGCTGCTAAAGGGGGCCTCTCATGAAAGTCGAACAGATCTCCATTTTCCTCGAAAACCGGGCCGGCCGTCTGGCCGACGTCACCCGTGTCCTGTCTGAATCCGGAGTCAATATCCGAGCCTTGTCCCTGGCCGACACCTCGGATTTCGGAATCCTGCGCCTGATTGTCACCGACCACGAAAAGGCCAAAGCCGCATTGAAAGAGAAGGGATTCACGGTGGGCCGGACCAATGTCGTGGCTGTTGAAGTCGACGATCAGCCCGGCGGACTGCACAAAATCCTGGACCTCTTGACTTCGAATTCCATTAATGTCGAATACATGTACGCCTTTGTTCAGCAAAGCGGCAAAAACGCGGTCCTCATTTTCCGTTTTGATCGTACCGACCAGGCCATCGACGTCCTGCAGGAGCACGGCGTGCGGATTATTCCCGGCAGCGAACTCTATTCCCTGTAGCTGGAATCGGCCCGTTTTCTGCGGGCCGTTTTTCGAGCCGCCCCCTCTCTCTTGCGAGCAACCCGATCAGTCCGGAAAGGAGCGTCTATGCCCCAATTGCCCAATTTTTCCCGCTGTGCCCTTTGTCTCGGCGCGCTTTTTCTCGCGCTGGCCCTGGCGGCCTGTCAGGACTCCACATCGTCCCAGGACCAGGCCCAGAACCAGGAGGATCAGACCCAGGCCCTGAAGATAGGAGCCGTTTTACGTCTCTCCAAAGGCGCCTCCGATGGATTGCCGGCCCGCCACGGTATTGAAATCGCTGTGCAGGAAATCAACTCCCAGGGCGGCATCGACGGCCGGCCCCTGGAAGTTGTCTACTACGACAGCAAGGACGACGCGACGACGGCTGTGAACGCGGTCCAGAAACTCATTTCCGTGGACGAGGTCGAGGCCATCATCGGTCCGATGATGAGCGGCAATGTCCTGGCCGCTGCCCCACTGTGTCAGCGCAACAATGTGGTTTTGCTCACTCCCACCGGCACCTCGCCGCGCATCTCCGAGGCCGGATCGTATACCTTCCGCCTCTGTTCCCGCATCGACGATCAGGCCCGGGCCCTGGTCCAGGAAGCCCTGAGCCGAGTTGGAGCGGACCCGACCGTGACTATCCTCTACAGCAACGAACCCTACGGCAAGGGGTCCAAAGAACTCTTCACGCGCTACCTTGCCGAGCAGGACATCACTCCGGCCACTGTGGAATCGTTCCAGCGCGGCGACAAAGACTTCCAGGCCCAGCTGACCAAGATCAAACAACTCAATCCGGACATCCTCTTTGTCCCCGGATATCTCCAGGAAACCGCTCCGCTGATCAGCCAGGCCCGGCAGATGGGGATCAATGCCCTCAGCGTCGGTGTTTTCGGTGATATGGCCCCGAAATATATTGAACTAGCCGGCAAGGCCGCTGAAGGCCACCTCATCGCTGGTGAATACAATAAGCACAAGGACACCGAACACAACCAGGACTTTGTCAACGCCTATGAGGCGCTTCTGGCGGATCAGCCCAAGGCCCCGGAAAACATCATGTTCGCGGCTTTGACCTACGACGCGGTCCATCTTTTGCGGCAGTCCTTCAGCACCGGGGCGACCACGGGCAGCGCCATCCAGTCCTTCCTGGACGAGTTGGAGGCCTTTGACGGCATCACCGGGACACTTTCCTTCGATGCTAACGGGGACGTCCAAAAAGGCGGGGTCTACCTCTTTGAGGTCCAGAACGGGACCTACCGTAAACTGTAATTGCCGGAGGGCGGGAGTCATCCTGCCCTTTTTTTGACCACGGCTTTTTCAAGCGAGCTGATATGATCTGGCAGCAAATCGTGAACGGAATCGTGGCCGGGTCGGCCTACGCCCTGGTCGCCCTGGGCTATTCCCTGATCTACGGGGTGTTGGGGCTGATCAACCTGGCTCAGGGCGAAATCTATATGGCCGGGGCCTTCGGCCTCTGGATAGCGGCCGCGGTCCTCGGCCTACCGTTGCCCCTGGCCGTGCTCTTTGGCCTGCTGTTCTCGGCAGTGGTCGGATTGAGCATGGAGCGGGTGGTGTTCCGGCCGCTGACAGGACGTCATCCACTGATCCCCTTGTTGGCTGCCATCGGTTTGTCCATTTTTCTTCAGTCCGTTGCCTTGCTGGCCTTTGGCCCGGAAACCCGTCCCTTTCCTCTGGAATTCGAGCCGCAGCTCTGGAATCTGGGGCCAGTCACCCTCTCCACGCTGCAGTTGCTGCTGGTCACAACTGCACTCGCGCTGATGGGCGGACTGTTCTGGTATGTCCATGCCAGCCGCCACGGTCAGGCCTTGCAGGCCGTGGCCATGGACCGTGAAGCCGCGCGGCTCGTGGGCATCAAACCCCATCAATGCGTGGCCCAGGCATTCGGCATCGGCGGCATGCTCAGCGGAGCCGCGGGGATGATGATGGCGGCCTATTACAACGCCACCTACCCCTACATGGGAGTGCTGCCGGGACTGAAAGGGTTTTGCGCCGCCGTGCTCGGCGGAGCGGGATCGATCCCCGGGGCCATTCTCGGGGGACTTATTCTGGGCCTTTCCGAAAACCTCGGTGCCGCCTACATCCACTCCGGGTTCAAGGACGGCTACGCGTTCGCTATTTTGATCGCCATCCTGCTTTTGCGCCCCCAGGGGCTCTTGGGCAAATCCAAATAACGGCCTCGTGCCGCTGCCGGACTACTATCTATGGCTGCATACATCCTTCACCTCGCCGTTCTGGGCGGCATGTACGTCCTGCTGGCCGCCAGTCTGAACATCCCGGTCGGGCTTTCCGGACAGGTCTCCCTGGGCCACGGCGCGTTTTTCGGCATCGGGGCCTACATCTCCGGACTGTTGGCCATGCATTATACCATTGTGCCCTTTCCGCTCCTGCTGGTCCTGGCCGGTCTTGGCAGCGCGGCCGTTGCGGTTTTGCTCAGCCCTCCGGCTCTGAAACTCAAAGACGAATATCTGGCCGTCGTGACCCTTGGCTTTGGGCTCATCTTTGAACTCGGCCTGAAAAACCTCGCCTTCACCGGAGGCACGGACGGCCTCTACGGTCTGCCGAATTTCGGTATGCAGGGCGCGGATTTTCTCTGGTGGGTCTGGGGCGCGGTCACCCTCTGTCTTTTTGTCACCTCACGGCTACGTAAGGGACAATTCGGACGCAATCTGACCGCGATCAAGGAATCCGAGCGGACCGCCAGGACATTGGGCATCGCCCCGCTGCCGCTCAAGGTCGGGTGTTTCGCCCTCTCGGCCTTGTTTGCCGGTATTGCCGGCAGCCTCTACGCCCACTACATCACCTTCATCAATCCCGGTGTGTTCGGCCTGCACACTTCGATTTTACTGTTGTGCATGGTCGTTCTCGGCGGCATGGGCACTGTGCTTGGCCCTCTGGCCGGGGGCATTTTGCTCTTTTTGCTCCCGGAGTTGCTCCAGGAATTCGCCGATTACCAGGATCTCGTTTACGGCGGCCTGTTGATCGTCATCCTTATCTTCCGCCCTCAGGGGCTCCTCGGACGCGCTCCCGGCCAGGGCCGCCGCCGTTTCCCGCTGCGGCGCCGGACCCAATCGGCACCCGCATCAACCTCCAATGCGTGACCGCGGTCGGAAACGCTTTGCCACCACGACTGAAACAGTGACAACTCATGCTCAAAGTTCGCAGCATCCATACCTATTACGGCGCCGTGCACGTCCTCAAGGCCGCCTCCATCCATGTCGGCCCCGGTGAGGTCGTTGCGGTCATCGGCGCCAATGGCGCCGGAAAGACCACTTTGCTCAAATCTATTGCCGGCACCCTGTTTCCCGCCTCCGGGCGCATCGACTTCGAAGGCACAGAGGTGGCCGGATTATTTCCGGAGCACCGTCTCGGCCTCGGTCTGGCTTTGTGCCCGGAGGGCCGGCGTCTTTTCGGGGGCCTCAGTGTTGAAAAAAACCTCTTGCTCGGTGCCTTCCACCGCAAGGACAAAGATGGGGTGCGCCGGGACCTGCAGGCACTGCGGGAGCGGTTTCCCATCCTGGACTCCTTTTGGAACCGCCCGGCACGCAATCTTTCCGGTGGCGAACAGCAGATGGTTGCCCTGGCCAGGGCGTTGATGTCCCGGCCGCGGCTGCTGTTGCTCGATGAACCCTCATTGGGGCTCTCCCCGCTATTGGCCAAAGACATCCTCAAAACCATCCGCGATCTCAACCGCGAAGACGGTCTGAGCGTGCTTCTGGTCGAGCAAAACGCCCGGGCCGCGCTGCGCATCGCCCACCGGGGGTATGTCCTGGAGACGGGACGGGTCATTCTGGAGGGCAGCGGATCCGAATTGCTGGCCCATGAAGAAGTCCAGCGCGCCTATCTGGGCAAGGCCTACAAGGAGATCTGGGAACGGTGAACAGTCCACTGCTTGAACTCCACGCCCTCAATAAACGGTTCGGTGGCGTCCACGCCGTGCGCGATGTTGCCCTCACGGTGCCCGAAGCGACCATTCTCGGGCTGATCGGGCCCAACGGGGCTGGAAAAACGACGCTTTTGAACATGATTTCCGGAACCCTGCTGCCAAGCGGCGGTGAGATCCGCTTCAACCAGCGCCGCGTGACAACGGCCAGTCCTGAAAAACGGTGCCGCATGGGCATCATGCGCACCTTCCAAAATCTGAGCCTGCTCAGCGACCTGCCCAATCTGGACAATGTCGCCCTGGGCGCCAACGCCTGGCACCGCAACGGTCTCCGGGATCTCTGCGGTTTCGGCCGCGCACGGGAACAGCGTCTGCGCGACGAGGCCCGGGCCAACCTTGAGGCGGTCGGATTGGGCGGACACGAAGCGGCCCTGCCCGGCGAGCTGTCCTACGGCAACCAGCGCAAGCTGGAAATCGCCCGGGCGCTTATGGGCCGTCCGAGTTTGCTCTTGCTTGATGAACCGGCAGCCGGCCTGAATAACCGGGAATCCCAGGAACTGGCCGAGCTCATCCTGGCGCTGCGTGATGAGAGGCAGCTGACCGTGGTGCTTATCGAGCACGATATGGATGTCCTGATGGCCGTATCCGATACGGTGGCCGTTCTCGTCGAGGGCGCCGTGTTGACCAGCGGGGCTCCCCGGGAGATCCAGGGCGACGCGCGGGTCATCGAGGCCTATCTTGGACAGGACGATATTTTTGACGACCTGGCGGACGCATAAGGAGTGTACCCATGGCAGTTCTCGCCGCAACCGCATTGCCCGCATCGCGTGATGACCTTGAACAGCTTCAGCTTGAACGGCTCCAGGCCACCTTGCACCGGGTGCAGCGCCATGTCGCCTTCTACCGGAGCATGTTTGCCGACACCGGCTTCGATCCGGATCAATGCGCCAGTCTCAGCGATCTCCAACGATTGCCCCTGACGAATGAAACCGATCTTTGCCAGGCGTATCCGTATGACATGTTCGCCACCCCGCTTAAGGAAGTCGTCCAGATCCACACCACCACCGGCCGGCATCCGGAACCAGTGGTGCACGGCTATACCGAGCGCGACCTGACCAACGCAGCGATGCTCATGGCCCGGATCATGACCGGCCTTGGCCTTGATGCAGACGACGTCTTTCAGATCACGCTCAATTACGGTCTGGGGACCGGGGCCTTCACCTTTCACGAAGGCGCCCGCAAGCTCGGGGCCTCGGTCATTCCCACGGCCACGGGGCGCACGCCGAAGCAAGTCCAGATCATGCGGGATTTCGGGACCTCCTGTCTGGTGGCCACACCGAGTTACGCCCTGCGCTTGCTGCAGACCCTCAAGGACCAGGATGTCTCACCGGCCGCGCTGCGACTCAAATGCCTCCTGGTGACCGGGGAACCGTTCTCGGCCGACACCCGGGCTGTCCTCGAGGACGGCTTCCAGGCCCAGATCTATGACCTTTACGGTTTGAGCGCGGCCTACGGGCCGGTTGTGGCTGCGCAATGCCGTAACCAATCCGTGCTCCATGTCCAGGAAGATCTCTTTTACGCCGAGGTTCTCGATCCTCAGACGCACCAGCCTGTGCCTGACGGCGAATGGGGCGAACTGGTGCTGACCACGCTGGTCAAGGAAGCTGTGCCCCTGCTGCGGTACCGCACCGGCGACAAGGTCCGACGGGTGCCGGATACGTGCGGCTGCGGCTCCGTGTTCACCGCCCTGGACCGTATTGCCGGACGCGTCGACGACGTCTTGACCGTCAAGGGAGTCAATATCGCCCCGGCACGCATTGGGCAGCTGCTGAGCACCTATCTGGATTTCGACATCCACTGGAACGCTACGATCGCCGGCTCCGGCCCGGACCAGGAGCTGATTCTGCGCCTGGGAATCCGTGAAGATCTCTTTTTCGATCAGATGAAGCGCCAGCGCAAACTCGTCGACGACCTCCGCCGCTATCTCGCCCAATGGCTGGGAGTCACGCCCCGGGTATTGCTCGTGGAGCCAGATAGCTTGAACTAGCAGCTCCCGGCCCCTCTCCGCCTGCCAGTGCCACGGTACGACTTTTTTGCGTGACCTGGATCCTCCCAGGTCACGCTTTTTGGGGCCGAGAGGTGATGGATTGCCCTGCTCAGAGATTGAGGAGCACACAACGGCGCGAGGGCAAAAGACCAAGAAAAGCCAAAGAACACGAAATCCTGTCCCGAATCGGTCTCAAGACTGACCGTCAGATTTCAGCTCGCCATGCTCGGTGCTGAGGTCCAGCGCCCACCCCTCTGTGTCCAACTTGCAATATGCTGTCTGACCAAGTATATTGATAGATTCTCAGCGAGACACTTGTGCTTGAGTTGAGCGATCAATCGGCTGCCCTGCGGCTGCGAGACAATCCGTGCCTGTTTTCCACACCTGTTGATCCGAGACGCTCCGGTTTCCCCGGCGCCGTACCATTCCGCTTTACAAAACGAGTACACTCACGCGCTGCCAAACACCCTCAAACCACCGTATCGCAACACTATGCCCAAAAAACTTCCCCATATTTCCCTCTCCCAGCGTCGCCTCCTTGACCGCGTGCTCTATGTTGCTGAAGAGGAGTTCGACTCCTGGCCGGAATCGGTTCAAGAACTCGCCTTGAGTCTGGCCTCGGAGATTTTCATCATCCGCTACAACCCGTTCATTCCCCCGGAACGGGTCAAGAAATCGGTCTTTGATCGCCTGGACGCGGAAAAGGTCGGCCTGAGCGAGGTCTATTACAACGACCTGCGTCAACGCTTGGACACCTATTGGCAAGAATTTCTCGAAGACCAGGAATTCAAGGACTCGATCCTGGACCGGCTCCGTCAGATTATTCCGCCCGAGCATATCGTGGCCTCGCCCAAGGCCCTGGTCGAATGTTCAACGGACGCCACGGACCTGCGGCTTGAGATTCCGCTTCTGATGCTCTCTCCGGGCTCCACCGAAGAGATCCAGTCCATTGTCCGCCTGGCTTCGGAAATGGGATTTGCCCTGGTGCCACGCGGAGGCGGTTCCGGCCTGACCGGGGGCGCGGTCCCGGCCCATCGGCACAGCGTCATCCTGAGTCTGAGCCGGATGAAGACCATCCTTGAGGTCGATCCTGCAGCCCAGATCATTTGCGCCCAGGCCGGGGTCATCACCCTGACCGCCATTCAGGCCGCGGCCCAAAAAGACCTGGTGCTGACCGTGGACCCGGCTTCCAAGGCCGCTTCGTCCCTCGGCGGCAATATCTCTGAAAACGCCGGTGGCCCCTTTGCCTTCGAATACGGCACCACCCTGGACAATATCTACAGCTACAAAATGGTCCTGCCGGACGGGTCCCTGATTGAAGTCTGCCGCCGCGACCATCCCTGGCGCAAGATCCTGGCCGAAGACACTGCCATTTTCGATATTTACGCTGAAGACGGCACCTTGAGCGATTCCGTGGCCTTGAACGGAGAAGAAATCCGGGCCACTGGTCTGGGCAAGGACGTCTCCAATAAATTTCTCGGTGGACTGCCAGGGGTCCAGAAAGAGGGCGTCGACGGCATCATCACCGAGGCGTGCTTCACCCTGCACCCCAGACTCGAACATTCCCGGACCCTGTGTCTCGAATTTTTCGGACGCTCCATGCGCAACGCCATGCTGGTCATCAACGATCTCGTCGGCCTGCGCGATACCATCCGGCGCGAGGGCGACCTGGTCAAGATGGCCTCGCTGGAGGAATTCGGTTCCAAGTACGTCCAGGCCATTGAATACGAAAAGAAGTCCCAGCGCTATGAGGGCGAACCCATTTCGGTTCTCCTCCTTCAGCTCGACTCCAACGATACCGACGCCCTGAACGCGGCCGTGGCTAATATCGTCAATATCGCCGAGGCCTACGACAAGGTCGATGTCTTTGTCGCCGGGGACGCCAAGGAAGCCGAGGTCTTCTGGGAAGACCGCCACAAGCTGAGTGCCATCGCCAAACACACCAGTGGATTCAAAATCAACGAAGACGTGGTCATTCCCCTGGAGGCGATCCCGGAATTTTCCGATTTTCTGGAGGGACTCAATCTCTACTACCTGGCACGGGCCTATCGGCGCGGGCTGAACGCGGTCAACCAGCTCAACGAAATCGATCCCGGCGATGAATTCATCCAGATGGAACTGGACATCACGTCGCGCATCCTCAAGCAGACCATGGGGCCCGGGGATATCGCGGAGCAGGAACTCCAGCTCCAGATCAGTTATTTCTTCCGCGACCTGCGCAGCCGGTACCCGGATCTGGATAAGGAATTGCGGGCCATCCGGGACACGATCTTCGCCACCCGCGTGGTCATCGCCAATCACATGCACGCCGGGGACGGCAACTGCCACGTCAATTTTCCGGTCAACTCCAATGATCCCCAGATGCTGCATGAAGTCGAAGAAGCCGTGGACAAGGTCTTCAAAAAAGTTTTGACCCTCAAAGGCGGCGTCAGCGGTGAGCACGGCATCGGGATCACCAAAATCAATTACCTCCAGAAAGACAAACTGGAGGCCCTGAAGGCTTACAAACGGCAGATCGATCCCAAAAACACCATCAATCCCGGCAAATTGATGCAGAACCGGCTGGAGACCATTCCCTACACCTTCTCCTTCAACCGGCTCATCCAGGACATCGATAAGACCGCCTTGCCCCAGAAAGAACGGCTCATTCCGCTGTTGCGCAATATCCAGACCTGCACCCGGTGCGGCAAATGCAAACAGGTCTGCCCCATGTTCTACCCGGAAAAGGGTTTTCTGTACCACCCCCGGAGCAAGAACATCACTCTGGGCGCACTCATTGAGGCCCTGTACTATTCGTTGATGGACACCGGCGAGCCGGATCCCGATCTGATGCAGGACCTGCGGCAGCTCATGGAACACTGCACCGCCTGCGGCAAATGCATGACCGTCTGTCCGGTCAAGATCCGAAGTCACGATGTCGCCTTGAATATGCGCTCCTTTTTGGAGGAGAAAGGAGCAGGTGGTCACCCCCTCAAATCCCGGGTGCTCAATTATCTTGGAGAGCATCCAGAACGGGTGACTCAGGCCGCCAAGCTCGCCGCTGTCGGTCAATCCTTACAGAGCAAGGCTGCGCCCTTGTTGCCCGCTTCCTGGCGGCAAAAACGGCAGAGCCCGCTCCTGCGCGGTCCTGGCCCGGCCCTGCAGTTCAAGAACCTGCCCCAGGCCCTGCATCTGGATCAGGGAGCCCTGTTCGTGCCCGCTCATTTGGCGGACCAGGACGAACTCGATGCCGTCTTGTATTTTCCCGGCTGCGGGGCATCCCTGTTTTACCGCAGCATTGGTCTGGCCACGATGAGCTTGCTGCTGGCCTCAGGCAAGGCCGTGGTCTTGCCTCCTGAACATATGTGCTGCGGCTACCCCCTGCTCGCGGCCGGGTGCAAAGACGCCTACACCCACAACCGCGAACGGGTGGCCGAACGCCTCCGGGATCACATCACCTATGCGGCCAACCGGGGGCTGCGGGTTGGTCAGCTGATTACCGCCTGCGGCACCTGCCGCGAATCCCTGGCGGATTTCGGACTTGGCAGCGCCCTTCAGGAGCCAGCGACACACCAGGATGCGCTGCAATTTCTGTTGCACGCTCTGCCGCCTGGTCAGTGCGATCTGGAGGAGGTTCTCTACCACGTCTCCTGTCACGCCGAATTCACCGGTGTCGCCGGGCCCAAGGCGGCCACGGCGTATACCGCAGCCCTGGCCAGTCAACTCCATACCGCCGTTCGCCAGAGCCCGGGCTGCTGCGGGGAAAGCGGACTTGGGGCCCTGACCTCGCCGCAGATCTACAATACCCTCCGTGACCGGAAGGTACGCCAACTCGAAGAGGACTGCCGCTCCTACGCCGCCGGATCGCCGATTGTCGTCGGCTGTCCCTCGTGCAAGGTCGGTCTGAACCGCATCGCGGTTCAGCAGGGCTGGAAACGCGACATCCTCCACGCCGCTGAATTCCTGGCCCAGATCCATTTGGGGCAGGATTGGATGCGCCGCTGCCTGCAGGCAGTCAAGAAGGGCAAGACCGACAGCCGTGACCGGCGCCAGATCGCCATTGCCTGCACCACGCCCGCCAAGACAGGGCAGAACAATTCCGCCTGAGGCGGGGCCGACCGGACATGCGCTATCTCGGTATCGATTTCGGACTCAAGCGGGTTGGGCTGGCCCTGAGCGATAGCCAGGCTACTGTCGTCACCCCATTGGCCACGGTGCAGCGGAGCACACGGCAGGCCCTCTTCGAGGAATTACTGGCTTATATCGAAACCTACGCCATTGAAGCCGTAGTTATCGGCTTGCCCTATGACCTGGAAGGCACGGCAACCTTGACGACCCGGCAGGCCCGGAATTTCGGGACCAGTCTGGCCCGGCGGATCGCTCTGCCCATCTATTATGTCGATGAAGTCCTGACTTCGGAATTCGCTGGAGAGGCCCTGCGCGAGGCCGGCGTGCCAAGGCACAAGCGCAAGGACCTCCTGGACCAGCACGCCGCGGTCGCTATTTTAGAGAGCTTTCTGGCATCCGGCCCGGCCAACACCGCCGGCGAGTGACCGGCGTAACGCCGCAAACCCTTGGACAAGTCCCTTTCTGTTATGACGTACTCCAAATTCTTAGCTGGGCTGGTCATTTTCAGCGCCTTCGGGTTTCTCCTCTGGGCCGGTGGGTATGCCTACATGTCCACTCCCATGACCCAACCCGGGCGTGCGATTGAGGTTACGATCAACCCCGGCTGGAACTTCGCCCGGATCAGTCAACTCCTCGAAGACCAAGGCGTGATTGATGCCGCCTGGAAGTTCCGCCTTCTGGCCCGCGTCAAACAGAAGACCGGATCGGTCCAGGCCGGGGAGTTCCGGCTCCATTCCGGATGGTCCCCGGAAAAAATCCTTCAGACCCTCGTCTCCGGCCGGGCCATCCTCTACACCTTTTCCATCCCCGAAGGATTGCCCTGGTGGGAGGTGGCAACGAACGCCGGCGAGACCCCGTTGACCACCCGGGAGCGTTTTGCGGCCGCTCTTGCGGACAAAGCTTTCCTCGACTCCTGGGATATCCCCACCGACCACGCCGAAGGATTTTTGTTCCCGGAAACCTATTTTCTGCCGCGACCCGGGGGAAACGATCCCTACCCGTTGTTGCGAGCCATGTTCCGTCAATTCTGGGATGTCGCCAAAAACCAGCTCTGGCCCGAAGGGCTGCCGGATAGTGCTGAGATTGTGCGCACCGTGACTCTGGCCTCGCTGGTGGAAAAGGAAACCGCCCTTCCTGAAGAACGGGCGAGAGTGGCCGGTGTCTTCGCCAACCGGCTCGAACGCGGTATGCGACTGCAATGCGATCCCACCGTGATCTACGGTATCGGTCCCGAATTTGACGGCAATCTCCGCCGCTCCGACCTCCAAAACGCCACCAATCCCTACAACACCTACCGCCATGCCGGACTGCCCCCCGGCCCCATCTGTTCCCCAGGCCTGGGAGCACTGCAAGCCACCCTGCACCCCGAGGACCACGAGTATCTCTATTTCGTGGCCACCCAAAACGGGGGGCACCATTTCAGCCGCACCCTGCGTGAGCACAACCGGGCCGTGCGTCGCTATCAGCTCGGGCAATAGCCGCCACCTCCCCGTTTCAGATCTCCGCTTCCCGCCTCGCCCATCTCTCGGCAACGTTGGTGCAACCTGGTTCGCGTCGTTTCTTTGACCTCATGCCCGGTGCAGCACTGATCGTATGGTATTGTCATCCAAAGGTGGTTGATTTTCTTGCTCTGATTTTGCAAAGGTAAGATATCATTATTCCACTCTCCACTATGAGGTCTCCATGCCTTCCTTTGCTGTTGTCAACCAGAAGGGCGGAGTCGGTAAAACCACCGCCTGTTGCAATCTCGCCGCGGGCCTTGCCCGGCAGGGCCGCCGCGTACTCCTTGTTGACCTCGATCCGCAGGCCCATCTGAGCTTGAGCCTCTTTCCGGCCGTAGCCACGGATGCGGGGGTGCCAACCCTGGCTGACCTTGTGCACCGCAGAGCCACGCTCGACCAGGTCCTCCAACGCGGCGAAAATCTGGACCTCATTCCGGCCGGCCCGGCCCTTGGCACCCTGGAAGGGGAAACGACCCGTCAGGCCTGGTGGGATCTGGTCCGGGAACATGTGGCCCCGCTCACCGATGGCTACGACTCCATCTTTTTCGATTGTCCGCCGACACTGGGATTCTTGGCCGTCAACGGCATGGTCGCCGCCCGGAACATTCTCGTTCCCCTCCAGCCCGAATACCTCGCGCTGCAGAGCTTGAGTTCCCTGGCCAAAACCATTTCCGTCCTGCGTCGGGACATCGAGCCCCATCTCAGCCTCAGCGCCATTTTTCTCAACGGTTTCGACAAACGCCGGCGCCTGCACCGCGAAATCCAGCGCTTGGTCCGAGCCCATTTTCCGGAACAGCTTATGGAAGCCACGGTGCGCAAGACGACCGCTTTGGCCGAGGCACCGAGTTTCGGCCAGGATATCTTTCGCTACGCCCCGAAAAGTAACGGCGCCTGGGATTTCGCAGCTCTGTGCCGTGAATTCGAAAGGAGGTTCAATCATGCCGAAGGATTTCCACCTGGGACGTGATCCCCTGGAATGGATGCAGGAGCAACACGCTTCGGACACGGAGCCTCCCGCTTCCCCGGCTGCAGACGGCGATGCTTTGGAGCGGGCCGTCAGCGCGACATTGCACCGCGAAGTCCAGGTCCGGGAACTTGAAAATTGGCTGGATCACTTCCAAGTCCCCTGCGCGGTGGTATCTACTAAAGGGCAATGTCTGTTTGCCAACGCTGCCCTGACCCAATGGCTCGGGCTGACCGCCGACGGGTTCGCCCCCCAGGCCGCCAGCCTGCTTGAGCGCACCAGAGAACCGTCGTCCGGCCTTGAACTCCATCAGATCCACGACCAGGCCGGTACTGCCCATTTGGCCCATACGGTGGCCAGCCCCTGGCCGGAGGTCCACAACGGGCCTGCGCTTTTAACCGTGATGCTGCTGCCTCGGTCCTGGTTTCCGCACGCCGGGGAACAGACTCCAGGGGCAACCAGTGTCGCCCGGCTGTTACGCCTGTTGCGCCCACAGGTCAGGCACGGTCAAAGCACGACTTGGCTCGTCCAGCTCCGTTCTGCCAGGGACCTCTTCCAGCGTCTGGTGCTCGCCGAGGAACCAGGATGGGGGGAGAGCATGGATGCGCAGGTCTTGCAGACATTTGACCGCGCTTGCCGCGCGACCTTGGCCGAATCCATGCCGGATCCCGGTGAGGCGGACGAAATCTGGATACCCGAGTCCCAGGACCCACCTGTCCCGACCCGGTGGGCCGTCTTGTTGTATGCCATTGTGTTCGATGCCGTGTATACAGCACTCCAATCCCCACACACCCGGGCCTGGGGGCCGGTGCATCTCCTCGGGCCCTGTCGCTGGTCTCGCGGATGGCGGATACGGTTGCAGGCCCGGCAAAACAGTAGTTTGTCGGGATTTCTGGGCTTGTTGCCGCAGGGAAGCGGGGTCTTGAGCGTTCTGGGACACAATGTGGCCGCTTTGGACGGTGGGCTGTTTACCGTCGAGGGACAGCAGATGTGGGAATTGATTCTTCAGTACACGGAGGAAGGCTATGGGCAAGGACAAGATTAAACTCAACGGCACCCTGACCCGGCACCAATTGGAAGTCATGCTCCGGGACATGGCCGATTCGCTGGCCGCAGGATCGCTGCAATGTGACCTCGGCGGGCAGAGCATCGAGGTCGCCCCTCGTGGGGAACTTCATGTAGAGATGGAGGCGGAAAGGAAAAAAGGGCGGGAAAAAGTCAGTGTCGAACTCTCCTGGCCGCTGGAGTCCGACGAAGAATAAGCCGGTTCTCAGCAGGGCCGGCTCCGACACACGGGACACCTCACTCCATGCCGATCATTGGACCACAAATACTGTTGCGCCCCTTGTTCTTGGCCGCATACAAGGCCTGATCGGCGTCATGGATCAACGATTCCAGACAATTGTCGGCATGGGCTGAGGAACTCATACCGATGCTGATCGTGAGCTGCAACGGCCCGGCCTCGGTCCGGATCACCGCCTCGTTGACCCCCCGCAGAATCCTCCGGGCCACGGTGTGGGCCTGTTCGAGATAGGTGTGCGGCAACAACACGGCGAATTCTTCGCCGCCGACCCGGGCCAGCAGATCGACATTGCGGAGGTTGGCCCCGACGAGTTGGGTCAGCTGACGCAGGACTTCGTCGCCGATCATGTGGCCATAGGTGTCGTTTATACGTTTGAAGTGGTCAATATCATAGAGAATCAATGACAAAGGATGTTTGTAACGCTGGGCGCTTTCAAGCTCCCGGGCGGCCAACTCAAAGAAATAGCGCCGGTTCCAGACCCCGGTCAGGCTGTCGCGGGTGGCCAATTCCCGGAGTTTGGATTCGGCCTGCTTCTGGGCGGTGACTTCCTTGCGCACGGCCACATAGTGGGTGACCTCGCCTTTTTCGTTTTGGAGCGGCGAGATGGAGGTAAATTCCCAGAATACCCGTCCGCTTTTGGTCACATTCTGCAACTCCCCTTGCCAATGGCCCTTGCTGAACAAAACCTGATGGAAATGGCGGATGAAACTGCCGTCAATGAAGTGCGGCCCCGCTTTGGCCTCCAGCCCGGCTCGGACTTCATTGGTCGTCAATTCGGTCAACTCCAGATATGCCGGGTTGGCATACTCCAATCGTCCCACCTCGTCGGTGATGAGGATCGGCACCGGATTCTGGGCCACGGCCAGGGTCAGGGTGCGCAATTTCTCTTCAACCGTCTTGCGCTTGGCGATATCCAGGGCGGTTCCTGTCATCCGCAGGGGACGGTCTTGAGCGTCGCTCTCCACAATCCTTCCGCAGACCCAAACCCAGCGCCAAATGTTGTCCCGGGTTTGAATCTGGAATTCGGTCTCAAAGGTGTCCTCCTGGCCCAGCAGATGCGCCCGCAATCGCCGCTTGACCTCCTCCCGGTCCCGGGGATGGATCCGCCTGGACCACTGCGTGATCCGGGTCGTGGCTTCGTAGGGGGGAAAGTCCAGGATCTCCGAACACCGGGAACTGGAAAAAATTGTCCCCTGGCGCAGATTCCAATCCCACAACCCCAACCCGGCGCTATTGACCGTGAGGTTCAACCGTTCCTGACTCTCGCGCAGTTCCTGTTCCCGGGTATTCAGGGTATGGGCCATCTCCATAAATCGACAGCGCAAGACCTCCATTTCCTGAAACGGCTGTCTGCTGTTCTCGCAGACTACCCTGCCCTGCTCCAAAGAGCGCATCTCGTCGGTGAAATCGTGGAGGGGATCCACCACTTGACTCTGGATCCGCCGCCGCAACCGCCAAACGACGAGACCGAAAAAGCAACTGAAGATCAAGGCGATCACAAAACACAGGATCACCAAAGGAATAATAAATTCAGCGGCGTCGCGGCTGGCCCCGACAACAAGCCCGGCCCGGGGCACGGCCCGGGCACTGGTGTAGGTGATTTCGTTGTCAAAGGAGACAAATCCGGAAACCGGGTTCGAACCAGCCTGGATGGCTTGGTGCAGGAGGTCGGTTTGCTCCCAATTGGTGGCACAACTCGGTGGGGCCTGGTCCGTGGCGAAAATCATGTCGCCCTGAAATTCAGAGAGGAACAGACATTGGTTGTGGTGATCCCCCGCCACAGTGCGAAACAGACGCGCCAGGGATCTCTGGCTCATAATGCCGACAATCGTGCTGCCTTGCGGTCTGCTGCGCACGATGGCCCACATGGAAGAGGCCGTATCCCCATCGCGGCCCAAGGGGCCGAAGAGCATCTGCTGTTCAGCACGTGCGGCAAAGGTCTCCGGAGAGAAGGCTGGCAAGGAGGAAGAGGGGGCGTCCACATGGAGAATTGCCGATCCATTCGGATCCAGAACCATGAAACGCTCAAACAGCGAGGAATTTTCCACCACAGCGCGAAGCGTTTGCTGCAACTCCGACGTCGTCTCCGCCGTCAGCCCGAATTGCGTCAAAAATCGGCCGGTAGATTCCAACTGCAGTGTAAACGCCCGGGCCACGCCGTCAACAGTTTCCTGCTGATGGTGGCGCAGTTCCCGAAACTGTCCCCAGCCCAGAACAGTCGACCCCAGGACCAGAACGATAAGGCAGGGGACATAAAGTCGCTGAACGAACAATCGGGTTAAGACGAGGCGCAAACTGCGTGATGTCAAACACTCCTCCCGTCATGGGAGTCAAGGGGAGTTCACCTCAGGCCGGTTGGCACACCTTGGCACACCGTTTTGCCCCAGAAAGCCGACGAATATGCGGCAGGCTGAGGCAACGTTTTGAACTTTGCTCACAAACGGGCAAACGAATGCCCGGGCACGGGAGTGTGCCGGACATTCGTTTGTCACAATCGCGGTATCTCCGTGCGCCTGATATCGGCCGGAGTCTGCAAAAAAAAGCTAAAAGGGAATATCGTCCATGGCGCTGGCTTCGGAAGGAAACGCCGGGCCCATCTGATCCTGACCGGATTGCTGCTGAGGCGGTCCGGCCTGGGAATAGGAGTCTTGCTGCTGACCACCGCCACCTTGCTGAGAGCCGCGGGAATCCAAAAACTGGACCCGCAGGGCCTTGATCTCCGTGCTGTAGCGGTCCTGTCCCTGCTGATCCTGCCATTTGCGAGTCTGTAAACTGCCTTCGACCAGGACCTGGGACCCCTTGCGCAGATAATTCTTACAATTTTCGGCCTGACGCCCGAAAATCACGATCCGGTGCCATTCCGTGCGTTCCTGGCGCTGTCCTTGCTGGTCGTTAAAAGATTCGTCGGTGGCCACGTTCAGATTGCCTACAGGCGTTCCGTTTTGTGTATAGCGTACTTCGGGATCGCGTCCGAGGCGTCCGACAATGATGACCTTGTTGAGTGTCCCTGCCATCTATATTCTCCTTGTCTGTGCAACCAATGTGCTGATTCTATTCGCTGCCGGTTGAGGCAATCCTATTCTGCTGCCGCGGCCAGCCGTTCCATCTCGTTCAGGCTATCCTCAAGCCGGTCGCTGGCCTGATTGGCCTCCTGCGGCTGCCATTCGGCCAAAGCGTCGTCCAATTCCCGGTGGGCCTGGTGCATGGTGGCCAGGGAATCGGCCAATGTCTTCCATATCGGATCCGCCCCGCCAAACCGGTACTGGTCATACAGGGCCCGGGCCAAAGCGGGGACCGAGGGCGATTGCGGCTCGCCCTGGGGCCAAGCCAGTGCGCTCAGTCGCGGCCACTGCCGCTGGACTTCCTCCGGAAACGGGGTCGATGCACTGACTCTGATCTGGAGCACTTTGCCCATAGCGCTACTCCTGTTCCTGCCATTCGCTCTGGACACGGTTGACCACATCCTGGATGGCGTCCAGCTGATCCTCCGGACACACACCGATCAATGGCTCCCCTCCGTCCACATTCTTGTTCGGCTGGAAATACACGGTGTAGATGATGCCCTCCGGCCCGGAATAGGCCAGAGAGGTTTCCCGTTTCATCCGCGAAAGAATAAAAATCTCATCGCCGTCGTGGACCCGAACGGAACGCGATCCCTTTGTGCGAATCTTGCTGTCCACTTCGGGCACAAAATAATACATGGCCCGTTCTGGAGCTATAAACAAAAAAAGCGCTTTTTGCAAAATACGATCCAGCACTTCCTGCTTGGTCAAAAAGTGCCGGATGGTCAATAATGGCGTCCCGGCTTCAACAAAGCGGCCTTCTAATTCGTTGGCAATATGTACGATCTGTCCCCGCTGGGGGGCGAAAATGGGTTTATTGTTCCGTTCACGTTCCAGATGGGCCACCACCGAACCCGGTTCACTCACGGGCTCCTTCCCAGGTCCCTCGGCCCATTGCCCTTCCTCGGTAACAGCAAAGGTCACTACCCCGGTATGCGGGGCGTTGACCGCGATTTCCTCGTACGGGGAGGCTTTCATCTCGTCCAATAACGCTTTGACATCAAGCACGTTTTTCTCTCCCTCGCTGGTCGTCCATGGCATAGCGGCTGGGCTCAAACGCACACCGGATCAAAAATCCGGCATGGTTGCTAGGCCAGCGCACCGCTACCGA